>NZ_CP083956.1:1200000-1522500 GCF_006442795.2 Mesorhizobium sp. B1-1-8
GTTGAGGTTGACCTCGATCAGGCGCACCGCCTCGGTTTCCGACATGCGGTTGACGGCGGCGATCTCACGGGCCATGCGGTCGAGCGCGGCTTCGTAAAGCTGGCGTTCGGAATAGGACTGCTCGGGCTGGTTGTCGGCGCGGTAAAGATCGCGCACCACTTCCGAGATCGAGATCAGGTCGCCGGAATTGATCTTGGCGTCATATTCCTGGGCGCGGCGCGACCACATGGTGCGCTTGACGCGGGCGCGGCCCTGCACGACCTTCAGCGCGCGCTCGACATAATCCTCTTCCGACAGCTTGCGCATGCCGATGGAGGTCGCCTTGGCGACCGGCACCTTGAGGCGCATCTTGTCCTTCTGGAAGTCGATGACGAACAGCTCCAGCTTGTGGCCGGCGACTTCCTGCTCGTCGATGGACACGATCTGGCCGACGCCATGCGCCGGATAGACGATGAACTCGCCGGTCTTGAACCCGTGGCGGGCTGCGGTGGACTTCTTCTGTGGGGTTATCGTTGCCATACGCCCTGAACTCCTTTTGTAGCGCCGGCATGGCGGTGCCGGCTAAACTCACGCGATCGGGCTACCGACCGTTAGCCGCACAACAGATGAACCCACCGGATAAAGCCAAGACCGGCAAACCGCACGAATGCGACTGCCTGCCCCAGATCGCTCTGGTCCGGATTGAGAAGCTCACCTTTCAGTGATTTGGGGCGTTAGCGCCATAAATCGACGTTGTGTCACCGGCATGTTTCGTTTGTGTAACACAAAAAGTCGGAAGAATCAAGGTTTTGCCGTGTTCGCTGACACCGAGCGCCATCGCTGCCTGTCAAGACAGTTATTGTATCGGCCTCGTTACGCAAGGTCATGCCGGCCTGGCAGGCCCTGCGGATCAGTCACCTTCGCCAGGTTCGGCCGAGAAATATTTCTCGAACTTTCCGGCCTCGCCGTCGAAGTCCTTGGCATCCGCCGGCGGTTCCTTCTTGGCCGTGATGTTGGGCCATTTCTCGGCGTATTCGGAATTGATCTGCAGCCATTTGTCGAGGCCGGACTCGGTGTCCGGCTTGATCGCGTCGGCCGGGCATTCGGGCTCGCAGACGCCGCAGTCTATGCATTCGTCGGGATGGATGACGAGCATATTTTCGCCTTCGTAGAAACAGTCGACCGGACAGACCTCGATGCAGTCCATGTATTTGCATTTTATGCAATTGTCGGTCACGACATAGGTCATCGCAGGCTCCGGGCCGTCCCGTCTTTCTTAGAGCGACGTGCGCCCCCATGGGCACTAAGTACGCTCTAACTCTTTTAGAACTTGCGCATCGTGCTTTCCAAAAATCGATTCCGATTTTCGGGCCGATGCGGCAGCTTTTTTGGTGAGGTAACGCCTTTGCCTGCCGCTTGCAAGGGCGGGAATTGCTGGCAGCACGGGCGTTTCCGGATTGGATTTCTCTCCGGCGGCCAGGCGCCGGCCGGGTCAGTCCTCGCCGAGCAGCCGGTCGGTCTGGCGGCGCTCGCGCTTGGTCGGGCGGCCGCTGCCGGCCTCGCGCAGCGCTGGAATGGCGTCGGGAACCGCCTCTCCCTTGAGGGCCGGCGGCGGCGACATGTCTTCATAGAGCAGCCGTGCCTCTTCGGCCGGACCGCGCCGAGCCCCGGGCTCGAGCACCTTCCAGACCAGGATCCGACCCTCCAGCGTTATGGTAAGGACATCGCCGCAACGGACGATGTCCGATGCCTGCGCTGCTTTGTCGCGATTGATGCGGACGCGGCCGGCAACGACGATTTTGGCGGCCAGCGAGCGCGATTTGACCGCGCGCGAGAAGAACAGCCATTTGTCGATGCGCTGGCGGCCTTCCGCGACCATCGGAACCGAGCGAAGCTATTTCTTCAGCTGGTCGCGCAAGGCGGCGAGCTTGGCGAAGGGCGAATCCGGATCGAAGCGCTGTGGACGTTCCTCGCGCGGCTTCGCCTGGAAGGCCGGCTTGCCGCCCTGCGCGTTGCCCTTGCCGTCCTGCCGGTTGCCCTTCCAGTCGGGCCGGCCTTCGCGGCGGCCCCCCTCGTGGCGATCCGGACGCTCGCCCTGCGGCTTGGCATCACGCCGTTCGCCGGTTTCGCGCCGGTCTCCAGTTTCCGGTCTCGGCTTGAACTTCGAGCGGTCGAAGCGCGGCTTGCCGGCGCCGTCACGCTGGTCGCGGCGACCCTCCTGGGCAGGCCGGTCCGCCGGCTGGCCGGAAGCGGCATCAGGCTGGTTATCCCGCGCCTGACCGGCAGGGTGGGCCTGCGCCCCGCGTGGACGATTGTCCCGGCGGTTGTCGTGGCGGTGGCGCGGACGCTGATGGTCGAAACGCGCTTGCCGCCAAAGAAGGACCGGCTTCGGTTCCTCGGCCTCGGTGGGAGCCTCAGCCTCTGGCGGGGCCCCAGCTTCGGCTGGAGCCTCGGCTTCCGGTGCTGCGACTTCCGGTGCTGCGGCTTCCGCCGGTGCAGCTTCGCTTGCCACGGAGGCTTCGACCTCGGCAGCCGGCGCGCCAGCTTCCGTTACCGGCTCGGCAGCCGGCGCATCGGTCTGCTCTGCTGCCGGCGAGGCCGCTTCCGCAGCTTCCGTTTGTGTCTCCTCTGCCGTCGCGAGTTCCGCGCCCGCTTCGGCGACAGGTTCCTCGGCGGTTTCGGCCGCAGCCTCAGTTGCCACCACCGCCGGCTCCGGACTTTCGGCTGGTGTCTCGGTGGCTTCGGCGGTCGGCGTTTCGGCTGCCGCTGCCGCGCGCGCGGCCTCTTCCGCTGCCAGCTTGGCGGCGGCGGCTTCGCGGGCGGCATTGTCCTGCGCCTCGAGTTTCGCCTTCACTTCGGCGGCCGGCTTCGGCTCGGCGCGGTAGCCGAGACCCTTCAGGATCTCTTCCATGTCGTCGGCGGTGGCGCCGAGAATCGACATCATCGGCGGCGTCACCATGAAGGACTGGCCGTCATAGGCGCCATCAGGCCGCTGGCCGAGGCCGGGCTTCCAGTTGGTCGCCGGGCGGATGAGATCGGCCAGTCGCTCCAGAATGTCGACGCGCACTGCGCGGCGGCCGAGATTGCGGTAGCCGGCGAGCTTGTAGAAGGTCTTGTCGAAGGCCGGGTCGATGACCACCGAGGTGCGGCCGGAGGCAAGCGCGTGCACTACGTCGCCGAAGCCCGGCTTGTCCTTGCCATCATTCTTCAATGCCCACAGCAGCGTCACCAGCCCGGCGGGCGCCGGCTTGATCAGCGCCGGCACGAAGACGTGGTAGGCGCCGAAGCGCACGCCCAGGCGGCGCAATGCGGCGCGTCCTTCCTGGTCGAGCGACTTCATCTCCTCGGCTATGTCGCGGCGGTTGATGAGGCCAAAATGCTCGACGAGCTGGAAGGCGATGCCGCGGCCGATGCCGGTAAGCTGTTCGGCATTCTTCAAATCGACCAGCGGCTTCAAAAGCGACTCGATCTGGAAATTGACGAAACGCTCGGCGCGCGCCGCGACCTTGTCGCGGGCCGGCCCGGTGAGCTGCTCGTCGGCCAGCAGCACAAGGCGCGGCTTCAACGCTTCGTCGCTGGCAACCAGCGTGCCGATCGGCGCGCCGATCCAGCGCACCGTACCGTCAGAGCCGAGTGCCAGATCGCCATTGGCGCAGGCGCCGAAGCGGTCGGCGCGCGCCTCGAATTCGGCGGCAAGAGCCTTCTGGGCGGCGGTGCGCACAGCCTTGGCATCCTCGCCGCCGGCGCTCTGGTCGGCGGTGAAGCGGAAGCCTTGCAGTTCGCCGACATGATGGCCTTCGACGAGGACAGTTCCGGTTGGGCTGATTTCGGCTTCAGGCATGGTATTTTCTCTAAGGCGCCGCATGAGGACGGAAGTCCTGCGGTCTACGAAGCGTTTCGTCAACCGCTCATGCAGCGCATCCGACAATCTGTCTTCGATTTCACGCGTCTTTTCCTGCCAGTGTGCCTGATCGGCCAGCCAGCCCGGCCGGTTGGAGACGAAAGTCCAGGTACGGATCTGGGCGATCCTGTGCGACAGCGTGTCGATATCGCCGTCCGTCGTGTCGGCGCGCCGCACCTGCTCGGCCATGTAATTTTCGTCGACATGGCCATGGCGCGAAAGGTCCATATAGATCGAGGCGATGAGGTCGGCATGCTGGGCCGGCGCGATCTTGCGGTAGTCCGGCAGGGCGCAGGCTTCCCACAGCAGCGCCACGCGCCTGGCGTCGGTGGCTAAAGCGCGGATCTCCTCGTCGCGCGACAGGTGGTCCAGCGCCTGCGCGTCCACTGCCGGCAACGCCCGCGTCAGCCCTTCGACCGGCGCGTTGGTCTCGATCGAGCGCTTCAGCGCGTCGAGGCTGGCGAAATCGAAATCGGCGGTGCGCCACTGCATCACCTTCACCGGATCGAAGTCATGGCTTTCGATCTTCTTGACCAGATCCTCGTCGAGCGGATCGACCTGGCCGGTGACGCCGAAGGTGCCGTCGCGCAGATGGCGGCCGGCGCGGCCGGCGATCTGGCCGAGCTCGGCCGACGTCAGGTTGCGGTATTGGTAGCCGTCGAACTTGCGGTTCTGGGCGAAGGCGACATGGTCGAGGTCAAGGTTAAGCCCCATGCCGATGGCATCGGTGGCGATGAGATAGTCGACATCGCCCGACTGGAACAGCGCCACCTGGGCGTTGCGGGTGCGCGGCGACAGCGCGCCGAGCACGACGGCGGCACCGCCCTGCTGGCGGCGGATCAGCTCGGCGATGGCATAGACCTCGTCGGCGGAGAAGGCGACGATCGCGGTGCGCCGGGGGAGGCGGGTGAGCTTCTTCGAGCCGGCATAGGCAAGATGCGACAGCCGCGGCCGCGTCACCACCGAGACGCCCTTCAGCAGGCGCTGCAGGATGCCGTGCATGGTGGCCGCACCGAGCAGCAACGTCTCCTGGCGACCGCGCAGATGCAGGATGCGGTCGGTGAAGATGTGGCCGCGCTCGAGATCGCCGGCGAGCTGCACCTCGTCGATGGCGACAAAGGCGGCGTCGGTTTCGCGCGGCATCGCCTCGACGGTGCAGACCGAATATTTCGCGCTCGCCGGGACGATCTTCTCCTCGCCGGTGATCAGCGCCACCTTATGGGCGCCGACCTTCTCGCTGACGCGGGTATAGACCTCGCGCGCCAGCAGCCGGAGCGGCAGGCCGATGACGCCCGTCTCATGCGCCACCATGCGCTCGATGGCGAGATGGGTCTTGCCGGTGTTGGTGGGGCCGAGCACGGCCGTCACGTCGCGGCCTGAAAGTATCAACGGCTGGGAGTGTTTCGGGTGGATGTTCATCGGCTCGGAAATGAGGCTTTCTGCCGCTTGTTGTCGGGAACGCGGCGGCGCCGCCGCGTGTGACAGGCGACACATAAGGATTTCGGGCGCGAAGCGAAAGCGGAATGTTCCATCGCGACGATGGCCACCGCAATGGAAGGGTCAGAATCCGTCGCTGGTTAACCGTTGGAACGAGTCTGGAACGAATCGGCGACGAATCGACGACTCGTCCTGATTCAGGTTTTGTTCACGGCTATATGTGGATTTTTTGACGACGAGTCTCACCACATGCTGAATCTCTAAACTGGCCCGATTCATGCTTGGCCTCAGTACGACGCGAAGTACTGTTAACCTTTGCCGGTGAACAATCGTGGCGCGAGTGGGCTCACCCGTCAAACTTATGAAATTATTGATCTTTCTTACCGACGGTTAACCATCTCAGCGCCGTTTGACGCCGCTGCCGTTAACTTTCCGGCCAAAGCCGGAACGAATCGGCGACGAATCAGCGATTCAAAGGTTTTCCGGTTTTGTTCACCCCAACATATAGTGTTGCCCACAGCTTGCGCACCGAAAAGTCACAGCTTGTGAACGGGTTTTGCACAGAGCGGGAGCGAGGCCGTTAATCTTTGCGTGCCGTATTGAGGCAAGGTGTCGCGCCAGCCTCATCGGCAGCGCATAGCGGCCCGGCTGTCCGGGCCGCCCTCCATCGGGATGAAAGACCTCAGGCGAAGTACTGGCCGCCATTGGCGGTGATGGTCGAGCCGGTGATGAAGCCGGCCTCCTCCGACGCCAGGAAGACGACACAGCGCGCGATCTCTTGCGGCTCGCCGAGACGGCCGACCGGGATCTGAGCGATGATCGATTCCCGCACTTTTTCCGGCACGGCCATGACCATGTCGGTGGCGATGTAGCCGGGGCAGATAACATTGACGGTGATGCCCGCGCGGGCGCCCTCTTGAGCAAGCGCCTTGGAGAAGCCGATGTCGCCGGCTTTCGAGGCCGAATAGTTGACCTGGCCCATTTGGCCTTTCTGGCCGTTGATCGAGGAAATGGTGATGACGCGGCCGAACCTGCGGTCGCGCATGCCGCCCCACAGCGGATGCGTCATGTTGAAGACACCCGACAGGTTGGTGTCGATGACCTCTTTCCACTGCTCGGGCGTCAGTTTGTGGAACATGGCGTCGCGGGTGATGCCGGCATTGTTGACCAGCACCGAAACCGGGCCGAGGTCGGCCTCGACCTGCTTGATGCCGGCGGCGCAGGCGTCGTAGTCGGCGACCGACCATTTGTAGGTCTTGATAGCGGTCTCGGCGGTGAACTTGCTTGCGGCCTCGTCATTGCCGGCATAGTTCGCGGCGACCGAATAGCCGGCGCTCTTCAGCGCCACCGAAATCGCGGCACCGATGCCGCGCGATCCGCCCGTGACGATTGCTACTTTGGTCATGAAGTTCCTCCCTTTTGGTCGAAGGAGCGAATAGGGAGTAGCGAAGCCCGCTGCGCCGACGCCGTTCTTCCCTATTCGCTATTCGCTACTCCCTATTCGCTATTGGCTCAGTTCAGCGCTTCCACGCACATGGCGACGCCCATGCCGCCGCCGATGCACAGCGTGGCGAGGCCCTTTTTGGCGCCGCGGCGGCGCATTTCGAAGACCAGCGTGTTGAAGATGCGGGCGCCCGAGGCGCCGATCGGATGGCCGATGGCAATCGCGCCGCCATTGACGTTGACGATCGACGGATCCCAGCCGAGCCCCTTGTTGACCGCGCAGGCCTGGGCGGCGAAAGCCTCGTTCGCCTCGACCAGGTCGAGATCCTTCACCGACCAGCCGGCCTTCTCCAACGCCCTCTTGGAAGCGGGAATCGGCCCGGTGCCCATGACCGCCGGATCGACGCCGGCGGTTGCCCAGGACGCGATGCGCACCAGCGGGGTAATGCCGCGCCTGGCGGCCTCCGCCTCCGTCATCAGCAGCGCGCCGGCTGCGCCGTCGTTGATGCCGGACGCGTTGGCGGCGGTGACCGTGCCGTCCTTGTCGAAGGCCGGCCGCAGTTTGGTCATGGCATCCAGCGTCGCGCCGTGGCGGACATACTCGTCCTGATCGACGATGGTGTCGCCCTTCTTGCCCTTGATGGCAAAGGCGACGATCTCGTCCTTGAACTTGCCGGCCTTCTGCGCGGCCTCGGCCTTGTTCTGCGAGGCCAGCGCGAACTGGTCCTGTTCTTCGCGGGTGATCTGGAACTGGCGGGCGACATTCTCGGCGGTGTTGCCCATATGGTAGCCGTTGAAGGCGTCCCACAGGCCGTCCTTGATCATGGTGTCGATCATCTTGTAGTCGCCCATCTTGACGCCGGCGCGCAGATGCTCGGCATGCGGCGACAGCGACATCGATTCCTGGCCGCCGGCGACGATCACCCTGGCGTCGCCCGTGGCGATCTGCTGCATGCCGAGCGCGATCGCCCTGAGGCCCGAGCCGCAAACCTGGTTGAGGCCCCAGGCGGTGGTCTCCTTGGGCAGGCCGGCATTGATCGAGGCCTGGCGGGCGGGGTTCTGGCCTTGCGCGGCGGTCAGCACCTGGCCGAGGATGACCTCGTCGACTTCGTTCGCCTCGACGCCTGAACGCGCGAGCAATTCCCGGATGACCACGGCGCCGAGCTCATGCGCCGGCGTGGCGGCGAAACTGCCGTTGAAGGAACCGACAGCGGTGCGGGCGGCGCTGGCGACGACGATTGAATTGGAAGCGGACATTTTCTTCTCCAGGCTTCGAGGTGTCGTGTTTTAGGGTTCCGTTAAAGACTTTTCTTGCCCGTTCCAGAACCCAAGTCAAACCGGAAATGGGCATGGCCGCCATGCGCCGCAAGCAGGCCACGCGGTTGGCTCGCCGCGGCGCAGCGATCGTGGCGCAGCATTTTCCACCTGTCGTGCAGCACAAATTGATGCCGCACTGCACAAACCGCTTGGAATTGTGAGGCTTTTGCGCGTATCCTCGACAAATGGCGCAATCGTTACCGGCCGCTTACTCACATGCGCCGGTATCCTGGGGAGGATACGGATGGCCGCAAAAGACGACCCGATCGTCATCAAGAAATATGCCAATCGCCGGCTCTACAACACCGGCACCAGCACCTATGTGACGCTCGAGGATCTGGCCGAGATGGTCAAGAAAGGCGAGGAGTTCACGGTGCAGGACGCCAAGACCGGCGACGACATCACGCATCCGGTTCTCACCCAGATCATCTTCGAGCTGGAGAACAAGGACGGGCAGAACATGCTGCCGATCCCCTTCCTGCGCCAGCTTATCGCCTTCTACGGCGACCAGATGCAGATGATCGTGCCCAGCTTCCTCGAACAATCGATGATCGCCTTCGCCAAGGAGCAGGAGCGCTTCCGCGAGCAGCTGAAGGGCACCTTCGGCAAGACGCCGATCGATTTGATGAAGACGCCGATGAAGGCGCTGGAAGAGCAGACGCGCCGAAACGTCGAGATGTTTCAGAACGCCATGCGCATGTTCACGCCGTTCCCGCCGGCCGGAACCAATTCCACAACTCCGGCCGAGCCCGCCAAGAAGGACGCGCCGGAAAAGACCGATGACCTGCAGGAATTGAAAGCGCAGATCGCCGCCATGCAACGCAAGCTCGACACGATGTCTTGAGAGTGTCGTTTCTGGCAGCCGCTGGCGTCTGAGATCAGTCGAAACGGCCCACCCCTTTGTCACCCCAGGGTCTGTGTTCGTCGCTCCGCCCAAACGGGAAAACCTCAGGCGGCTTCTTCCTGCTCGTCGTCCTTGTCGTGCGCTTTCGCGCCGACGTCATTTCTCGGGCTTGTCCCGAGAATCTACCGGGTCCTCAGGACTGATCGCGGGCCTTCATAGGACGGTGGATCCTTGGGACAGGTCGAGGGATGACGAATGAATCGGCGTTTCGGCCAATCTCCAACGTCGGTAACCCGGCAGGAACGGGAGCTGTCCCTGCTCGCCTTATGGTCCAAGCACTTCCCAAGACACGGCACTTGACTGCAAATTGAATCGATCTAATTTGCGGCGCAAATCCATCTCTGACCCGGATTCTGGATCGTGAGCGCTCAAGACATCATGCAGGCCGCCATCCGCGGCCGCTGGGCCGTGGCCGGAATTTTTCTTGCCAATGGCTTCCTGACCGGCAGCTGGGCGCCACAGATCCCGGTGCTTCTGACCAGGCTCGACATTTCGAAATTCACGCTCGGCCTATTGATCCTGTTGTTCGGCGCCGGCGCCGTCACCGCCATGAGCTGGTGCGGGCATCTCATTTCAAAACATGGCTCGCGCACCGTGCTGCGCTGGTTCGGCATCTGCGGCAGCTTCGGCCTGCTGGTCGTGGCGCTGGCGCCCAATGTGCCGCTGGCGGCCATCGCCATGATCCTCTTCGGCGGCTCGATCGGCGGCATGGATGTCGCCATGAATTCCAATGCGGTGGTGGTTGAACGAAGGCTCGCCCGCGCCATCATGTCGTCCTCGCACGGCTTCTGGAGCCTCGGCGGCTTCGCCGGCGGCGCGCTCGGCGGCTACGCCATCCAGAATTACGGTTACCTCACCCATGTGATCGTGGTGACGGCTCTGGCCTTCGCCGTGCTTACCTCTGCTGTTGGCCACCTCATCGAGGAGGACAAGCCGCAGGCCGCACAGCATCGGAAATTCTCGCTGCCGCGGCACACGATCGTCTATCTGGTCGGAGTGATGGCGCTGCTCACCATGATTTCCGAGGGCGCGGTGCTCGACTGGGCGGCGCTCTATCTCCACCAGGAACTCGGCGCCGATCTTGCGGTCGCCGGCCTCGCCTATGCCGCTTTCTCCGGCGTCATGGCCGTTATGCGCTTTTTGGGAGACGGCGTGCGCAACCGCTTCGGCGCGGTGTCGACGCTGCGCGGCTCGGCCCTTGTCGCCGCCGCCGGCATGCTGATGGCCGGGCTGTCGCCGTCGCCCTGGCTGGCCATCGCCGCTTTCGCCCTTTGCGGCTTCGGCATCGCCAACACGGTGCCGATCATTTTCTCGGCCGGCGGCAACCAGGAAGGCATGTCGTCGGGCACCGGCATGAGCGTCGTCACCACAATGGGCTATTCGGGTATCCTGGTAGCGCCGTCGGCAATCGGTTTCATCGCCGAGCATTCGAGCTTCGGCCCGATCTTCATCGCGCTGTCGGGCCTGCTGGCCGTCGTGCTCTTGATGGCAGGGCTCGCTCACCGGGCCGAGTTCGCCCCTGAGCCGGATGATTTCAGGTCCGATCGACCTGAAATCATCCGGCTCTGAGATTAGAGAAATAGAGCATGATGTCGTCCGAAAACCGCTTCACACTTTTCGGCATCATGCTCTAGCCAGCCGAATAGCGCTTCAGTTCCTCATAAAGGAAATCCGCGACGCGGCGGATGCGCATGCTGGTGCGCACGTCGCGATGCATGGCCAGCCATACCGGCAGCACCGGCAGCGGCACTTCCGGCAACAGCTTTTCCAAATGCGGATCGTTATCGACCAGCGGCTCCTGGCCGATACCGATGCCATTGCCCGCCCGCACCGCCTCCCACAGAACAATCTGGTTGTCGGTCCTGAAGCGAAAGGCGCTGCGGCCGACCGGAATGCCATAGGCGGTGAAGCCGCGGATGATCTCATCGCTTCGGTCGAAGCCGACCAGGGCGTGATCAGCCAGATCGCCCGGCGTTTCCGGCCGGCCGCGCCGGTCGAGATAGGATTTGGCGGCGCACAGGCGCAGCACGATATCGGTGACCTTGCGCGCCACCAGCTCGTTCTGCGCCGGCTTGACCATGCGAATGGCGATATCGGCGTCGCGGCGAAGCAGGTTCTCGACCTGGTTGGAGGCAACGATCTCGACCTCGATACCCGGCTCCTCTTCGCCGAGCCGCGCCAGCATCCCGGGCAGCACGCAGCCCGCGACCACCTCGCTGGCGGCGATCCGCACCGTGCCCTCGATCGCTTCGACCGACCCCAGCGCCAGCAGCGAGAAGGCGTTGGCCTGCTCGCTGATCGTCCTGCCGTGCTCATAGAGCGTGCTGCCGGCCTCCGTCAGCTCGTAGCCGCGCCGCCCGCGCCGGAACAGCGTGACGCCAAGCGCCTGCTCCAACTCGACGATATGGCGCCCGAGCGTCGGCTGGCTCGCCGCCAGCCTGCGGGCGGCAGCCGAAAGGCTGCCGGTCTCGGCGACCGCGACGAAGCTCTTGATCAGGTTCCAGTCGAATTCTTTCATTCATTTTTGAATAACAGATCGCCGATCTTAGTCAATTTCCATTCGCAAGCGTGGAGACGATATTCGGCCTGCAAACACCGACAAGGAGCAGGAAAATGACCAAGATCGCAATTCTGGGCGCCAATGGCCGGCTCGGCCGCGTTGTCGCCAGGGCCTTCATCGACGCCGGTTTCGACGTCCGCGCCGTCACCCGCACCGGTAAGGTGCCGGCCGAGCTCGAGGGCGCCACTGCGGTTGCCGGCGACGCGCTGGACCGCGAAGCGCTGATCCGCGCCACACAAGGCGTCGACATCGTCTTCAACGGGCTGAACCCGATCTACACCGATTGGAGCAAGTGCCTGCCGATGGCCGAAAACGTCATGGCCGCCTGCCGGGCGAACAACGCGCTGCACCTCTTCCCCGGCACCGTCTACAATTACGGTTCACCGATGCCGCAGGTGATCACCGAGGAAACGCCGTTCCATCCCACCACCGAAAAGGGCCGCATCCGCGTTGCCATGGAAGACCTGTTCCGCCGCGAGGCCGACGCCGGCCTCGTGCGCACCATCGTGCTGCGGGCCGGTGACTTCTTCGGCGGGGCCGGCAGCGGTGGCTGGTTCGACCTCATCGTCGCTTCCAAGATGAACAAGGGCGTCTACACCGCGCCCGGTCCGGCGGACCTCATACATGAATGGGCCTACCTGCCGGACTTCGCCGTCGCTTTTGTCGGGCTGGCGCGCAACCTCGACAAGCTCGGCTTCCATGAGGCGATCAACTTTCCCGGCCACGCCGTCACCGATCTCGACATCAAGGCGGCGGCCGAGACGGCTCTCGGAAAGAAGCTGAAGCTCAGCTTCATGCCCTGGTGGGTGCTGCGTGCCGGCAGCCCGTTCGTCGCCATGTGGCGCGAGATCGTTTCGATGTCCTACCTGCGCTTCGAGCCGCACCGGCTGGTCTCGAACCGGCTGGAAGAGGTCATCGGCGAAATCCCGCGCACCCCGCTCGACCAGGCGGTGAAGGACGCCCTGCAGGATATCGGCATCGCCGTCGCGCCTGAATTCCGCCAGACCGCCTGAGATCAGATCCTGCCCATCAGGAGGAGGATCAGCAGCACGATCAGGATGACGCCGACGATGCCAGACGGTCCGTAGCCCCAGGCGCGCGAATGCGGCCATGCCGGCACGGCGCCGATCAGGATCAGGATCAAAATGATGACAAGAATTGTGCCGATCGTCATGAGAAACCCTCGCCGTCTGGTTGAAATTCGAGGGAAGAATGCAAAGAGCCGCCCGATAGTTCCCGGGCGGCTCCTTAGCTTGGGGCGCCGAAACGGCTCTATTCGGCGGCTTTCGGGAAAGCAATTGCCGGCTCGGTGCCGCCTTCCGCGACCGGTTCGTCGCTGGCGACCTTGCCCTTGCCGCGCCCGAACAGGCGGCTAAACCAGTTGCGCCGGGCGCCGGGCTTCACCTTGGCGCGGGTGAACACCATCAGCATCGAGGGCGTCACCACCAGCGTCAGCAAGGTGGCGAAGGACAAGCCGAAGACGATCGCCGAAGACAGCGAAATCCACCACTGCGTCGACGGCGCGTTGATCGTCGTCTCGTGATGGAAGATTTCCAGCCCGAGGCCGAAGGCGATCGGCAGCACGCCGAGGATCGCCGAGACCGCCGTCAGCACCACCGGGCGGGCACGCTCGCGGCAGGTCTGCAGCACCGCCTCCATCTTGTCCCAGCCTTCCTCGCGCAGCCGGTCGTAAGTGTCGATGAGCACGATGTTGTTGTTCACCACCACGCCGGCCAGCGCAATCACGCCGATGCCCGACATGACGATGCCGAACGCCTCGCCGGTCAGGAGCAATCCGAGGAACACGCCGATCGTCGCCATGACCACGCAGGACAGCACCAGCAACACGCTGGTGAACTTGTTGAACTGCGCGAGCAACACCAGGAAGATCAGGAAGATCGCCGCGCCGAAGGCCTTGCCGAGGAAGGCGCTGGCTTCGGCACTGTCCTCGTTGGAGCCGGCGAGCTTCCAGCGTATGCCGCTGCCGAGGTTCATGTCGGCGACGGCCTTGGTGACCTCCTGCTGCACAGCGGCAACCTGGGCGCCTGCCGCGACATTGGCCTGAACGACCACCGTGCGCGCGCCGTCGATGCGATTGAGGACGCCAACGCTGGGTTTCGCCTTGCGGATGACGAAGTTGGAGATCGGCACCGCTCCTTGCGGCGTCTGCACTCTGAGTTCGTCGAGCGTCGACAACGTGCGTCGGTCCTCCGGCAGGCGCAGCCTTATGTCGACCGCCTTGTCGGCGCCGGCGGGCCTGTATTCCGAAAGCTTGAGGCCGTTGGTCACCAGCTGCACCACGGTGCCGACCGAAGTCGGGCTTATGCCGTATTGGGCGGCCTTGGCGCGGTCGACCTCGATCGCCCAGTCGACGCCGGGCGGCGGCAGGCCGTCCGAAATGTCGATGACGCTGGGCACCTTGGCGATGCGTGCCGCCACCGCGCGCGCCTTGTCGTCGAGCCCGGCCGGGTCGGCGGCAGAAAGCCTGATCTGGATCGGCTTGCCGGTTGGCGGGCCGGCCTCCGGCACGCGCACCTCGACGTCGACGCCGGGAATGCCGGCCATGACGCCGCGCAGATCGTTGAGGATCTGGTTGGCCGACTTGCGCTGGCGCCAGTCGACGAATTCATACTGGATGACGCCGACCACATCTTCCGGGACATCCTGGCCGCCGCCTTGCGTCTTGCCGACGCGCGTATAGACGGACTTCACCCCCGGCCAGCCGAGCAGCCGGTTCTCGGCCGTCTTCGTTGCTGCATCCATCTCGGCCAGCGAAAGGTTGCCGCGCGCATGCACGTAGAGCAGGCCGTAATCCGGCTCGACGCTGGGGAAGAATTCGACGCCGGCGCCGTATTTCGAATAGGCGAAGCCGACGCCGACCAACAGGCAGACGGTGAGCAGGATGACGGTGATCGGGAAGCGCACCGCCTGCTTGACAACGGCCATATACCAGCCGTCGCGATGATCGGCCTCGTGATGCTCCGGCGCCTTGGCAAAGATGGCGCCGAGCGTCGGCGCGAACACCAGCGCGTAGAGCATCGAGGCCGACAGCGTCACGATCAGCGTGATCGGCATGTACTTCATGAAGTCGCCGATGATGCCGGGCCAGAACAGCAGCGGCGAGAACGCCGCGATGCGTGTCATCGTCGCCGCGATGACCGGCCCGGCCATGCGCCGAGCGGCAAGCGCGAAGGCATCCTCCTTCGGCATGCCCTCGCTCATCCGTCTTTCAGCGAATTCGGTGACGATGATGGCATCGTCGACCAGCATGCCGACCGCCAGGATGAGGCTGAACAGCACGATCATGTTGATCGTGTAGCCCATCATGGCAAGCAGAAGGATGCCGATCAGGAAGGATGACGGGATGGCGAGGCCGATGAGCAGCGAGGCGCGGCCCGACAGCGCATAGAGGATGACGATGAACACCAGAATCACCGCGATCATCACGTGGTTCTGCAGGTCGCCCAGCAGCTGGTTGACGAAGACGGACTTATCCTGCGTGTAGGTGACATGCATGCCTTCGGGCATGGTCTTGATGAAGCCGTCGGAGACTTCCCTGACCTTCGTCAGCGTGTCGATCAGGTTGGCGCCGATGCGCTTCTTCACCTCGATGGCGATCGCCGGCCTGCCGTCGAGGCGGGTCACCGTCTCGGCGTCCTTGAAGGTCGAGCGCACGGTGGCGATGTCCTTGGCCTGGACGACGGCGTTGGGCGTGGCGACGACGGGCAGGTTGGCGACATCCTCCGGCGTCTCGATCAGCGACGGCACCTTGACCGCATATTTGCCCTCGGAGCCTTCGAGATTGCCTGCGGCGACCAGGCTGTTGGAAGCGCCGACGCCTTGCATCACCTGGTCGAGCTGCAACCCGTAGGATGACAGCTTCACTGGATCGACGACGACCTCGACGAGATCGTCGCGGGAGCCCTGCAGCGAGCCCTCGAGCACGCCGGGCACTTCCTCGATGCGGTCGCGCAATTCGCGGGCGGCGGAAGTCAGCACGCGCTCCGGCACATCGCCGGAGAGCGTCACGACCAGGACCGGAAACTCCGAGACATTGACCTCGGTGACCGTAGGCTCCTCGGCCGCCTGCGGCAGGTCTGCCTTGGCGTCCTGCACCTTGCTGCGCGTGTCCTGCAGCGCCGTCGCCAGATTGGTCTGCGGCTGGAATTCGACCAGCACGTAGCCGCCGCCCTGGAAGGCGGCCGAACGCATTTCCTTCAGGCCCTTGAGGCTCTTCAGCTTGGTTTCCATTGGCCGCAGCAGCAGCCGCTCCGAATCCTCCGGCGATATGCCCTGATAGATCAGGCTGACATACATCATGGGGATAGGGACGTCGGGCTCCGCTTCCTTCGGCGTCGACTGATACGCGACCCAGCCCGCCAGCAGAAGGAAGCCCAGGACCGAAATGGTCAGGCGGGCATTGTGGATTGCGAGTCTGACGATATCCATGGCTAAAGCCTGTCTTGAATTTCAGAAGCTGCGTCGCGGCAGATGGTCCTCGCCCCTGTCCGGCGCGGCCCGCGCTACTGCGTCCCGGCGGTTGCTTCGCCGATCAGCTTGTTGATGGTCGCCTGGTCGGCCTCGACCGGCTTGACCAGGTCGCCTTCCTTCACCAGCTCCTGGCCGGCGACGATGATGCGCGCCTCTTTCGGGATGCCGCCGAGCACCAGGCCGCTCGGGGTATCGTCGACGAGATCGATCGGGAAGAACGCCACCTTGTCGTCCCTGCCGACGGCGCGGATGCCGAGGTCGCCCTTGTCGCCGAGTGTGACCACCGAACGCGGCAGCATCACCGCATCGGTTGGCTCGGCGCTGAGCGTGATCTCCGCCGTCATGCCGGCGGGAATGGAGCCGTCGGCATTGGGGATCGCCACTTCGATGCGGAAGGTGCGGGTCTGAGAGGAGGCATCGCGGCTGATATAGCGCACGGTGCCGGTGACCTTCTGGTCATTGACCAGCCGCACATCGGCGTCGTCGCCGATCTTGATGTAGCGCAAGTCGCGCTCGCTGATCTCGCCGCGCGCGATCACCGGGTCGAGCTTGAGGATGGTGGCCACCTCGCCACCCTGCATGACCGAGCTGCCGAGCTCCACCGGCACCCGGTCGATGACGCCGTCGAACGGCGCCTTGACCTCGTTGCGGTCGAGTTCGGCCTGAGCCGTTTCCAGCTGGGATTGCGCCGCGGTCAGGTTGGAGCGCGCCGTGTCGAGCTGCAGCTTCGGCAAATTGCCGGTTTTCATCAGCTGCAGCGATGCATCCAGTTCGGCCTGGCGCTGCGCGACAAGCTGCCTGGCGTTGTCGACCATCGAGATCTTTTCTTCCGCAGCCAGCATCAGCACCAGGTCGCCGGTCTTGACGTGATCGCCCTGCTTGACCGGCAGCTTGTCGATGACGCCGGCGACGCGGGTTGCCAGCACCGCCCGCTTGTCGGCCTCGGTCAGACCCGAGATCCGTATCGCCCGCGCGAAGGTCTTGCGCGGCGGCGTCACCACCGCGACGGTGCGCAGTGCCGCCTTCGGCTCGGCCGTCTTCGGCTTGCCGGCTTCCGGCTGGGCGGCCTTGCCGGTGTCTGCAGTTTTCGGCTTGTCCGCGGCACTGCCGACGGACGAGAACTCGCCTGTTCCCATCCAGGCTGCGAAGCCGATGAGCACGACAATGGCTGCAAGCTTGTGAAACCTGATTTTCGGCATCGTCATTTTGTTCCGTTGCGGCTTTAGCGAAGTCGGCGCTTCCGACTGTCGGGCGCGGCCGATATGGGTGCGCGCAAAGCCATCTTCAATTTGCCGTGATCGGCGAAGCGCGCTTCTACCTCAAAGTTGCGGCGCAATATAGCCGGAAAAGTTGCAGCATTATTGCGCCTCCAGTCGTGGCGGACAGGCATTTTTCTATTTTTCGACACCTCGAGTGCTCGGCTTTCCCGGGGCCGGGCGGATTTTCACTCGTTCGAACACTCAATGGCAGCAGGCGTCAGGATGATGCGGAATTTTTTCGCGCAATGACTTGCTGCATTGGCACGAGACAACGCGAAGACGCGCCCAGTTCGAAAACAATGCTATCAGGTGATCAGGTTCAGCAGCCGGAACAGCCGCTCGAATGTCGTGCCATAGGGTGGTCTGAGCAGGCCGCCGGCGCTCAGTCTGGACTGCACGAAAATCGGCTTCTCTTTGCTGAATGTCCGGAACCCCCATTCGCCGTGATAGGCGCCCATGCCGCTGGCTCCGACGCCGCCGAAGGGCTGCCTTTCCTGCACCAGATGTAGCATGCAATCGTTGACCGTGACGCCGCCCGCCAGGGTTTCGCGCATCATCCTTTGGCGATTGGCGCTGTCGCTGCCGAACCAGTAGAGTGCCAGTGGATGCTCCGCCCGGTTCACATGCGCGATGGCGCCATCGAGCGTGCCGTATTCGATGATCGGCAGCACCGGCCCAAAGATCTCTTCGCGCATCAGCCGCAGGTCTTCGCCGGGGTTCCTGACCAAGACCGGGGCCATCTTGCGATCCGAGATGCCGAGTTGTTCACCAGCCGGATTGACCTCGATGATTTCGGCGCCGCTTTCGCGCGCCTCGGCGACCATGTCGCTGAGACGCCGGTGATGCCGCTCGCTGACGATAGCCGTATAGTCGGGATTATCGCGCAGGCTCGGATAGAGCCGCGTCATCGCCGCAACCAATTTCGTGGCGATCGTTGCGGCTTGCCCTTGCGGAACCAGCAGATAGTCCGGCGCGATGCAGGTCTGCCCGGCATTCAAGAGCTTGCCGTAAGCGACGCTGGCGACGGCCGCCTCGAGGTCGCAGGACGGATCGAAGATTGCCGGCGACTTGCCGCCGAGCTCGAGCGTCACCGGCGTCAGGTTGGCGGCCGCTGCCAGCGCGACCTGCTGGCCGACGGCGGTCGAGCCGGTGAACAGAAGATGATCGAACCCCATCGACACGAAAGTCTTGCCGACCTCGGCGTCGCCCTGCACCACGCTCATCTCGTCGGGAGCGAAATGTTTTTCGACCAGTCGGGCGAGCAGGTCAGAGAATTTCGGCGTGAGCTCGGAAGGCTTGATCAACACCCGGTTGCCGGCGGCCAGCGCCGCCGTTGCCGGTGCGACGGCGAGCTGGAAAGGATAATTCCAGGGCGACACGATGCCGACGACGCCGACGGGCTGCGGCAAAAGCCGATTGTGCCCCGGCAGGAACGGCAGGCTGGTGCGGACGCGCCGCTCGCGCATCCACCCGCGCAGATGCCGGATGGCATGCCTGATGCCGGCCCGAACGACGAACAATTCCGCAAGCCGTGTTTCCTGCGCCGAGCGGGCGGAAAAATCGCTGTCGATGGCCGCGCAGATATCGGCCTCATGCTTTTCGGTGAGCGCCAGCAGGCGCTTCAGGCGATCCTTGCGGACATCAAAGCTCGGGAAGGGTTCGCGCTCGAATGCCCGGCACTGCAGTTCGAACAGGGCGCCGAGCGCATTCTGTCTGGCCTGCAGCATCGCAACCTCCGTTTACGTTCAGGTAAGTTACATCGCGGTTTAGGTCGAATCCAGCGGCTCACCGATGCCGTTAGGGAAGCTTCGACTCAAGCGAGATCGATCGGTTACAGCTGCCCTTAGGCCCTGCGGCGCTCCGCTTCCGGCTTTATGCGCGCGGCCAGGAATTCCTTGACCCGGCGGCCGGGTGCGCGGCCGCGCAGCGGCTTGAAACTGTCATGGAGCTCGCCCGACAGGTCGAGCGTCGCCTGCTTGCCCACCGCATCGTAATTCTCTTCCAGCCAGTCGCCGGCGGCACTGCGGCCGAGGTCGCGCAGATAGGCGAGGAAGGCCCATTCGGCATTGACCTTGGACGAAGCCGACAGGTCCTTGAACGCCTCGTCGGCATCGATCCTGTGCATGCGGATGTCGCGATATTCGCCATGCGGCAGGCGGCCGGCGGCGATCAGTTCCTTGACGAAGGCGATCGAGCGGAATTCGTTCAGCAGCCCGGCATTGAAAGTGATCTCGTCGATGCGGTTCTGGATTTCGTTGGCGCTCTTCGGCGTTCCTTCGCGCACCACCGGATTGATCTGCACCAGAAGCACGTCCTCGGTGGCCGCCGCCTTGAAGAACGGGTAGAGCGCCGGATTGCCGCCATAGCCGCCGTCCCAGTAAGGCGTGCCCCTGATCTCGACAGCGCGGAAGAGTTGCGGCAGGCAGGCCGAGGCCATCACCGTATCGAGGTCGATCTCGCCGTCGGAAAAGACGCGCAGCTGTCCGGTCTCGACATTGGTCGCCGAGATGAACAGCTCCATCGACCTGCAGGCCCGCACGTTGCCGAAATCGATCTGCTTCGCGACCACGTCGCGCAGCGGATTGAGGCCGAGCGGGTTGGCGACATAGGGCGAAAACACCCGCGACATGGTATCGAAGAAGACATAGCCCGGCGTGTTCTCGATCGACCAATTGCCCCAGGCGACGTCCCACGGCATGCGCTGAACCGGGCTGAAACGGCCTTTCGCCGCCACCGCGCGCCAGAAATCGTCGAGCTTTTGTCTTGCGCCCTCGACGCCGCCGCGCACAAACCCGTCGGCCAGCGCCACCGCGTTCATGGCGCCGGCGCTGGTGCCGGACACCGCTGCGATGTCGAGCCGCCCGTCCTCGAGCAGGCGGTCGAGCACGCCCCAGGAAAAAGCGCCATGCGAGCCGCCGCCCTGCAGCGCGACGTTGATTTTCTTCTTTTCCTCCGCCTTGCCGTTCGTCGCCATGACGTTCCTGTCATCTTGGTCGGTTTGCGTCGCTTCTGAAAAACAGAAACCGCGGCCCGCTTATGTTGCAGTGCAGCATATAGGGGCTGACCAAGGCAAGAACACGAACACGGTCGCGTGATCACATGAAATTTCGGTCATGAAAGACCTCCGACCGTTGGAACGGCGTGGTCTGCACCAAGTTGGCCTGCGGCGTCAGGCAACCAGGTCGGGCACCGGCCCGACATAGCGCGATTGCGGCCGGATCAGCCGTCCTGTCGACTGCTGCTCGCGGGCATGCGCGATCCAGCCGGCGACGCGCCCGGCGGCAAAGACATTGGAGAACGCCTCTTTCGGGAAGCCGGCGGCTTCGAGCAGAAGGGCGGTGTAGAATTCGACATTGGTCTGGATCGAGTGCTGCGGCTTGGCGATCCGCAGCACCTCGAGCGCAACCTGCTCCACCGTTTCGGCGAAGGCAAGCCGGTTGCCCGTCTGGTTCCCGGTGCCGAGCTGCCGCACGGCGGCTTTCAGCACGTCGGCGCGCGGATCGCGCACCCGGTAGATGCGGTGGCCGAAGCCCATGATGCGTTCGCCATGCGCGATCTCGTCGCGCAGCCATTTGGCTGCGTCGCCGCTGGCCTCGATGGCGTCGAGCATCTCGATCACCGGCCCCGGGGCGCCGCCATGCAACGGGCCCTTGAGCGCGCCGAGCCCGGCCAGAATCGCCGAGGTCAGCCCAGCCTGCGTCGAGGCCACCACGCGCGTCGCGAAGGTCGATGCGTTGAGCCCGTGGTCGCAGACCGTTACCAGATAGGTATCGAGCGCCCTGGCAAGCGCCGGCGATGTCGTGCCGCTCAGCATCCTAAACATGTCGCCGGCATGATCGGCGCGGCCATCCGGAGCGATCGGCTTCTCAGCGCGGCCGAGGCGCAGCAAAGCCGGCGTCAGCACCGCCGGCGCCGCGATCAGCCGCAGCGCATCGCTTAAGCCATCGCCATCCGGCAGCAGGGCCACGCCGGCCCGCATGCCGCTATAGATGTCGAGCGGCGCAAGCTCGGCCAGCATCGGCTGCAGCTGTTCGAACACCTCGACACGCGCCTTGCCGATTGCCCGCTCCAGCTCCGCATCGCCGGGAAGCCCGTCGAAAAAGCCGTCGAACAGCAGACGGACCACCTGGCCGTAGCGCCAATGGCCGGCCAGTTCCATCAGCGAGTGACCGCGAATGGTGAGATGCCCGCCCGCGCCGTCGACATCGGAAAGCACCGTGTCGGCGGCCACAACGTCATCGAGCCCGTTTGCCATGACCGCCTCCTTGACCTTTCGCGCAACGGAATTAATGCTGCGCAATCAATGCATCAATCTTGATCAAGTGAATCAATATAGGTCACGAATGACCGAATGGCTGACCCGGGAAGAAGCGCTGGCACGGCTCAACGTGCGGCCGCAGACGCTCTACGCCTATGTCAGCCGCGGCCGCATCGGCATGCGCCCGGACGCGGCCGACCCGCGCCGCAGCCAGTATCGCGCCGACGATATCGCCGGACTGGCGACCCGCCGGGCGCGCGGACGCAGCCCCCAGGCGATCGCCGAAAGCGCCATCGCCTGGGGCGAGCCGGCCGTCACCACCGCCATCTCGACCGTCCTGCATGGCCGCCTGATCTATCGCGGCAAGGACGCCGCGACATTGTCGGCGACGGCCACGCTGGAACAAACCGCAGGCCTGCTCTGGACGTCCGCCACTCCGGTCTCCTTTGCTTCTCTGACCGCCTCGAGCGTTCGCCAAGCCGGCACGCCGACCGCATTCGCCAGGCTGTCGGCATTTGCCGCCGAAGGCTGGTCCTCGCTCGGCCGCCAGCCGGCCATGCTGCAGCAGGACGGCGCCAGCGCCACCAGCGCGCTGGCAACCTCGCTTGGCGCGATGCCCGGATCCGAGCCCGTGCATGAGAGGCTGGCGCGCGGCTGGTCGGTGGATGCGGCCGGCGCCGATCTGATCCGCAAGGCGCTGGTACTGTTGGCTGACCACGAGCTCAACGCCTCGACCTTCGCCGCGCGCGTCGCCGCCTCCACCGGCGCGCCGATCGCCGCCTGCCTGCTTGCCGGCCTTGCCACCCTCACCGGCCCGCGCCATGGCGGCGCGGGTGCCGCGGCAATCGCGCTGGTCGAGGATGCGGAGCGGCTGGGAGCGAACGAAGCGCTCGCACGCTGGCTCGCCCATGACCGGCCGCTGCCCGGCTTCGGCCACCAGCTCTATCCCGACGGCGATCCGCGAGGCGAAGCCCTGCTCCTGGATTTCGAGATCGATGACGGGATGTCACGTCTGCGCGAGGCGGTGCTTGCCGCGACCGGCCTGCATCCGAACGTCGATTTTGCTTTGGCCGCGCTAACCCGCGCCCTGCGTCTTCCCGCCGCTGCACCGTTCCACCTGTTCGCGCTCGGCCGCAGCGTCGGCTGGACGGCGCACGCCATCGAACAGGTGACCAGCAACATGCCGATCAGGCCGCGCGCCCGCTATGAGGGACCGCTTCGGCGGGAATGAAGACGCCGACGTCATTCCCGGGCTTGTCCCGAGAATCTGCCGAGCTCTCGAGGCTGATCGCGCCCAATCTCACGGGAGGGTAGATCCTCGGGCCAAGTCCGGGTCAAGCCGAGGACGACGAACAGTGCGGTGGGCTGGCGAGTCGCTAATGATCCTTCGGACGTCTCGCCTCGAACTCGGCCTTCTTGGCCTCGGACGCCTCGGTCTGGTTCAGCGCCTGCCACTCTGCATAAGGCATGCCGTAGATGATCTCGCGCGACTCGTCCTTCGACAGCGCGACGCCGTCCGCTTCGGCGGCTTCACGGTACCAGTTGGACAGGCAGTTGCGGCAGAAACCGGCGAGGTTCATCAAGTCGATGTTCTGGACATCGCTGCGTTCGCGCAGATGCTCGATCAGCCGGCGGAAGGCAGCAGCCTCGAAATCGCGTCTTTGCTCGTTGCTGAATTCGCTCATTTCACGCCCTCCGGGCTTCCTCAGACCGGCCCGGTGCGCGAGCCGAACATCTTTACCTGATGTATATCGGCACGGCGGTCGATGGCGTCAACGATCGGCGCCAGCCGATCGGCCCATTGCGCGGCGCTTTCACTGTCGGCGATCAGGTCCTGGCGGATCTCGACCAGCGCATGGGCGTAGCCATTGACGATGGCGTGTCGAAACATGGTGTCGCCGCGCAGCGCCCCGTCATAGGGCTCGTTGTCGCCGACGACGAGGTCCTTGTCGGCGGCGAGCATATCCATCAGCGGCCGCGCCACACGGTCGTCGAGGTCCCACAGGATGCCGACATGCCAGGGCCGGACAAAACCCTGCATGCGTGGGGTAAAAGAGTGCACAGACAAGATCAACGGCGCCTTGCCGGAAGCATGCGCCACCGAGGCGATCATCGCGCCGACGGCATCGTGATAGGGCCGGTAGAAACGGTCGAGGCGCCGCTCCCGCTCCTCGGGCGCCATCGGATAGTTCCCCGGCACGATGGTGCCGTCATAAAGCTGCCGGATCAGGGTCGGATCGTCCTCGCCGCGATTGGGATCGATCAGCAGGCGCGAAAAACCGGCAAGCACCGCCGGCACGCCGAGCGCTGCGGCGAGTTCCCGCGTTACGGTCTCGACGCCGATGTCATAGGCGATGTGGCGGTCGAACTCGGACGCCGGCAAACCAAGGCTGCCATACTCTTCGGGCAGGTCGCGGCTGGCGTGGTCGGCCAAAAGCACGATGCCTCGTTTGCGGTCGCCTTCCACGATATCGAAGGGCGCGAAAACTGTGGATCGGGTCATTGGCTGAAAATGGTCCGGTCGCTGGTATGAGGGCAGGGTGCTATCGTCATTCCACGAAGAGGACGCTGGCGCAATGCCGTTGTTTGGCCACGGTTTCTGCGAAAAAATCGCCGACGGGGTGCCAGATCGCGCGCCTATAGCGCGCGAGCCTTTCTAAATCGATTGGAATTGAACAAAACGGCGCGTTGACATGCGCCCGCAGTTTGCTGAAAAGGGCTTCGAGAGATGCAAATGTGGTTCGCGAGAGGTTTCGGGATGGGTTTTGCCGGCAGGCTGCGCAAGCGCCTGGGCGTCCCGCTCCTGATCGTTGCCGCGGGACTGTGCGCGCTTGGCGCGACGTCACCGGCCCGCGCCGACTTCCGCGTCTGCAACGCGACGCAGAACCTGGTCGGCGTCGGCATCGGCTATCGCGCCAAGGCCGGTTGGATCACCGAGGGCTGGTGGCACATCGAAGGGTCGACCTGCAAGACGCTGATCGAAGGGCCGCTGTCATCAAGGTTTTACTATCTTTATGCAGAAGACGCCGAGCGCGGCGGGCGCTGGGACGGCCCGATCAACATGTGCGTGGCCGAAAAAGAGTTCAAGATTGCCGGCGTAAACGATTGCGTCGCCCGGGGCTTTCAGCGCGCCGGATTTCAGGAATATGACACGGGCGAGCAGGCCAGCTGGATGGTCCAGCTGACCGACGAGCCCGCAACGGGAGGCGCGCCAGCCGCCCCCGCGCCGGGAACAAACAGTCAATGAGACGTATTCGCAAGGTCAAGATCCTCGCCACCATCGGCCCCGCTTCCTCCTCCGAGGAGATGCTGCGGAAGCTTTTCGAAGCCGGCGCCGATGTCTTCCGCATCAATATGAGCCATACCGACCACGAGCTGATGCGCACGCTGGTCGGCCGTATCCGCGCCGTCGAGCAGGCTGTCGGCCGTCCGATCGGCATCCTCGCCGACCTGCAGGGCCCGAAGCTCAGGGTCGGCAAGTTCGCCAACGGCAAGGAAGCGCTGGCCGCCGGCCAGACCTTCACGCTCGACGACAATCCGGAACCCGGCTCGTCGAGCCGGGTCTTTCTGCCGCATCCTGAAATCCTGAGCTCGGTCGAGGCCGGCGACCGCCTGTTGATCGACGACGGCAAGCTGGAGCTCAAGGCGACCAAGAGCGACGGCAAATCCATCACCTGCACGGTCGTTGCCGGCACCACGATTTCCGACAAGAAGGGCGTCAGCCTGCCCGACACCGACCTGCCGGTCGGCGCGCTGACCGAGAAGGACCGCAGCGACCTCGACGCGGTGCTCGCCGCCGGCGTCGACTGGGTGGCGCTGTCCTTCGTGCAGCGGCCGGAGGATCTCGCAGAGGCGCGCAAGATCGCGCGCGGCCGGGCGCTGATCATGGCCAAGATCGAGAAGCCGCAGGCCGTCGCCCGGCTGCCGGAGATCATCGACTTGTCGGATGCGCTGATGGTGGCGCGGGGCGATCTCGGCGTCGAGATGCCGCTGGAAGCCGTGCCCGGCATCCAGAAGCAGATCACGCGCGCGGCGCGCCGCGCCGGCAAGCCGGTGGTGATCGCCACGCAGATGCTGGAATCGATGATCACCGCGCCGGTGCCGACCCGCGCCGAGGTTTCGGACGTCTCGATCGCAGTGTTCGAAGGCGCCGACGCAATCATGCTTTCGGCCGAATCCGCGGCCGGCGCCTATCCGGTCGAAGCCGTCGGCATGATGAACCGCATCGCCATCAAGGTCGAAACCGATCCGAACTATGCCGGCATCATCAATGCGCAGCGCTCGGAGCCGGAAGCGACCGGCGCCGACGCGATTTCCCTTGCCGCGCGCGAGATCGCCGAGACGCTGAAGCTGTCGGCGATCATCACCTACACCGCTTCCGGCACCACCGGGCTGCGCGCCGCGCGCGAGCGCCCGCAGGTGCCGATCGTGGCGCTGTCGCCGATCCTCAACACGGCGCGCCGGCTGTCGCTCTTGTGGGGCACGCATTGCGTCGTTTCGGAGGACGCCACAGACCTCGACGACATGGTCGACAGGGCCTGCCGCATCGCCTTCGAGGAAGGCTTCGGCAAGTCGGGCGACCGCGTCATCATCACCGCCGGCGTGCCGCTCAGAACGCCCGGCTCGACCAATATGCTGCGGATTGCGTATGTCGGGTCGGAAAGGCATTAGTTGCCGACGGGCGGGTCAATTGCCGGGCTATTAGGCATTTGTCACGATCACGACGTGAAATCTTCAGCGTCGGCGCTGCCCCTCATCCGCCTGCCCGTCCTCCGCAGCAGCTGCGGAGGGTGGACCGGCACCTTCTCCCCGTGAACGACAGGGCAATCTCATAGGGCGCTCCCCCACTCCGTCTCGGCTTCGCCGAGCCACCTCTCCCCCACCTTCGGTGAGGGAGAGGAAATGCCAACCGCCGACGTCGCTGCCTTGAAAGGCTCGGCGTTTCCTTTCCCCCATGGACATGGGGGAGAGGTGGCCGCGCAGCGGACGGAGTGGGGGGCTGGCGCTGCCATACGCGATTGCCCTGCCGTGAATGGGGAGAAGACGGCTGGCCGCAAGCCTGGCTCCGGTCCTGCCGCGTTGGTGATTGGCGAAACCGGCGATGGGCGATGAGGGGCAGCGCCGCCCCCAATGGTTATTGGCGACGATGAAACCCGCTCAGATCGGCGCGAGCTCCGCGTCGGGCACTTTGATGTCAGGACATTTTCCGTCGTTGTAGGCATCGCCGGCGATGCGGCTTTCCACGGTTCTCGCCATCGCCTGCAGGTCGACGGTCTTGCCGGCGACCTTTTCTATGGCGCCCACGACGAGGTCGGGCGCGATCCAGTCGGGCTTGTGGCCGAGATTGTGGACCCAGACCAGCTCGGCGCCGGCAATGTCGCGCTCAAGGCCGACGGAATGGATGGTGGCGTAGACGACCTTGTCGCGATCGCCCGAGATGACGACCGTCGGCGCCTTGATTTCATGGTAGCCGGGCGAGGCCGCGCGGACATAATCGTAGAGTTGGGCGACATCGCGGGCGTTGGCTCGGAAGGCGCGCGGCCTCAACACCAGCGGGATCGCGGCCTTTTCGATATAATCGTCCGGCGCAGTGTTGGGCGAAAAGACACAGGCCGTCGCATCGCCGATTTGCAGCATGCCGGCGGGGTAAGCAATCGTCTCGGAAAACAGCCAGCCGATCGCCGGAATGGCGGTGAGCTTGTAGTACCAGGCAGTCGCGCCGCCCGGCCAGGGATGACTGACGGGCGCCAGGAAGACGAGGCCGAGCGTCTTATCGGGATGCCGGCGGCCAAAGGCGGTGGCGATCGCGCCGCCGAAGGAATGAGCGACGATGACGGCCCTGGCGACGCCGAGGCGATCCATCAGCGCCGCGATGGTGTCGGCCTGCGCCGCCAGCGTTTCGTTGTTGCCGGAGCCGCGCCCGGACCAGCCGAAGCCCGGACGATCGAGGAACAGCAGCTCGGCGCGGCCTTCGAGCAGTGGCCGCAGCGGCAGCATCTGGTCCTTGAGGTTGGCGCTGGCGCCGTGGATGAAGACGATCGGCGGGAGAGTGGCGCCGGCGGGTGCCGGCACGTGGACATAATGGATGCGGGCGCCATCGATGTCGGCGAATTCACCGACCGGCGGATTGCGGCGTTCGATCAGCCAGACGCCGGCGCGGGTGACGCCGGCCAAGGCAAAGACGAGCGCGATGAGGAAAAAGAGCGCGGCGAGGAGGAGGTTCATAGGGGAGTAGGGGAGTAGGGGAGTAGGGGAGTAGGGGAGTAGGGGAGTAGGGGAGTAGGGGAGTAGGGGAGTAGGGGAGTAGGGCTCCGCAGCAATCTGCACCTACTCTCTTATTCCCTTATTCCCCTATTCCCCTACTCCCTAAACTAATCAAATTCCTTCGCCGGCCAGCTCTTCCGAAAGCGTCGAGACCTGGTTCTGGGCGCTACGCATCATCGGATAGATGGCAAGCACCTTTTGCCAGGCTTCCAGCGCCGACTGCTTGTGGCCGGTCTCGGCCATGATTTGCGCCAGGCCGGAGAGCGCGCCGAAATGGCGCGGCTCGAGCTGCAGCGTATGGTCGATGTCGGACATCGACTTTCCGTAGTTCTTCATCATGAAATGCACGGTGGCGCGCCGGTTCCAGCCTTCGGCATAGTTCGGCTGCAGGGTTACCACCTGGTCGAGGAAGTCGAGCGCGACATCGAATTTCTGGTCCTCCGTCGCCTTCTGCGCCCACTGCATCATCAGGTCGATCGAGGCGCTGCCGGATTGGTTCCATTCGTTCCAGATGCGGCCGGCGATGCGCTCGGCGGCCTTTTCGTTGCGCTCGCGCTTCAGGTCGTTGAAGAGCTGGTCGAGGCGGCCCTGCCTGGTTGAGGCAACCGGCGGCGGCGAGACGGCGGGCGGCGGCGCGGCATCCGGCGGCAGGGCACCGGGCACTTCTTCCGCTCCTGCAGGCAGTGCTATGCCGGAGAGCAAAAGGGCGGCGAGAAATGCAAAAAGAATCCGCATCGCCGGAATCTAGTCCCGGACGGCGGATCGTCAAAGTGATTTTAGCGTGAAAGGGCCGGCAAACCGGAAGTCGACATCAGCGGGCGCGGCGTGGTCTCTTTGTGCATGTCGTTCTCCCAAAACCGCTGAGCGCTTAGGGTGACATGCATCAAGCCGCGCGCAGATCTCAGCCCTGGCGCGCCTTGTAGCGCGGAGCGGTCTTGTTGATGATGTAGATGCGTCCCTTGCGGCGAACCAGCCGGTTGTCGCGGTGACGCGCCTTGAGCGCCTTGAGCGAATTCTTGATCTTCATGGTCTTGCCTGTTCGGTCGGGGCCCGGCTGCCGGGCCGAATTTTAAAGGCGCGCCCGGAAAAGCGCGCCTTGGAACTTGCGTGGCTCATAAACGAGGAGCCTTGCCCGTGTCAACCTCATGCGCAGGCTCGAACCGAGCAATCGGGCCGACAATCAAATATTCGCCATCCGGATTGCGCGGCATTGCGCGACTCAAGGGCGGCTGGGATGGTGGTCGAAAGCCCAAGCGACCGGAGAATCACATGCGCCGTCTGTTTCTGTCCGCCTGTCTTGTTCTTCTCGCCATCGCTCCGGCCGCCTGGGCTGAGGACTGCGACCGCAATGACGACAGCCAGTCGATGATGAATATCTGCGCCGATGCCGACTTCCAGGCCGCCGACGCCAGGCTCAACGCCGCCTATAAGGAACTTGTCGGCCGCAACGACGTGAAATCCAACAAGCTCTTGCAGACGGCGCAGCGCGCCTGGATAGCCTTCCGCGACGCCGAATGCGCCTATTCGACCGCCGGCAGCGAAGGCGGGTCCATCCATCCGATGGAGCTGTCGCAGTGCCTGACGGAGCTGACCAACGCGCGCACCAAGCAGCTCACTTCCGGTCCGAACTGTCAGCAAGGCGACGCAAGCTGCGCCAGCCAGGACGAGGACCAGGATCTCCAGTAACGGCAGTTTTTTGCTTACGCAGTTCCGGACGGAAAACCGCGACGCACTTTCCTGGAATTGCTTTGCTTAGCTTCGGCGGCTGATCCGGGTGAAATGGCCCATCTTGCGGCCGGGACGCGACTCGGCCTTGCCGTAGAGATGCAGCATCAGGTCGGGCTCGGCGAGCAGCGCCGGAACCTTCAGCATGTCGTCGCCGATCAGGTTTTCCATCACGCAGTCGAAATGCCGGGCGGGATTGCCGAGCGGCAGGCCGGCGACGGCGCGGATATGCTGCTCGAATTGCGAGACGACGCAGGCCGCCTCAGTCCAGTGGCCGGAATTGTGGACGCGCGGCGCCAGCTCGTTTGCCAGCAGCGAGCCGTCGGCAAGGACGAAGAACTCGACGCCGATGACGCCGACATAGTCGAGCGCTGCGAGGATTTTTGAGGCCGCCGCCTTTGCTGCGTCCGCCGTCCCGGATCCGATCGCCGCAGGCAATGTCGAGGTCCGCAAAATGCCTTCGCGGTGGACATTCTCGGCCGGATCGTAGGCGGCGACCGAGCCATCCACACCACGCGCGGCGATCACCGAAATCTCGCGCTCGAAGGCGACCAGCGATTCCAAGATCAGCGGCACGCCGCCCATCGCCTCGCAGGTGCCGGCAAAGCCGCCGGCTTCCATGTTGCGAAAGACGCGCTGGCCCTTGCCGTCATAGCCCATGCGGCGGGTCTTCAAGACGCCGCTACCGCCGAATGTCTTCAGCGCCGCCGTGAGCTGGTCGTCATTGTCGATGGGGTGGAACTGCGCCGTTGCAATGCCGATGCCGTTTAAAAAATTCTTCTCGGTGACGCGGTCCTGCGCGACTTCGAGCGCGCGCGCCGGCGGATAGACCGGAACGTGCGCGGCGAGCGACTCGGCGGCGGAAAGCGGGACATTCTCGAACTCATAGGTCACGACGGCGCTGGCAGCGGCAAGCTCTGAAAGCGCCGCAGGATCGTCATAGGCGGCGACGATCTGCCGGTTGGCGAGCTGGGCCGCCGGGCAATCGGGCTGCGGTTCCAGCACGGCAATGCGGTAGTCGAGGCGGGCCGCGGCTATGGCCAGCATGCGGCCGAGCTGGCCGCCGCCGATGATGCCGATGGTCGATCCCGCGGCCAGGCTCACGGCATGTCCGTCGGCTCGATGGCGACCTTGGCGGTCTGGGCGGCGCGCCAGGCGTCGAGCCGGGCGGCTAACCGCTCGTCATGCAGCGCAAGGACGGCTGCGGCGAGAAGTGCGGCATTGGCGGCGCCCGCCTTGCCGATGGCCAGCGTGCCGACCGGGATGCCGGCCGGCATCTGCACGATGGAAAGCAGCGAATCCTTGCCGGACAGCGCCTTGGATTCGACAGGCACGCCGAAGACGGGAAGCGGCGTCATCGCCGCCGTCATGCCGGGCAGGTGCGCCGCGCCGCCGGCGCCGGCGATGATCACCTTGTAGCCGGCCGCCTTGGCGCCCCTGGCGAATTCGTAGAGGCGGTCGGGCGTGCGGTGCGCCGAGACGATCAGCCTGGTGTGCGGGATGCCCAGCGCCTCCAGCGTCTCCGCCGCCTGGCGCATCGTCGCCCAGTCGGACTGGCTGCCCATGATAATGGCGACATCGGCGCGCTGATCGGTCAAGTCGTTGCTCCGCGGCGGCAAAGGCGCGCCTTAGCGGAAAACGCCGAGAGCCGCAAGGATTGTCGCGGCTGCGGCGCAAAGCCGATGCGGGCGTGTCTAGTCCGGCCAGCGGAGCGAGCCAGACGAATCCTTGCGGGCGACTTTCATGGCATCGGCCGGACGGTCCTTGGCCGTCAGCACGGCACGCAGCTGTTCGGCGACGATCTCCGCCTCGCCGGGATGCAGGTTGCACGGGTCGAGGAAGAAATGGCCGCGCTCGACCTCGTGGTTGCGCACGATGATGGGCGGCGAGCCTGCGGCGAGCGCTGAAGCCAGGCCGGCGGCGGTGAAGCGGCTTTCCGGCCGCACAAACACCTGCAGCCGGTCGAGGGGATTATTGGTCGGATCTGGAATGATCTGCGCGCCGATCCCCGGGATATCCTGCAGTGCATCTTTCCAGAGATTGAGCGCGGCCTCCTCGCACCGGCGAATGCCGGCATGGTCGCGCTTCTCCCAGGCTTCGAGCGCCGCCATGGTGCCGGCGATGCTTTCCTTGCCGACCTTCATGGCCCGCGCCACGCCGCGGTTCTGCAGATAGGCGGCGCGCACCAGGTCCTTGCGGCCGGTGACGATGCCGCTGGTCGGGCCGCTCAGGAATTTGTGGCCGCTATAGACGACGACATCGGCGCCTCGCGCCAGAAAACCGCGCAAATCATATTCGGAGGCGGCGTCGACGATCACCGGCACGCCCTTGGCGTGGCAGATCTCGCAGAATTCCTCCAGCGAGAGCATGCCGTATTGCACGGTGTGGTGGGCGACGACGTAAAGTGCGGCCGCCGTGCGCTCATTGATCGCCTCGCGCACGTGATAGTCCTGGGTGACGCTGACGGTGCCGGCGGGGATCACCTTGGCGCCGGCGACGCGGACCGACTGGTCGATCGGCGCGCCGTAATTGACGATGTGGCCAAGCTGGATGACGACTTCCGCTTTCAGCCCTTCGGTGTCGTCCGGCAGCCGTTCGATGGCCAGAAGGTTTGTGCCGGTCATCGCGCCGGCAACAGCCATGGTGATGCCTGAGGCGCAGCAGGCGGTGATGAAGCCGGTCTGGCCGCCGGTGAGACGCGCGATCACCGTGCTCGCGGCGCGCTGCAAATCGTCCATCTCCACCCATTGCGAGGCGATCTCGGCCATGGCGCTGATCGCTTCCGGCACGATGATCGAGGCGCCAAGCGTCGTCATCGTGCCCGACACGTTGATGATGGGCCTGAGCCCCAGCCGTTCGCGAATGGTGGTGTTGGAGCCGGTGTCGGAATAGGTTTTCCTCTCAAGCAGATCCCATTTGTGTCAGGCGGCGATCTCGACGACCGCCTCGATTTCAACCGTGATATTTCCAGGCAAGGAGCCGACGCCGATCGCCGAGCGCGCGTGGCCGCCTATTCTGTCGAAGACGTCGGCGAACAGATCCGAGCAGCCGTTGACCACCTTGGGGTGCTCGCTGAAGGTCGGCGTCGCATTGACGAAGCCGAGCAGCTTCACCACGCGCACGATGCGGCCGAGGTCGCCGGCCGCAGCATGCATGACGGCAAGCAGATTGAGGCCGGTCAGGCGGGCATGCTCATAAGCCTGCTCGACGCTGACGTCCTCGCCGACCTTGCCGGTGCAAAGCGTGCCGTCGGCGCGCAGCGGGCCCTGGCCGGAAAGGAAGATCAGCCGGCCGCTCTCTGCATGGGTGACGAAGTTGGCAATCGGTGTCGGCGGCTCGGGCAGCGTCAGGCCGAGTTCGGCGAGCCGGATGTAAGGCGTCATGGAAGCAGGCTCCTTGAGATGGCAATCGCCACCCGATGTCAGAAATGCGAGGCGCGAAAACGCGCCAGAAAGGTGCGGAGGCGTTCGTTGGTGGTTTCCGAGGCGAGGATCTCCTTCGGCGGGCCGACAGCGCTGACGCCGCCATCGGCCATGAAGACGATGCGGCTGGAGGCGTCGCGGGCAAAGGCCATCTCATGCGTCACCATCAGCATGGTCATGCCGTCCTCGGCGAGGCTGCGCACCACGGCCAGCACCTCGCCGACGAGCTCCGGATCGAGCGCGGAGGTGATCTCGTCGAGCAGCAGGATCTTCGGCTCCATCGCCACCGCGCGGGCGATGCCGACGCGCTGCTGCTGGCCGCCGGAAAGCTCGGCCGGCAGGCTGTCAGCCTTGTGGGCGAGGCCGACGCGGCCGAGCCAGTGCTCGGCAATCGAACGGGCCTCGGCATCGCTTTTGCCCCGCACCTTGCGCAATCCCAGCATGATGTTGCCGGCCGCCGTCAAATGCGGGAAGAGGTTGAAGCCCTGGAACACCATGCCGGTCTCGGCGCGCATCGCGGCCAGGTCGCGCTCGCTGCGCCGCTGGCGAGCGCCGGCGTCGCGAAAACCCACCTCCTTGCCGTCGATACGGATGGAACCGCTGTCATAGCTTTCGAGGAAGTTGACGCAGCGCAGCAGCGTGGTCTTGCCGCTCCCCGATGGACCGATGACGGTGACCACCTCGCCTTTCGCCACCTGCAGGCTGACGGCGCGCAGCACGTCGACGGTGCCGAACGCCTTCGAGACGTCGCGGACGTCGAGCAGGGGAGCATTTGAGGCATCGGACATCTTGCTATTCCCGGATGAAGGAGAAGCGCTGTTCCAGCCTTCGGCTGGCGAGCGAAAGCGCATAATTGACCGCGAAATAAACCAGCGCGCCGAGGATATAGAGCGGCATCGCCTCATAGGTGCGGCCGATGACCTGGTTGATGGCCTGCATCAGGTCGGTGATGCCGAGCAGCGAGACCAGCGCGCTGCCCTTGACCGCATCGGTGACGCCGTTGATCCAGGGCGGCAGGAAGCGCCTGAAGGCCTGCGGAAAGATGACGTAGGCCAGCCGCTGGCGGAAGGTCAGGCCGATCGCCTTGGCCGCTTCCGCCTGGCCCTTCGGAATGGAAGCGACGGCGCCGCGCAGATATTCGACGACCTGCGCCGTCTTGAACAGGGTCAGCGCCAGCACCGCCGCCCAGAAGGACTGCAGATGCAGCCCGACCGCCGGAAGGCCGTAATAGACGAAAAACATCAGCACCAGGATCGGAATGCCGCGGATGGTGTCGCTGAAGATGCGCACCGCCCAGCGCAGCGGGGCCGGGCCATAGACCAGGCCGACGCCCAGCAGCACGCCGGCGACCAGCGACAGCACCACGACCAGCAGCGACACCCATAAGGTCAGCGCGAAGCCTTGGGCAAGAAAGGGTAGGGCATAGGCGATCTGGCTCAGCATCTCAGCGCGCCACCCTGAACCGGCGCTCGACGAGGCGCAGCGCGAAAAGCAGCGCATAGCCTGTCACCAGATACATTGCCGTCGTCACCAGATAGACCTCGACGATGCGGAAGGTGTTGAAGTTGATCCACTGGGCACCATAGGTCAGTTCCGGCACCGAGATGACCGAGGCGATCGAAGTGTCCTTGAACAGCGAGATGAAGGTGTTGGACAGCGCCGGCAGGGTGATGCGCAGCATGGTCGGCAGGCGAACATGGATCAGCCGCTGCCAGGGGGTCAGGCCGATCGCCTTGCCGGCGTCGAGCTGGCCGCGCGGCACGGCTTCGAGGCCGGAACGAAACACCTCGACCAGATAGGCGCCGCTATAGACCGACAATGTGGCGATGAACGAGGTCTGGGCGCTATAGGCCACGTCGATCACGGTCGGCAGGCCGTAAAAGACCAGGTAGACGAGCAGGATCAGCGGCACGTTGCGGATGAATTCGACGTAGGCGGCAATGACGGCGCGCACGATGCGGCCGGCCGAGACGTACCAGACCGCCAGCACCAGGCCGATGACGGTGCCGATGGCGATCGAGATCACGGCAAGCTCGAGGCTGAGCAGCAGACCGCCCCACAGCTTGTCGAAATGCCGCCAGATCAGGTTGAAGTTGAGCGTATAGCCCATGCGCCTTTCCCGGTGCCGAGCGATGTAAGGGACAATGCCACTCGGGGAAGAGCGCTTGAGGCGCGCTCTTCCCCGATCTGTCAGATGACCGGGAAGCCCGGATGGCGAGGCGGCGGTTCCTGGCCGAAATACTCCTTGAAGGCGGCGTCGTAGAGCGCCGTCTCATGGCCGAACATGGCGATGGTGAAGGTCTGGTCGACATAGGTCAGCCAGTCGAGATCGCCTTGCCGCAATGCGGCGCCATAGAGCATCGAGTACCAGCTTTTGCCGGCATCGAAATATTTGTCGGGATTGCGCGAGGCGAGCCAGCGCACGGTCGAGAGATCGACCGCCGCTGCCTCGACGCGCTTGGATTCCAGCGCCTGCAGCACGTTGGCCTGTGTGTCGATCTGCATCACCTGCGCCTGCGGCAGCACGATATGCACATTTGCCTCGGCATCGACATTCTGCAGGATGGAAATACGCGTCGCCGAACCGCCGGCAAGCAGCTTGTCGAATGTCTTGTTTTCCGCGTTTGGCAGGGTCAGCAACGCGATACCTTCGACGTAATAGGGCCTGCTGAAGTTGATCAGCTGCGAGCGCTGCGCCGTCATGGTCATGAACTGGATGGTGATGTCGACCTTGTTGGTGGTCACGTTCGGGATGCGCTGCGCAGGATCCTGCATGACGAACTCGACCTTGCTCGGATCGTCGAACAATCCCTTGGCCAGGATGCGTCCCATGGTGATGTCCATGCCGACCAGTTCGCCGGCATCGTTCTCGAAATGCCATGGCGCATTGGTGCTGCCGGTGCCGACGATCAGCTTGCCGCGGTCGAGCACGGTGCGCAGCACGCTGTCGGATGCGGCTTGCGCGGCGGCCTTTTCGGCATTGACCGCGGTCAATGCGCCCGCCGTTGCCAGTCCTGCCATTCCCAATTTCAGAAAATCACGTCTTCCGGATGTGTCGTTCACGGCGACCTCCTTTCGTGGTTCGTTCCCCTTGGATACATGCATCGACAAATCGATTGTCTCTTACAAGAGACGCATGTATCCTGTACAAGACAGATACTAGCATCAGGAATCGACAATGCAAGACGGCGAAGTGCTGAACGGATGGCCGGCCGGCGGCACCCGTGAAGAAAGGCCCGCCAGCTCACGCGAGAAGGGCCTCAATCGGGTGCTGCATATTCTGGAGTTCCTGCATGCCACCCAGCGGGCGATCGGCATCGGCGAACTCGCCAAGGGGCTGAACGCGCCGCGTTCGACCACCTACACGCTGGTCCGCGAACTGGTCGATGCAGGGCTCCTGGAGATGGAAGGCGACGGCAACCGCGTCTATTTCGGCAAGAAGCTCTACCTCTATGGAATGGCCTATATGCGCGGCAACGACCTGCTTAGGCGCGGCCGGCAGGAGGTCGATACGCTGTCGCGCGAGACGGGCGAGACATCGGAACTATGCATGCTGCAGAGCGGCCGCTACACGATCGTCCATTCGAGCCCCGGCACCAGACCTTTCCGCATCAGCTCCGCCACCGGTCTGCAGATACCGCTGCCCTGGACCGCCTCGGGCCGGCTGCTGCTGGCGGAGCTCGACCGAAGCCGCATCGAGGCAATGATAGCGGAGGACGACCTTGTGCTGCCGGACGGCCGCAAGCTCGAGCTCGACGATTTCATCGACGACATCGCCAGAGCGCGGGTCACCGGCTATTGCGTGACCTCGGGCCTCGTCGATGCCTACACCAAATGCCTGGCGGCGCCGGTCTTTTCGGCGCCCGGCAAGGTCGAGGCAACGATGTGCCTGGTCGTTCCGATCGATACCTCCGAGAAACGGACAGGCGAGCTCGTCGCGCTGCTGCGCGAGCGCGCGGCGCGGCTTTCGACCGGCTGATACGACTGGAGCGGAAGCTTCCGCTCTTTATCGGTTTACGCGATGATGTCGGGAATGATCTTGTCTTCCAGCGCCATCAGCCTGTCCTTGAGGAAAAGCTTCTTCTTCTTCATGCGCTGGATCTGAAGCGGGTCACAGCCTGTAGCGATCATCGCGTTGATGGCGGCGTCGAAATCGGCGTGTTCCTGTTTGAGCCGGGAATATTCTAGGCGTATCTCAGCCTGTTCCTGTTCGGACATTCTCTACCGTCTGCACGTGCGGCGCCCAAGGCGGGTTTGGGCGCGGCCGGTGGGGTTTGTGACCGGCGCGCAGCCCATATCACATTTCACTTTGTCGTGGAATGCTACCACGCGGCATTCGACATCGAAGGCGGTTGGTGGCAGACTGTCATGGTGCCGTCACAGTGGTGAGACTGCGGTGCCTGTGACGGCTGCAATCGAGGAAACCATGAAAGGGAGAACCAATCATGTCTCTTGCATCCCATCTTGATGAGTTGCAGCGGAAACACGGCGACATCGAACGCGAAATCGATGATGCGATGAACCATCCATCGGTGGACGACCTCGAAATCGTGAATCTGAAGCGGCGCAAGTTGGCAATCAAGGACGAGATTGAAAAGCTGAAAGCGAAACCCACGGCACACTGAAGCTCCTCTAGACATCATCGCGCCCATCGCGGCGCGAACAACCCTTCCGGTGGCGGCCGTGTCACCGGAACTTGGTCCTTTACTCCGGATTTCTGGCTGCGGCGGGCGCCATTTCGACGCCTTGGATATCGCGTTGGTTGGCGTCGCCGCCGGAGCCGGCGGGTCGGCGATTTGGCCGGATCGCCATTGACAAGCCATCTTTGCTCCGCCACCTCATGCCTGGAATTTCCAGATGAAGGCGGCCGGCATGACCGGATATTTTTCTTCTCCTTTCCCGCGCCGGACCTCGGTCGGCGTTTCGGTGGGCGGCGTGATCGTCGGTGGCGGCGCGCCGGTCGTCGTGCAGTCGATGACCAACACCGATACGGCCGATGTCGATCAGACGGTGGCCCAGGTCGCGGCGCTGCAGCGCGCCGGCTCCGAGATCGTGCGCATCACCGTCGATCGCGACGAAAGCGCGGCCGCGGTGCCGCGCATCCATGAGCGGCTGTTGCGGCTCGGCATCAACGTGCCGCTGGTCGGCGATTTTCACTACATCGGCCACAAGCTGCTGGCCGATCATCCGGCCTGCGCCGAGGCGCTGGCTAAATACCGCATCAACCCCGGCAATGTCGGCTTCAAGGACAAGAAGGACCGCCAGTTCGCGGCGATCGTCGAAATGGCGATCAGATACGACAAGCCGGTGCGCATCGGCGTCAACTGGGGCTCGCTCGACCAGGAACTTCTGACCCGGCTGATGGATGACAACCAGGCCCGGGGCTTTCCGCTGACGGCGCAGGAGGTGACGCGCGAGGCGATCGTGCAGTCGGCGATCCTGTCGGCCGAGATGGCGGAAGAGATCGGGCTTGGCCGGGAAAAAATCATCCTGTCGGCCAAGGTCAGCGGCGTGCAGGATTTGATCGCCGTCTATACCGAGCTCGCCACACGCTCCAACCATGCGCTGCATCTCGGCCTCACCGAGGCCGGCATGGGCACCAAGGGCATCGTTGCCTCGTCCGCCGCGATGGGCATCCTTTTGCAGCAGGGCATCGGCGACACCATCCGCATCTCGCTGACGCCGGAGCCGAACGGCGACCGCACCCGCGAGGTACAGGTGTCGCAGGAATTGCTGCAGACCATGGGCTTCCGGCAGTTCGTGCCGATCGTCGCCGCTTGCCCCGGCTGTGGCCGCACGACCTCGACCGTATTCCAGGAACTCGCCCAGAACATCCAGGCCGACATCCGCAAGAACATGCCGGTGTGGCGCGAGAAATATCCGGGCGTCCAGAACCTCAAGGTCGCGGTGATGGGCTGCATCGTCAACGGCCCGGGCGAGTCCAAACATGCCGATATCGGCATATCGCTGCCGGGCACCGGCGAGACGCCGATAGCGCCGGTGTTTGTCGACGGCAAGAAGGCGGCGACATTGCGCGGCCCGTCTATCGCGCAGGATTTCGAAAAGATGGTCGCCGATTATATCGAGCAGCGGTACGGGCACGGCAAAGCCGCCGCGGAATGAGCCGATGCGGCGTTTCCTCAAGGCAACGCTGCTCCTGCTCCTCGCGCTGATCCCGGCCACCCAGGCATTCGCCGATCCGCCGCAGTCGAAATCGGCCACAAAACGGCTGATCAGCCGCGTCTGCGATCTGATCGAGACCGAGGCCGGCAAGAACGGCCTGCCCAAGGATTTCTTCGCCCGGCTGATCTGGAAGGAAAGCCGTTTCGATCCCAATGCGGTCAGCCCGGTGGGCGCCGAAGGCATCGCCCAGTTCATGCCCGGCACGGCCAAGCTGCGCGGGCTTGCCGATCCCTTCGACATCGGGCAGGCCATTCCCGCATCGGCAAAATATCTTGCCGAGATGAAGGCCGGCTACGGCAATCTCGGCTTGGCGGCAGCAGCCTACAATGCCGGCGAGAACCGGGTGTCGCGCTGGCTAAATTCGGGCGGCTTCCTGCCGATGGAGACCGAGAGCTATGTCTTCGACGTGATGGGCGAGCCGGTCGACAAGTTTTCCGACGCCTCCTATTCCGGCACGGTGCAGCCGCTCGATCCGAAGGCCAGCTTCGCGGTGGCCTGCCGCCGGCTGCCGGTGATCATGTCGCAAACCGTCGCCATGGCATCCATCAACGTCAAGCCGTGGGGCATCCAGGTGGCCGGCAATTTCCGCCGCTCGGCGGCGATCAGCCAGTGGCTGAGGGTGCGCGGCCGGTTCCCGGCGCTGCTTGCCAGCTATGACCCCGTGGTCAGCCGGGTGCGCACGCCGATCGGCCGGCGCGGCATCTACGCGGTCAGGATCGGCGCCGATTCGAGAGGAGAGGCCGATGGCATCTGCAACAGGCTGCAGAGCGTCGGCGGCGCTTGCGTGGTGCTGCGCAATCGGTAGCGGGTAATCGGAAAGAAATTCGGAGACGCTGGAGGGACAGCGCCCCCCTCTGGCCTGCCGGCCATCTCCCCCACAAGTGGGGAGATCGGATGTCACAGCGGCTTTCGCCAATCTCCAACGCTGCAGGATGAGCGAGGCGCCGAAGCTGCTGATCTCCCCCCTTGTGGGGGAGATGGCCGGCAGGCCAGAGGGGGGCGCGAGGGAACTCGGCGGCTGGCAGTTAACCACGCCCCCTTCGACGAATGCTCAAGCCGTCTTCGCCGCCACTGTTTCGCTCAGCCAGGTGCCGATCTTGGCGCCGAGGCGGTCGGGCGAGACCGGCTTCGGCAGATAGTCGTCCATGCCGGACTCGATGCATTTTTCGCGGTCGCCCTTGAGCGCATGCGCGGTGACGCCGATGACCGGCGTGTGACTGCCGCTCGCCTGTTCTATGGCGCGAATGGCGCGCGTCGCCTCATAGCCGTTCATCTCCGGCATGGAGACGTCCATCAGCACCAGCCGCGGGCGCAGCGAGCGATACATCTCGACCGCCGTGCGGCCATTTCCGGCGATGCGGTAGCTGAGGCCGAGACCGTTGAGGATCTGGCCGAACACCAGCTGGTTCACGTCATTGTCCTCGGCGATCAGGATATCGATCGGGCCGTTCGGCGCAGCCGCCGGCTCCGGCGCGGCAGGCACGGGAGGAGCCGGGCTGCGGATGACCGTGAAGGTTGGGGGCGCTGCCTGGGCGAGCGCCGGCTCGCGCACAAAATGCGCCTTGCCGCCTTGCGTGCGGGCCTTCTGGATGGCGGAAATGACGGTGCCGAGCAGCACCGCCGAACGCGCCGGCTTGGTCAGATGCGCGACGATGCCGAAATCGATCACCATCCTGCCGAAATCGACCTGGTCGACCGAGGTGAGCAGCACGACCGGAATGGCGGCAAGGCGGTGATCGGCGGCAATGGCCCTGGCGACATCGGCGCCGTTCATGCCGGGCATCTGGTAGTCGAGGATGATGCAGTCGACCGAGGCGCCGAGCTGGCAGGCGCGGTCGAGGAAGGCGAGCCCGACGGCGCCGCTTTCGGCCGCGGCGCAGTCGAAGCGCCAGCTTCTGAGCTGCTCCAGCAGGATCTCGCGGTTGACCGGATTGTCGTCGATGACCAGCACGCGCGCGCCGGTGACGTCGACCGGCACGATCTCGTTGCGGGCCTCCTGGCTGTGAGCCGGCAGCGGCACGGCGAACCAGAAGACGGAGCCGCGGCCGATCTCGCTTTCGACGCCGATCTTGCCGCCCATCAGGTCGACGAGGCGAGCGGAGATCGCAAGGCCGAGGCCGGTGCCTTCGTGGCGGCGGGTCGAGGAGCCGTCGACCTGGGCGAACTTTTCGAACACGCTCTGCAGCTTCTCGGCCGGAATGCCGATGCCGGTGTCCTCGACACGGACCTTGAGTTGCGCGGTTCCGTCGACGACATCGCCGCCGACATCGATCAGCACATGCCCCTTCTCGGTGAACTTCACGGCATTGCCGAGCAGGTTGGTGACGATCTGGCGGAAGCGCCCGGCGTCGCCGACGACGAAGGCCGGCAGGCGCGGGTCGACGCGCACGATGAGCTCGAGGTTCTTTTCGGCAACGCGCGCCGACACCAGGGTCGCCACATCCTCGACCGCTTCCGCCAGGCGGAAGGGGGCGGGATCGAGCGTCAGCTGGCCGGCGTTGATCTTGGAGAAATCGAGGATGTCGTTGATGATGGTGAGCAGCGCATTGCCGGATTTGACGATGACGTCGGTGAACGTCTTCTGGCGCGGCGTGAGATCGGTCTTGGCCAGCAACTCGGCCATGCCGAGCACGCCGTTCATCGGCGTGCGGATCTCGTGGCTCATATTGGCGAGGAATTCGGACTTGGCGCGGTCGGCGGCCTCGGCTTTGAACAGCGACGCGGCGGTTTCGGCGAAGGCGCGGCGGATCGCGTTCTCCATCGGCCGGAAGATCCAGATCGCGGCAATTGCAAGGACGGCGATCAGCAGGCCGCTCGCCCACAAAAGCAGCCGGTCGCTGGAGGCGTCGGCGAGATGCCGCTCGTCGTCGAGCGCCGTGCGCACGCGCACCAGCATGGGCTGGACAAACAGATCGTTCTGGGTGCGGATCTCGCGGTAGCTCCATTCGTCGACCCTTTGGGCCACCGACATCCGGTTGAAGTTGCGCACCATATCGCGCGCCGACCAGAACAGGTCGCCGTTCACCGCAGCGGAATCGAACGCGTCGGCAGTGCTCTTGGACAGGCGCGGCCTGATCGCCGCGAGCTGCGCGTTCAGGATCTCGATCTCGCCCATCAGCCGTTCGGAATGGCCGCGCGCGGCGGCGGTCAGCGCATCGCGCGTCTCGGCCCGCCAGGCGGTCCCCGTCGTCTCGGCGAAATTGGTGGCATTGCGCAGGTCGCGCGAAAAGATGACGAAGTTGCCGCTGAGGGAATCGACCTCGTGACGGAAGGTATTCACGCGGTTGAGCGCGAACATGACGGCCGCCGAAGCCAGCGCAAAGATCAGCAGGCCTGAAATGTAACGGACCCGGATCGACCGGATGAAGAAGGAATATTCCGGCATGCGCAACCCCAACACATACGCAAAATTTTAATGGCCGGGATTACGCTTGATTTGCATTAAGATTTCGTTGGTGGGAGTTGGCGTGCCCGGTCAATGATGACAGCTTTTGACGCAAAGGCGGCGTTGCCATGACGAACACCGGCCAGAACGACCCGGCGCTTTCGCTATTGTTGAAAGATTGGGTTCCGGCGCCGGACAGACACAAGGTGCTCCTCCTGAGCTGAGGGCCAAGGCGCCAGTATCAATTCCAGGCGGGAGAACAGTGCCATGAAAGTCAGACGGCGTGATCGTTACCCGAAGTATCGGAGAGTATCCGGTTTCCCTTGCGCAGCGTGATCCGCCGTTGAGGATGCTCATCCCTCGCGGCTTGAAAAATGGCGCGGGCAAGTTGGGCGGTGACGGCTCGTGCGAGAACCCGTTCGATGATCTCGTGGCTTTCGGGATGCCACAGTTCGATACGATAAGGCAGCGCTTCAGCCGGCCGGGAAGAGTTGGCGCTCCGTGTCATAAGACAGGCCCCTGCCTAATTTGTCGGACCGTTCCATCTCGAAACAAAACCGTTCTTGTGCCGCAAGGTGACGTAACGGTCGGGATGCTCGCGCGTCGCGGCATAATAGGCGGCGTAGCCGATGCTGGCGTTTGCCGTGACCGCGAGGACTTGCTCGACGCTGTTCTTGGCAGCGTTCCACAACTCGACCTTATAGGGAAGTTCGTCATGCTCGGCCGGGTCTAGCTCGTGTGGGGCAGGATTCCCTTCATCGTCTCCAGGCTCGTTTTCCGAAGCAAAGCTGTACAAATAGCCCGGTCTTTCCAGGTTGGATGCGAGAGCAGATGAGTATGTCGCCATGGGGTCCAAGCTTGTTGCTATGCCTGATAGGCGCGCCTATGCTGCGGAAACGCGTCATCGGACGAACTGCTGAATGCTAGCGCACAACGCGGGTTGGACAATGCCATTGACCACAACCGAAGCGCAACATCTTTCCGACAGCCATCGCCTCCAAATTTTCATCGACGCCGTTGCTGATTATGCGATCTATACCCTCAACGCCGACGGCTTTGTCACGAGCTGGAACGCGGGCGCCGAGAAGATCAAAGGCTACGCGGCGTCGGAAATCCTGGGCCAGCATTTCTCGCGGTTCTTCACGGCCGAAGATCAGGCCAATGCCGTCCCGGAAAGGATGCTTGCCGCCGCACGGGCAGATGGAAGATACGAGGCCGAAGGTTGGCGGGTGCGCAAGGACGGCAGCCGCTTTTGGTCGAATGGTGTCGTTCAACGGGTCGTTGACCAGAACGGCGCCCTCTTGGGTTATGCAAAGATCACGCGCGATATCACGGAGCGCGTCGCAGCGCATGAGACGCTGCTGGAGAGCGAGCGGCGCTTCCGCATGCTGGTCGACGGGCTGGTTGACTACGCCATCTACACGCTCGATCCGAGCGGCACGATCACCAGCTGGAATGCGGGCGCCGAGCGGCTCAAAGGCTACACCGCCGACGAAATCGTCGGCCAGCATTTCTCCAAGTTCTACACGCGCGAGGAACGGGCAAAAGGCATGCCGCTTCGCGCCCTCGAAGCAGCCGCCCAGGACGGGCGCTATGAAGGCGAAGGCTGGCGCGTACGCAAGGATGGCAGCCGTTTCTGGGCTTCCGTCGTCGTTCACCCGATCCGCAACGACGCAGGCCGACTCGAGGGTTTCGCCAAGATTACGCGCGACATCACCGAGCGCCGAGCGGCGCACGAAGCTTTGCGGGAAAGCGAGCGCCAGTTCCGCTTTCTGGTGAACGGCGTGACCGACTACGCGCTTTTTATGCTTGACCCCAACGGGCTGGTGACCACCTGGAACGCCGGCGCAGAGCGGATCAAGGGCTATTCCGCCGAGGAGATCATCGGTCAGCACTTCTCCCGTTTTTATACGGAGCACGACCGCGCCGCGGGTTTGCCTGCGCGCGCGCTTCATATGGCTGCCCGGGACGGACGCTTCGAAACCGAGGGCCATCGCGTTCGCAAGGACGGGACGCTGTTCTGGGCAAATGTCGTGATCGATACGATCCGCGACGAGCGAGGAGAGCTGATCGGTTTCGCCAAGATCACGCGTGACATTACCGAGCGACGCGATGCGGAGATCGCACTCCGGCAGGCGCAAGCGCAACGCGCCCATACACAGAAAATGGACGCGCTCGGCCAATTGACGGGCGGCATTGTGCACGATTTCAACAATCTCCTGACGGTGGTCGGCAGCTACGTTCGTATTACGAAGAAGGCCGGTGCCGATGCCGAAATGAAGCGGGCGACCGAATCCGTCGAGCGTGCACTCGAGCGCGGCACCGCGTTGACACGGCAGTTGCTGGCCTTCTCGCGCAAGCAGTCCGCTCGCTACGAGATCGTCTCGCTGGCGGAGCGGGTGGAAGCCGTTCGTGGGATGGTAGCGGGTTCTATGCGCAAATCCTTGAAGCTGGTCGCAGCCGTCGGGCCCGAAACCTGGCCGGTGAAGGTCGATCCCGGCGAACTGGAGCTTGGCCTCGTCAATATCGTCTTCAACGCGCGGGATGCCATGCCGGACGGTGGCTTGATCACGGTCACTGCGGGGAATGTGCTGCTATCGGGCGACGACAACGCTGCGGGTCTGCAAGGTGAATTCGTCGCGTTGCGGGCGACGGACACAGGCATCGGAATTGCACCGGATGTGCTTCCGCAGGTTTTCGAACCGTTCTTCACGACCAAAGGGCCCGACAAGGGCACAGGCCTTGGCCTCGCACAGGTCTACGGCTTTGCGCAGCAATCCGGCGGTGCGGTCACGATCGACAGCGAAGTCGGCAAAGGCACGACTGTCACAATTTATCTGCCACGGGCCGATATGACGCCCGCCTTGCAGGGCGCGGAGGCGGACCAGCCGACCGGTGCAAATGTGGTGCCGTTGAGGACCAAGGGCCGTTTTGCCGGGGATCAAGACTGATCCGCCGGCCGACCGCGCTGGTCAATGCAGACGAGCCGCGCCACAGTGGCTCGCCGGTTCAAATCAGACAGTATCGTTGGCCCGGTAGACGTCGGGGAGGATGAAGACCTCGTCGGCACGGCCGTAGCCTCCGTCGCGAACTTCCTCGATCAGCACCATCGTGTAAGGACGCACGCCTTCGCCGAAATAGTCGACGAACATCTGCGTGGTCCTGTGGACGAGGTCTTCCTTCTGCGCTTTTGTGAGGGCGGCCTCGGGCATCTTGAAGTTGGCAAAGGGCATTTCCAGTTTCCTTCCGGGTTGGATTTCATGGCTCTGGACAGCGAGGCGTCATCACCCGGGCCGGTGTCCATTCGTTGTCCTCGAGCGAATATAGCCTGCTGTGGATGCCGGATAATCACCCGGCTATCGGCAGCAGTGTTCGGACAGGGCGAACAATCGGAGTTGTTGTCGGCTTCGCAGAAACCGCCAGTTAGCTCCGCGGCTAATGCTTTCCTGGAGCGGGCATTGCGCGTTTTCGCCGAGGCAAGGCTGACAGGATCAATGCCGGCCGGCAAAAGGCGCCCGCCGCGCCACAGTTCAGCTGCTGCGCGTCGCCACGAAGGTCGCCGCTTGCTTGAGCAGCTCGGCCGCTTCGCCATAGGGCTCGAGCAGCGCATGCGCCTGGTCGATGAGGCCGTGGAGCTGCTCGCGGGCCCACACCGGGCCGTGCAGGGCGGCAAGCGTCGCCTTGCCGGCGGCGGCGTCTTTGTTTGTCGCCTTGCCCATCTGCCGCGCATCAGCGGTAAGATCCAAAAGGTCGTCGGCGAGCTGGAAGGCGAGGCCGATCGCCGAGCCGAACTCGGCCAGCCTTTCACGATCGGATGGTGCCGCGCCGGCAATGATCGCGCCGGCCTCGCAGGCGAAACGGATCAGCGCGCCGGTCTTCATCGCCTGCAGCCTGATGATGCCGGCTTCGTCGGGCCTGATGCGCTCGGCTTCGAGGTCGAGCGTCTGCCCGCCGACCATGCCGCCGGCGCCGGCGGCGCGGGCGAGCGCCAGCACGAGCGCCGCGCGGCGCTCGGCCGGCAGCATCGTCGCCTCATCGGCGACGATGTCGAAGGCGAGCGTCAAAAGCGCGTCGCCGGCAAGGATGGCGGTCGCCTCGTCGAAGGCCTTGTGCACGGTCGGCTGGCCGCGGCGCAGGTCGTCGTTGTCCATCGCCGGCAGATCGTCATGGATCAGCGAATAGCAATGCACGCATTCGAGCGCCGCGGCTATGCGCAGCGCAGCCTCGCCATCGGCGGAAAAAAGCGCCGCACTTTCCGTGACCAGAAAAGGGCGCAGCCGCTTGCCCCCGTTCAGCACGCCATGGCGCATGGCGGCCATCAGGCGCTCGGGGCGCACGATCTCTGCGACAAGCGGGCGCCCGTCGAGGATCTGCCGCAGCTGTCCCTCGACCGCTGCCGCACGGGCGCCAAGCGCCATTTCGAACGCCATCTGGTCGTCTTTCGTCATGGCCGGCAGCGGTAGCCGACACTCAGACGTTGCGCAAGAAGCCTCGCGCCATTATGCCGGAAGGGCGCGAGGCACGGGTGGGGCGGCGTGACGGAACCGATCGTCGATCATGAAATCGAAGGGCTGGACATGGCGCGGCCGCGGCGCCTGAACCGCGCCGGTCTCAAGCGCCTTGGCCGGCGTATCCTGATCGCCGCCTTGGTGCTGGCGGCGATCCCGCTCGTGCTCACCTTCCTTTATCTGCCGTCCTTCGTGCATCCGGTGTCGACCCTGATGCTGAAGGACCTGCTGACCTTCTCCGGTTACGACCGGCGCTGGGTCTCGATCGACGACGTGGCGCCGGTGCTGGCCAATTCGGTGATCATGTCGGAGGACGGGCAGTTCTGTTTCCATCGCGGCGTCGATCTCGGCGAGTTGCGCGGCGTGGTCGACGACGCGCTGGCCGGCGAAGCGACGCGCGGCGCCTCGACCATCACGATGCAGACGGTGAAGAACCTTTTTCTGTGGTCGCGGCCGCTAGGCAGCGTGCGCAAGGTGGTCGAACTGCCGCTTGCCGTCTATTTCGACGCAGTGATGTCGAAGCGCCGCATCATGGAGATCTATCTCAACATCGCCGAATGGGGTCCGGGCATCTACGGCATCGAGGCCGCCGCCCGGCACCATTTCGGCGTCTCGGCCAGGCAATTGTCGCGCCGGCAGGCGGCGCTGCTTGCCGTCAGCCTGCCCAATCCGATCGCACGCAATCCGGCCAAGCCGGGGCCGGGGCTGCGGCGGCTGGCGTCGCTGATCGAACGCCGCGCGGCCAGGTCGGGCGCCTATGTCGGTTGCCTGGATTAGGGTGAAGCGGCGTCGGCTCAAAAAAATTCGCGGCGATGCTGGCCAAAACGGCGCAAGGCGTGTATAGGCACCCGACTTTCTCAGATTATGGCCTCGATGCGGCCCTTTCGCGAGGGTTGCCGAGGCATTTTGACCATGTAGTGGAGCATATCCATGGCCGTTCCAAAAAGAAAAACCTCCCCGTCGAAGCGCGGCATGCGCCGCTCGGCCGACGCCCTCAAGGCCCCGACCTATGTCGAGGACAAGAATTCCGGCGAAATGCGCCGCCCGCACCATATCGACCTGAAGACCGGCATGTATCGCGGCCGCCAGGTTCTGGAGCCGAAGGAAAGCTGAGAAGCTTCCGCGGCTTGTGCGTATCGGAGACCGGCCTCCGGCCGGTACGGGCGGGCCACTTCAAAGCTGGTCCGATAAACCAAAACCCCGGCAATGCCGGGGTTTTCTCGTCTGAGGCGGCACCGCGGTGCCGCCTTTTTTATTCGGTGGCTTGAAGCGGTTCAGTTTTGAACCCACTGAACTGCTTCCTTCGCGGAATCCCCTTACGCCGCCGGCTGCTTGGTCTTCCTGAGATAGGGTAGCACCGTCTCATAGGCGCCGAAACGCTTGATCGCATCCTCGTTGGAGACGGCGGCGGTGATGATGACATCCTCGCCCTGCTTCCAGTTCGCCGGCGTCGCCACCTGGTGCTTGGCCGTCAGCTGGATGGAATCGATGACGCGCAGGATCTCGTCGAAGTTGCGGCCGGTGGTCATCGGATAGGTCAGCACCAGCTTGATCTTCTTGTCGGGGCCGATGACATAGACCGAGCGCACGGTGGCGTTGTCGGCCGGCGTGCGTCCTTCCGAGCTCTCGCCGGCACCCGCCGGCAGCATCTCGTAGAGCTTGGCGACCTTGAGCTCCCTGTCGCCGATCAGCGGATAGTTCACCACCTGGCCGGTGGCCGTCTTGATGTCGGCCTGCCACTTGTCGTGGCTCGACACCGGATCGACCGAAATGCCGATGATCTTGACGTTGCGCTTTTTGAATTCGCCTTCCAGCCCGGCCATGGTGCCGAGCTCGGTCGTGCAGACCGGCGTGAAATTCTTCGGGTGGCTGAACAGCACCGCCCAGCCGTCGCCGATCCATTCGTGGAAGTTGATCGTGCCTTGCGTGGTTTCGGCCGTGAAATCCGGCGCGATATCGTTGATACGAAGACTCATGACGTGGGCCCTACCCTTTGTGAAAATGCCACCGGCCTGTCTGCCGGCCGGCGCTACGCGTTCTAGCACCGTGAGGGCAGCGATTAAATGCTCCGGATGACAGGCATGCCTTTGGCGGGTGAAAATTTTTCGAGCCCGCCGGCAATTCGCGGCAGGATTTTCCGCCGGCAATGGAGGTTGGGCCCGCTCAGGCTTTCTTGACGATGAGCGTCGAAGCCAGGTCTTCCATGCGCTGCGCCAGCGCGTCGAGCGCGGTGGTCAGCACGCTGTCGCTCTTGTCGGCCTTGGTCAGCGCCTCGTCGCGCGTCTTGCGCAGCGTCAGCACTTCGCTCTCCATGCCCTTGACGCGCTTGGTCAGCTCGGAAAGCTCATCCATCACCATGATGCCGGCCATGACGGTCAGCCGCTGGTCGCCGATTTCGCCGAAAGAATCTTTCAGATGCGCGACATAGCGGTCGAAGCGCTCGGCAAGGTCGATCAAATGCTCTTCCTGGCCCTCGTCGCAAGCCATGCGATACTGCTTGCCGTCGATGGAAACCGTGACCTGTGCCATTGGCCTACCTGTCCAGTACCGCGCGGATGGTTTCCATGGCGGTCACCAGCCGGCGCGACACTTCCTTGTTGGCGTCTTCCAGCCGTTCGGCACGCGCTTCGGAATTGTCGAGCTCCTGCGCCAGCCGCGAGCGGTCGGCATTCATACGCTGCACCTCGGCCTCGGCTTCCGAATAATCGCGCTCGTGCTCGAGCCGCGCCGCGACGGCGTTTTCGAGCCCTTCCATGGCCTTGCCCAGCCTGGCGATGACTTCCTTGAGGGTCGTTTCCCCGGTCATGGCCCTTGTCCTATGCCCTGCCCATCACCGAATCGCTCGCGTTCAGAACGCGTTATGTCGGAAACATTAGGCGCCGGGTGAAGCACGCGTCAATAAAGCTCTCGCGACTGTCCCCCGCTAACGCTAATGTAAAGCGCCCGACCCCATCACAAGCCCGGCAAAAGCCGACCGATTTGTTGACTAAAAGGCCGCGCCTGCTATGTCTCGCCTATCCTTTCCAAGGCAGTCCCAAGCCCCCAATTCCACCCCGGAGGAAGCATGACTTCGCGCGAACAACATGACCGGATGGCCAATGCAATCCGTTTTCTCGCCATGGATGCCGTCGAGAAGGCAAATTCCGGCCATCCCGGCCTGCCGATGGGTTGCGCCGACATCGCCACGGTGCTGTTCACCCGCTTCCTGAAATTCGACGCCAAGGCGCCGCATTGGCCGGATCGCGACCGCTTCATCCTGTCGGCCGGCCATGGCTCGATGCTGCTCTATTCGCTGCTCTACCTCACCGGCTACGAGGACATGACGATCGAGCAGATCAAGAATTTCCGCCAGCTCGGATCGAAGACCGCTGGCCACCCTGAATACGGCCACGCCGCCGGCATCGAGACGACCACCGGCCCGCTCGGCCAGGGTCTCGGCAACTCGGTCGGCTTCGCGCTCGGCGAGCGCATCATGAACGCCGCGTTCGGCAACGATCTCGTCAACCACTTCACCTATGTGCTGGCCGGCGACGGCTGCCTGATGGAAGGCATTTCTCACGAAGCCATCGCGCTTGCCGGACATCTGAAGCTCAACAAGCTGATCCTCTTCTGGGACAACAACAACATCTCGATCGACGGTCCGGTCTCGCTTGCCGACAACACCGACCAGGTCGCCCGCTTCCAGGCCTGCGGCTGGAACGCCAGCCACATCGACGGCACAGATCCCGAGGCGATCGCCTATGCCATCGAGACGGCGCGTCATTCCGACAAGCCGACGATGATCGCCTGCAAGACGACCATCGGCTTCGGCGCCCCGACCAAGGCCGGCACCAACAAGGCGCATGGCTCGCCGCTCGGCGCCGAGGAGATCGCCGGCGCCCGGAAATTCTTCAACTGGGAGTCGCCGCCTTTCGAGATTCCGGCCGACATCCTCGACGCCTGGCGCGCTGCCGGCAAGAGCGGCGCCAAGGCGCGCGAAGACTGGGAAGGACGCCTGGCCAAGGCCGATGCCAAGTTGAAAGGCGAGTTCGAGCGCCGCATCGCCGGCCAGTTGCCGGCCAATTTCGACGCCGTGCTCGGCGCGTACAAGAAGAAGCTCAGCCAGGACAAGCCGAAGGTCGCGACCCGCAAATCCTCTGAGATGGCGCTGGAAGTCATCAATGGCGCGGTGCCGGAAACCATCGGCGGTTCGGCAGACCTCACCGGCTCCAACAACACCAAAACCAGCCAGACCAAGAACATCACGCCGGAAGACTACGGCCAGCGCTATGTCCACTACGGCATTCGCGAGCACGGCATGGCGGCGGCCATCAACGGCCTGACGCTGCATGGCGGCCTGATCGCCTATGGCGGCACGTTCCTGTGCTTCTCCGACTATGCCCGCCCGTCGATGCGGCTTGCCTCGCTGATGGGCATCCGCTCGATCTTCGTCATGACGCATGACTCCATCGGCCTCGGCGAGGACGGCCCGACCCACCAGCCGGTCGAGCATCTGGCGGCGTTGCGCGCCATTCCCAACCACAACGTCTTCCGCCCGGCCGACGCGGTCGAAGCGGCGGAATGCTGGGAGCTGGCGCTCAAATCCGAAAAGACGCCTTCGACGCTGGCGCTGACCCGCCAGAACCTGCCGACCGTGCGCACCGAGCACCGCGAGCAGAACCTCTGTGCCTCAGGCGCCTATGAGCTCGCCGCAGCAAACGGCGAGGCGGCGGTGACGATCTTCGCCACCGGCTCCGAAGTCGAGATCGCGCTCGGCGCCCGTGACCTGCTTGAAAAGCACGGCCATCCGACCCGTGTCGTCTCGGTGCCTTGCTTCGAGCTGTTCGACCAGCAGAGCGAGGATTACCGCAAAAAGACGATCGGCAATGCCGGGATCAAGGTCGCCATCGAGGCCGGCATCCGCCAGGGCTGGGATCACCTCATCGGCACCGACGGCATCTTCGTCGGCATGCACGGTTTTGGCGCCTCCGGCTCGATCGAGCAGCTCTATCCGCATTTCGGCATCACCGCAGATGCGGCGGCAAAGGCGGTGGAAGCGCGCCTGCATGGCAAGTAAGGAACAGATCGGTGCGGTGAGGTCGCGGGAGGCGATTTCACCGTGCTGGACTAACCTAATCGATTTAAATTAAGGCTTCTGCGGCTGGATTCTTGCGCCGTCCGCCGCTATGAAGACGCGGACCCCATCCGCCCCAGCTCCCAGGGAGAGAAACAATGACCGTCAGAGTTGCCATCAACGGATTTGGCCGTATCGGCCGCAACATCCTGCGCGCCATCCATGAATCCGGCCGCAAGGACATCGACGTGGTCGCCGTCAACGATCTCGGCCCGGTCGAGACCAACGCGCATCTCTTGCGCTTCGACAGCGTGCATGGCCGCTTCCCGCATGAGGTGACCGTTGACGGCGACCAAATCTCGGTCGGCAAGGAGAAGTTCAAGGTCACCGCGATCAAGGACCCGACCCAATTGCCGTGGAAGGAGCTCGGTGTCGACATCGCGCTTGAATGCACCGGCATCTTCACCGCCCGCGACAAGGCGGCCGCGCATCTGACCGCCGGTGCCAAGCGCGTCCTGGTCTCGGCGCCGGCCGAAGGCGCCGACTTGACCGTCGTCTACGGCATCAATCACGACAAGCTGAGCAAGGACCACATCGTCATCTCGAACGCGTCCTGCACGACGAACTGCCTGGCGCCTCTGGCCGCCGTCCTGCACGAAGCCGTCGGCATCGAGAAGGGCATGATGACGACGATCCACTCCTATACCGGCGACCAGCCGACGCTGGACACCATGCACAAGGATCTCTACCGCGGCCGCGCCGCGGCGCTGTCGCAGATCCCGACCTCGACCGGTGCGGCCAAGGCCATCGGCCTCGTGCTGCCCGACCTCAAGGGCAAGCTCGACGGCATCTCGATCCGCGTGCCGACCCCGAACGTCTCGGTTGTCGATCTCAAGTTCATCGCCAAGCGTGCGACCACCGTTCAGGAAATCAACGAAGCGCTGATCGCCGCCTCCAACGGCAAGCTGAAAGGTATCCTGTCGGTCACCCGTCACCCGAATGTCTCGATCGACTTTAACCACGATCCGCATTCCTCGATCGCGGCGCTCGACCAGACCAAGGTCATGGACGGCAACTTCGTTTCGGTGCTGTCCTGGTACGACAATGAGTGGGGCTTCTCCAACCGCATGGCCGACACCGCCGTCGCCTTCGGCAAGACCATCGCCTGATCGCCCGTTTGTTGTCGCTTTCGATCACGCCCGGCTTCGGCCGGGCGTTTTCGGTGTGTGCCGAGCATGATCGACAGCTTGGAGGTGTGAGTCCTCTACCCAGCCTGATGACGGCGAAGGGTTAGCGAAGCGCAAGGGCGTCGTCGTGAGGCGGGGTCTGAAGGAAGCGTGGAGCAAACCCGCGACCCGATGGACAAGAACCGGATATGAGGCCTACCCGGCCGGACGAGCGGGCACGTGACCGCGAAGTCCATGGTCATCAAGGGCCGGGGTGGTAAATCCGGCGGGTGTGCGGGGAAGGCGGTCGATCTTACCTCGGGAGATCTGCGCCGTGTCCGGAATTCCGGACTGAGCCCGCCGTGAGGCGTGCCGATCGCGGCGCAGAAAGTCAGCAGAGGGCATAGTAGCCGCCGGGCTTGCCCGGAGGCGAAGGCTCGAACGGTTGGAAGGACGAGTAGGACGGAGTTCTCGCATTGGCCATGCGGCGGAAAACCCAGCTTGAGCTGGCCTTCTCCGAGATGGGAGCGGGTGAAGCCCGCGACCGCTCTGGGGCAGGGACCGAAGCCCGTGCGGCGAACGCCGCCTCCGAAAGCCCGGCGGCGATGGCCGGACCGTGCATGGAAGCGATTGTCGAGCGCGACAATCTGAGGAAGGCGCTGGCGCAGGTCCGGCGCAACAAGGGAGCGCCGGGGATCGACGGCATGAGTGTCGAGGCCTTGGCGCTGCATCTGAAAGACCACTGGCCCGAACTTCGTGCCCAATTGCTCGAAGGCTCCTACAAGCCGCAACCGGTGCGGCGCGTCGAAATCCCGAAGGCGTCCGGCGGCACCCGTCCGCTCGGCATCCCGACAGTGCTCGACCGCTTTATCCAGCAGGCGGTGATGCAGGAGCTGCAGGACGCATGGGATGACGGGTTCAGCGCGTCGAGCTACGGGTTCCGACCCGCACGCTCGGCACATCAGGCGGTTGCCGCGGCGCAAGCGTTCATCGCGTCGGGCCACCGCATCGTGGTGGACATCGACCTGGAGAAGTTCTTCGACCGGGTCAACCACGACATCCTGATGGGGCTGGTGGCCAAGCGGGTATCCGATCCGCGCCTCCTTCGTCTGATCCGGGGCTTTCTGACCTCGGGAGTGCTCGAAGGCGGGCTGGTCGGCCCAATCGATGAGGGAACGCCGCAAGGCGGCCCGCTCTCGCCGCTGCTGTCGAATCTGATGCTGGACGAACTCGACAAGGAACTGGAGCGACGCAAGCATTGCTTCGTGCGTTACGCCGACGACTGCAACATCTATGTGCGCAGTGTGCGGGCGGGTGAACGGGTGATGGCCAGCGTCGAACGCTTCCTCGACAGGCGTCTGAAGCTGAAGGTCAACACGCACAAGAGCGCGGTCGCCCCGTCGCACCGGCGCAAGTTCCTCGGCTTCAGCTTCACGGACGAGAAGACGCCAAGGCGTCGGATCGCGCCTGAGGCGGTCGCCCGGTTCAAGGAGCGCGTGCGGGTGCTGACGATGCGGACGCGGGGCGCAAGCCTCGTGCTGATAGCCAAGGAGCTGTCGACCTATCTGAAAGGATGGCGCGGCTACTTCGGCTTTTGCGAAACCCCGTCGGTGCTGCGCGACCTCGACCGGTGGATCAGGCGAAGGCTGCGATCCATCGCATGGAAACAGTGGACGCGCGGGCGCACCCGCTTCGCGGAGCTGCGGCGCCGGGGTGTCGGGCGCGAGCTGGCGGCACAAACCGCCGGCAGTGCGCACGGTCCCTGGCGCATCAGCAACAGTCCCGCGCTCGCCATTGCCCTGCCAAATGCTTTCCTCGCAAGCATCGGCCTCGCTTCCATCGAACCCGCCAAGACCGCATAACCAATCGAACCGCCCTGTACGGACCCGTACGCAGGGTGGTGTGGGAGGGGAGGAGCCGCGAGGCTTCCCCCTATCCCGATTTCGTCATCCTGGGGCGGAGCAAGGAGCGTAGCGACGCGCGCAGACCCCAGGATCCATGCCGTAACCTTCGAGCGTTGCGAGGGTGCAGAATTCTGTTACGTAGCACTCCTTGGCTACCGTCACGGAATGGATCCTAGGGTCTTCGCGACGGAGCTTCGCTCCTGCTACGCCCTAGGATGACGAGAGTCGGGCAAAAAACCATGCTGCCGCCTTGCACTGGTCATGTCTTCGCCCCACTCTGCCGTAAAGCGGGAGGGACGCGGATTTGAGGGGCAATTTGGGATGGAGCATGCGATCTATCTTGTAACGCTGGTCGGCACCGCGCTTGTCGTTGCCGCCGCGTTTTCGAGCCTGATCGCCTTCCGTTTCGGCGCCCCTTTACTTCTCCTGTTCCTTTGCATCGGGCTTGCCACCGGCACCGACGGGCTCGGCATCGAATTCGACAATGCGCGCCTGGCTTATTTTGCCGGCTCACTGGCTCTGGCGATCATCCTCTTCGATTCCGGTTTCGGCACGCCGCTCAATGCGTTGCGCCAGGCGGCCGGTCCGGCGCTGTCGCTGGCGACTGTCGGCGTCATCCTGACCACCGGCATCTTCGCCGCGGCAGCTTACTACCTGCTCAACCTCAGCTGGCTGGAATCCGCGCTGCTCGGCGCGGCTGTCGCCTCGACCGATGCGGCGGCGGTGTTCTTCCTGCTGCGCGCCGGCGAGATCAATCTGCGCGAGCGCGTGCGCGCGACGCTCGAGGTGGAGTCCGGCACCAACGATCCGATCGCCATCTTCCTCACCATCACTTTGGTCGAGATCATTGCCGCGCACGCAAATCCCGAGGCCAACGTGCTGGCGACGAATCTGGTGCTCGGCTTCCTCGCCAATATGGGGCTTGGCGCCGTCATCGGCGTGCTCGGCGGCCTCGCCATCGTGCGCCTGGTCGAGAGGCTCAACCTCGACCACGGCCTGCTGCCGATCTTCGTGCTCACCTTGTCGCTGATGGTGTTCGCCGCCGCTGGCGCCATCGGCGGCTCGGGCTTCCTCGCCGTTTATCTCGCCGGCTTGGTCGCCGGCAACTCCGATATCCGCGCCGTCACCATCCTGAAGCGCTTCCAGGACGGCATGTCGTGGCTGGCGCAGATCATCATGTTCCTTATCCTCGGCCTGTTCGCCACGCCGTCACAATTCCCGGCCATACTGGTGCCGGCGATCCTGCTTGGCCTGTTCCTGATCTTCGTCGCGCGGCCGCTCGCCGTCTGGCTTTGCCTGATCCCGTTCCGGCTGCCGCGCCCAGAGATCGCCTTCGTCTCCTGGGTCGGCCTGCGCGGCGCCGTCTCGATCCTGCTCGCCATAACCCCGCTGCTCGGCGGACTGGAAAACGGCCGCCTGATCTTCAACACCGCTTTCATCATCGTGCTGGTGTCGCTGGTGGTGCAAGGCTGGACGGTCGGACCTCTGGCGCGCCGCCTCGGCCTGATCGTGCCGCCTCGCCTGGGGCCGCTCGACAAGGTCGAGCTCGAATTGCCGGGCTCGGCCCATCATGAGCTGCTGGCTTATCGCGTCGCGCCTGGCAGCCCGGTGGCGCGCGGCGAGCGCATTCCGCGCTGGGCGCGGCCCTCGCTGGTGCTGCGCGACGGCCGTTCGATGCGATTCCAGGACATGGGCAGGCTGGCGGCCGGCGACCACGTCTACATCTTCGTGCCCGACCGCTACCCGCGCCTGCTCGACAAATTGTTCGCCAGCCGCGCGGTGGTCGATCCCGAGGATGCCGATTTCTTCGGCGCCTTCGCCGTCGATCCGTCCCGCTCGGCCGAGGAGCTGGAAGCCGCCTATGCGCCTGGCCTCACCGAAGCTGAACGGAAGCTTACTGTCGGCGCCCTGGTGACGGCGCGGCTCGGCGGTCACGCCGAATATGCCGACCGCGTCGACATCGGCCCGATCGAATTGATCGTGCGCGATGTCGACGACAAGGGCAGGATCACCGGACTTGGCCTGTCCTTCGAGCCGACCGCGCCGGTGGCGCGCGTCCCGGTCTTCCTGAGCGCCGGCGAGATCGGCGACCGCATCGCGGCCTTTGTCCGCGATTGGCGCAAACCGGCAAAGGCGCCAATCGGCGAAGCTCATCCGCAGGAAAACGCGCCAGCCGAGCCGGCTGGACAAAAGGCAACCAGCGAAAGCTGATCTTACACGCTTACATCATTTTTGCGCGCGCGCTTTCACGCAGGCCTTGCATCGTCTCTCGTGGAGGGTAAGGTCCCGGCGTTTTCGCAGAAAGGAACGACCATGGCCGGCTTCAGGACACTCGACGATATCGGCGCCGTCAGCGGCAAGCGCGTTCTGGTGCGCGTCGACCTCAACGTTCCCGTCGCCGACGGCAAGGTGACCGACGCCACCCGCATCGAGCGCATCGCGCCGACAATCGCCGAACTTTCCGGCAAGGGCGCCAAGGTAATCCTGCTCGCGCATTTCGGCCGTCCCAAGGACGGCCCGTCGGCCGAATTTTCGCTGGAGCCGATCGCCCGCGCGACGGCGCAAGTGCTCGGCCGCCCGGTCCGCTTCGCCTCCGATTGCATCGGCGACAAAGCGGCGGAGGCTGTCGCGGCCATGAAGGACGGCGATGTCCTGCTTCTGGAAAACACCCGCTTCCACAAGGCCGAAGAGAAGAACGAGCCGGCTTTCACCGAAAAGCTCGCCGCCAATGGCGACATCTATGTCAATGACGCCTTTTCCGCTGCGCACCGCGCGCACGCGTCGACCGAAGGCCTGGCGCACCGGCTGCCGGCCTATGCCGGCCGCACCATGCAGGCCGAGTTGGATGCGCTGGAAAAGGGCCTCGGCAATCCGGTGCGGCCCGTGGTCGCCATCGTCGGCGGCGCCAAGGTCTCGACCAAGATCGACCTTCTGATGAACCTAGTGAGGAAGGTCGACGCGCTGGTTATCGGCGGTGGCATGGCCAACACCTTCCTGGCCGCGCGCGGCACCGATGTCGGCAAGTCGCTGTGCGAGCATGACCTCGCCCCCACCGCCAAGCAGATCATGATCGAGGCGGCCGAAGCGGGCTGCGCCATCATCCTTCCCGTCGACGGCATCGTGGCGAAAGAATTCAAGGCCGGCGCACCTTGCGAGACAGTCGCCATATCGGAGGTGCCGGCCGGCGGCATGATCCTCGATATCGGCGAGAAGACCGTGCAATCCGTAGCCGACTGGATCGACCGCGCCGCGACGCTTGTCTGGAACGGTCCGCTCGGCGCCTTCGAGATCGCGCCGTTCGATCATGCGACGGTCGCGGCGGCAAAGCACGCGGCCGCCCGCACCAGGGAAGGCAAGCTGGTCTCGGTCGCCGGCGGCGGCGACACGGTGGCGGCGCTCAATCATGCCGGCGTCGCCGACGACTTCACCTATGTCTCGACCGCCGGCGGCGCCTTCCTGGAATGGATGGAAGGCAAGCCGCTGCCCGGCGTCGAGGTGCTGAAGCACTAAGCAGGCATTCATGGGTTGTCCCACGAATGCCTGCTTAAGATTCCTTTGTTTGCCGCAGGTTCTTATCGCAAACCGCGAGACACTTTTGCGGAACCTGCTTAACATTTTGCCGTCAGGCGGCAACGCCTGGCACTGCAGAAGTGCAGCCAAAAAAACAAACGACAATACCCGGCGAGCGCTGGTTTCAATCGATTTCACGCTTTCCGGCGCCGTTCCTTTGGCGCTAGACTTCCGCCAGGCGCGAACCTGCCATTTCCAGGAGGATCAATCATGAGCGAACGTCTCGAAGACATTGCCGCCGCGATAGTGGCCGACGGCAAGGGCCTGCTGGCCGCCGATGAAAGCTCCGGCACCATCAAGAAGCGCTTCGATGTCATCGGCGTCGAATCGACCGCCGACAACCGGCGCGATTATCGCGAGATGATGTTCCGCACCAAGGAGGCGATGAGCAAGTATATCTCCGGCGTCATCCTCTATGACGAGACCATCCGCCAGAAGGCCGCCGACGGCACGCCGCTGGTCGATATCATCAAGGCCGCCGGCGCCATTCCGGGCATCAAGGTCGATGCCGGCGCCAAGCCGCTCGCCGGCTTTCCCGGCGACACCATCACCGAGGGCCTCGACGGCCTGCGCGAGCGGCTGGCGGACTATTACAAGCTCGGCGCCCGCTTTGCCAAATGGCGCGCGGTGATCGATATCGACACCGGCAAGGGCGTGCCTTCGGCCAATTCGATCAGCTCGAACACCCATGCGCTGGCCCGCTATGCCGCGCTTTGCCAGGAGGCCGGCATCGTGCCGATCGTCGAGCCGGAAGTGCTGATGGACGGCGCGCATTCCATCGACACCTGCTATGACGTTACCAGGGCGACGCTGACGAAGCTTTATGAAGAGCTCCACGCGGCGCGCGTCGTGCTCGAAGGCTCGATCCTCAAGCCGAACATGGTCATCTCCGGCAAGAAATCGGGCAGGACCGACGCGCCTGAGGAAATCGCCGAGAAGACGATAAAGCTGTTTCGCGAGACCGTGCCGGCAGCGGTGCCGGGCATCGCCTTCCTCTCCGGCGGCCAGGAGGACGAGGAAGCGACTGCCAACCTCAACGCCATCAACGCCATCGGCCCGCATCCGTGGAAGCTGACCTTCTCCTTTGGCCGCGCCCTGCAGGCGGCGCCGCAGAAGGCCTGGAGCGGCAAGGCTTCCAACGTTGCCGCCGGCCAGGCCGCCTTCACCCATCGCGCCCATATGAACCATCTGGCGGCGCTCGGGAAATGGCAGCCGGCGCTGGAAAAGGCCGCCTGATCCTACAGTAATTCGCGAATCTCTGAGCCCGGGCCTGTGCCCGGGCTTTGCTTTTCGCGGCCGCCGTTCCCACCTGTGATGCCCCGTCGAAAAATTGCGCCGGTCATGTCGGATCGCGCCGATGCCGAACGTCCTTGGCGGGAGAGGACAGGAGATGGTCATGCATCGCAATGCCGTGATTTCCCGGGAAGACTGGTTCGAGGCGCACAAGGCGCATCTCGAGCGCGAGAAGGAGCTGACGCGGTTCCGCGATCAAATCGCGGCCGAGCGGCGGCAATTGCCCTGGCTCAAGATCCGCAAGGACTATGTCTTCGAAAGCGAGCAGGGACCGAAGCGGTTCGCCGAGCTGTTCGGCGGCAAGAGCCAGCTCATCGTCTATCATTTCATGATGACGCCGGGGTCCGATCATCGTTGCGAGGGCTGCTCGTTCCTTGCCGACCATATCGACGGCGCCAACCGGCATCTCAAGCACCATGACGTGTCGCTGGTCGTCGTCTCGCGGGCGCCGCTGGCCGAGATCCTCCCTTACAAGCAGCGCATGGGCTGGATGTTCGACTGGGTGTCGTCCTACGCGTCGGACTTCAACTTCGACATGCAGGTCTCTTTCACCGACAAGCAGATCGCGGCGGGCGACACCACCTACAATTTCGAGACGCGTCCGCTGAAATCGAGGGATTTGCCGGGCGCCAGCGTGTTCTATCGGGACGAGTGCGGCGACATCTTTCTTACATTCGTGTCGCGCGCCCGCGGCGGCGACCCGCTGATCGGCGCCTACCACTATCTCGACATGACGCCAAAGGGCCGCAACGAGACCGGCCCCTATCACGGCCTGATGGACTGGGTGCGGCTGCACGACGAGTACCAGGAGAAGGCCAAAGACCAACCGGACTGCTGCGCGTAACCGGCAAAACGGTCACCGCAGCCCTACCAGCTCCAATGGCTCAATACCGCCGCCAGCGAGATCGCGGCCATGGCAAGCAGCGCCAGCCTCCAGAAATCGCCGCGGCGCTTCAGCCCCGGCCAGCCGAGCGGCTTGATGATCTGGATAAGCATGAAGCCGATGATGACAAGCGCGAGAAGTTTCGTCATGCCGCCTTTGACCAGCATCGCCGGCGCCTGTCAAAGCGCTTCTCGCGCCTTCTCCCGAGGCCGGACCGCTCCTGACAAAGGCGCCGGTTTGCGAGCCTTCGCCGACCATTCCGAAGCCTGCTTTCGCGGCCTTCCAGGCTCCTGACAGACTGCTGTCAGGAGGGGTGTGCGATACTGCTCTCATCGAAAAAGAGGAGCCTAGTCATGAACGGTTTTACGATTATGCGTAGCGTGCAGCACTATGTCGGCAAGATCCGGACCGTGCGGAACGAGATCCGCACTCAACGTTTCCTGAATACTTTGCCGGCGGACATCCGCAAGGACATCGGCTGGCCCGATCTCTATGACGGCCGCGTGTGCAAGAACTGAGGAAGATTTTGCCGATCGCCGCTTGGATATCGGCCACCCCGCGCCCAGATGTAAGGGCGGCCGGATGCGACATTTCAAGGAAGATGTCGTCTTCACAGGGAATGCGAGCAAGCCTCCTGACACTATGCTGTCAGGAGGCTTGCGGTAATGGAGCGGCCTCAGGAGGACCAAGCTCAGCATGCTGAAAAGCTGGAACGACAGGCTGAACGCGCCGGGCATCAGCGGCATCAAGCCGTCGCCGCGCACCGTCGGCGACGTCGTCGCAGGCCAGTCGATGCTGGTGCCGACGGCGCGGCAAGTCGACGATTTCATCCGCTCGATCCCCGAAGGCGTGGACATGGACGTCCGCGCGCTGCGCACCGCTTTGGCCATCGAGCACGGTGCGGAGGTGACGTGCCCCGTCACCATCGGCTATCATCTGCGCACAATTGCCGAGGCCGCCAACGAGGATATCGAGCGCGGGCTGTCGCTGAGCGCCGTAACGCCGTTCTGGCGCGCGCTCGACGCAAAGACGCCGACGACGGGAAAACTGTCCTTCGGCGCGAAATTCGTCGCCGCGCAGCGCAAGCGCGAAGGGCTCAAGCCATAAACACCGGGGAGTCGATCCATGCGTCGTGCCGACAGGCTCTTCCAGATTGTGCAGCATCTGCGGGGTGGCCGATTGGTCACCGCCCAGAAGCTCGGCACCTGGCTCGAGGTTTCCGAGCGAACCATCTATCGCGACATTGCCGACCTGCAGTCGACCGGCGTGCCGATCGACGGCGAGGCGGGCGTCGGCTACATGATGAGGGAGGGTTTCGACCTTCCGCCGCTGATGTTCACGCGTGACGAGATCGTGGCGCTGGTTGCCGGCGCCCGCATGGTGCGCGCCTTCGGCGGCGCCGCGATGGCAAGGGCCGCCGACGAGGCGCTGGTCAAGATCGGCGCCGTTTTGCCCGACGCCGAAAAGGACCGCATCGCCCGCACCGAAATCCACACCCCGATGTGGGTGGTGAGCGACGCCGCGCGCGAAGCAATCGATCTCATCGAGCGCGCCGTCGAGAAGCGCCAGGTGCTGACCATCGACTATTCCGACGAGGCCGGCCGCAGCACCGCGCGAGACATCAGGCCGCTCGGCCTGTGGTTCTGGGGCAAGGTCTGGACCCTGGTCGCATGGTGCGAGATGCGCGACGATTTTCGCGCCTTCCGCATCGACCGCATCGCCTCGGTGGTCATCGCCGGCCGCATCTTCAAGCCGGAACGCGGCAAGCAGCTTGCCGATTTCTACCGCGCCGTGGAACGCAGCGAGGACTACGGCATGGCGCCCGACAGGGCGGCGCGGACGTAATCCCCCTCCCAAGCTACGTCCGAATAAAAAAGCCCGCTTTCGAGCGGGCTTTTTTTCAGGCGTCGATCGATCGGCCAAAGCCGACCTCTCCTCACTCTTCGTCTTCGTCCTTGTTCTTCGACTTCAGCGCCGAAAGCTTGGCGAAGACGGCATTGGCGTCAAGCTCTTGATCCTCGTCCTTCGGCTTTTCCGGCGCCGGAACCAGCCGCTCGGTCAGCGCCGCCGGCAGCAGCGTGTCGCCGGCGGCGGGCTGGGCCTGCTCGCGGCCGCGCGAGGCCCGGTTGACTTCCATGTCGAGGTCGATCTGCGAGGCGAGACCCAGCGTCACCGGATCCATCGGCTGCAGATTGGCCGAATTCCAGTGCTTGCGCTCGCGGATCTGCTCGATCGTCGACTTGGTGGTGCCGACGAGGCGGGCAATCTGGGCGTCCTTGAGCTCGGGATGATTGCGCACCAACCACAGGATGGCGTTCGGCCGGTCCTGGCGCTTCGACAGCGGCGTGTAGCGCGGGCCCTTGCGCTTCGATTCCGGCACCCGCACCTTGGGGTCCGACAGCTTCAGCCGGTGGTTCGGATCCTTCTCGGCACGCGCGATCTCGTCACGCGTCAGCTGGCCGGTCATCACCGGGTCCATGCCCTTGATGCCTTGCGCCGACTCGCCGTCGGCGATCGCCTTGACCTCGAGCGGATGCAGCCCGCAGAACTGCGCGATCTGCTCGAAGGAGAGCGCGGTATTGTCGACCAGCCAGACGGCGGTCGCCTTGGGCATCAGCAGCGTATTGGCCATGTCAAAATCCTTCTCGTTCGCCCGCGTTCCCGCGCGGGCGGTGGTTTTAGAGCCACCAAAATGGGAAATTCGCGGCCTGTATAAACGCTCCGTCACGATTTCGCAATGTTTTTGGGACGGCGCTAACTGACAGCCAAAAAGACAAAACCCGCTGGACGGGGTCCAGCGGGTTCGGAACCGGAGACGAGCAAGCGTCTTCAACGGCTCTGCTTCTCGACGCTACCCGGCCTTGCGCCCGGGCAGCGCGTGAAATCAAAGAGCCTGGCGGGCGATTCGCTCGATGTCGCCGCGGTTGATGCCGAGGTCGCTCAGCTGACGGGCATTGAGCTTGTTCAGCTCGCGCACGGTCTCGTTGTACATGCGCCAGTTACGGAAAGCGCGGATCGGGTTCATGGCAGGTTCTCCATTCAGGTTGGTCAATCGTTTCGATGCCGCGTAAATAGGCATCGTTGCCCAGAAATTGAACGGACGCTTTTGCATGGCGGCAATGCATTTGTTGCATTGCAGCATACGGAAAGTAGGGGAGTAGGCCAAAAGGCCAAAAGGCCAATACCGCTTACTCTCTTATTCCCCTACTGCCTCACTCCCCCCCTACTCCTCACCCGACGTCGAGCACGATCTTGCCGATGAGCTCGCCCTCTTCCAGCCGCTCATGCGCCCGCCAGGCTTCCGTCAGCGGGAAGATCATGTCCATGACCGGAGCGACTTTGCGGGTGCCGAGCAGCGGCCACACCTGTGCCTCGAGGGCAGCGGCGATGGCCGCCTTGAACTCGACGCTGCGCGGCCGAAGCGTCGAGCCGGTGTGGGTGAGACGCTTGACCATGATTTTGGAGAAGTCGGCGCTGGCCACGGCGCCGGCCTGCACGGCGATCTGGACGATGCGGCCTTCGACGGCGGCCGCCTCGTAATTGCGCGCGACATAATCGCCGCCGACCATGTCGAGGATGACGTCGGCGCCCTTGCCGCCGGTTGCGTCTTTCACTTGAGCGACGAAATCCTCCTCGCGATAGTTGATCGCCCGGTCGGCGCCGAGCTTCAGGCAGGCGTCGCACTTCTCCTTGCTGCCGGCGGTGGTGACGACATAGGCGCCGAACACCGAGGCCAGCTGGATCGCCGTGGTGCCGATGCCGGATGAGCCGCCGTGGACGAGCAGCGTTTCGCCGCGCTTCAGGCCGCCGCGCTCGAACACATTGTGCCAGACGGTGAAATAGTTCTCCGGCACCGCGGCGGCTTCCGTGTGGGTGAAGCCGGCAGGCAGCGGCAGCACGCTGCCGGCATGCACCTTGACATATTCGGCATAGCCCCCGCCCGGCGTCAGCGCGCAGACGCGGTCGCCGATACGCCAGCGCGAGACATCGTCGCCGAGCGCCGCAACCTCGCCTGAGGCCTCGAGGCCCGGCAGGTCCGAGGCGCCAGGCGGCGGCGAATAGGCGCCCTTGCGCTGCTGCACGTCGGGCCGGTTGACGCCGGCCGCATGCACCCGGATCAGGATTTCACCCGGACCAGGCATCGGCACATCCCTGGTTTCCGGCTTCAGCACCCTCGGGCCGCCGGGCTGCGCGATCGCGATCGCGGTCATCTTCGCCGGAATCTTGTGTTCGTTCGCCATGGTCGTCGTATCTCCCGTACCAGCCTGTCGCCGGCTGTTTGCATCGGTGCCCTTGCCCTATGTATGCTGATTGCCAAATCAGGCAAATGGCCAAAACAGGGAGGAGCGACGATGGCGATCTTCGACGACGAACCCAAGAAGAAGCCGCGCCCGCACGAGATCGGGCAGGATCTGTCGCTGCTTTCCGTCGACGATCTGTCCGAGCGCATTGCCCTGTTGCGCGACGAGATCGTCCGGCTGGAGGCCGAGCGGCAGGCCAGGGGCGCCACCAAATCCGCCGCCGAGGCGCTGTTTCGCCGCGGATAAACGAGCGGCGCGCGCCCGCCGCCGAAAAGCCCGAATGCGCCTTACACCTGCGCGACGAAACTCCAGCCGGGTCAGCCCATGTTTGCCAGCTACAGACCGATTCTTTCGCTGCTTCGCGGCACCGCTTTTCTGCTGGCGGCGTCAGGCCTGCATGGACTGCTGCTGCCGTTGCGGGGCCAGCTGGAGGGGTTCTCGACCGCATCGCTCGGCCTGATGGGCACGGCCTGGGCGGGCGGCTTCGTTACCGGCTGCTTCTTCGCACCGCGGCTCGTGCGCCGCGCCGGCCATGTCCGCGCCTTCGGCGCCTTCGCCGCGTCGGGGGCGATCATTGCGCTGCTGACGGGCCTCATCATCGATGAATATGTCTGGATTCTGCTGCGCGCCTTCACCGGCTTCACCATGGCCGGCGCCTTCATGGTCATCGAGAGCTGGCTGAACGAGAAGGCCACCAACGAGAACCGCGGCACCGTCTTCGGCCTCTATATGATGGTCACCTATGCCTCGATCATGGGCGGCCAGATGATCGTTGCCGGCGGCGACGTCAAATCGGCCTCGCTGTTCATGATCACCGGCATCCTGTTCTGTCTCTCGCTCATTCCGACGGCCGTCTCGACCGCCTCCCATCCGAAGCCGCTGCAGGACGTCAAGCTCGACGTCAAAGGGCTTTACGCCAACTCGCCCGTCTCGGCGGTCGCGTGCCTTTTGATCGGCATCGCCAATGGCGCCTGGGGGACGCTGGGCGCCGTCTATGGCGCGCGCATCGGCATCCCGACGGCCGAGATCGCCCTGATGATGAGCCTTGTGGTGGTGGCAGGTGCGGCCATGCAGCTTCCCGCGGGGCGACTTTCCGACACCACCGACCGCCGCTTCGTGCTGGCGGGCGCCGCCTTTGGCGCTGCGCTGTTTGCGGTGCTGATCTTCCTGTTCGAACCGCACTCCGGCATCTTCGTCATCGTGCTGACCGCCGCCTACGGCGCCTTCGCCTACACGCTCTATTCGATCGCGGTCGCGCATGCCAACGACCACGCGCGGGCGGAGGACTTCGTCAAGGTCTCGGGCGGCCTGCTTCTGCTCTACGGTTTCGGCACCATGATCGGGCCGCTGCTTGCGGCCGCGCTAATGGGCTGGCTGCGCCCCGAAGGGCTGTTCCTGGCAACGGCCTTTGCGCATCTTTGCCTGGCCGGCTACACGCTGCTGCGCATCAGCCGCCGCGCGCCGGTGCCGATCGAAAACCGCGATGCCTTCAAGACGCAGCCGGCCGACCGCGCGGTGACCCCGGAAGCCTTGCGGCTCGATCCGCGCAGAAAGGTTGAAACCGATGGTTGAGATTTGGAAAACTTTGCCCCACAAATATAGGCATGATGTTTTCCGACGCCTTCATGGCGATAGCCGATCCCAACCGGCGTTATCTCTTGGAAGAACTCCGGCGCGGTCCGAAGACGGTGAATGAATTGGCGGCCGGATTGCCGGTCTCGCGCCCGGCCGTTTCCCAGCATCTGAAAGTCCTGCTCGATGCCGGCCTGGTCAATGCCAAGGCTGAAGGCACGAAGCGCGTCTATACGGTGAGTAATGGCGGCTTTCTGAAACTAAACATCTGGCTCGATCAGTTCTGGGAGACATAGCTAGCCGTTGTTGTAGGGGAAGAGCTTGAAATAGGGCTGCGCTTCCTCGATGACGCGGGCAAAGGACGGGCGTTCGAGCAGACGGTCGTGAAAGCGTTTCACGGCAGGGTATTTGTCGCCGAACGGCTCGACCTTGTTGGCGTAGAACAGGGCCGGAGAGGCCGAGCAGTCGGCCATGGTGAAGATCTCGCCGACCGCCCATGTTTTTCCCCGCATCTCCTCTTCGATGATGGCGTATGAGTTGCGCAGCTGCTCGCGGGCCTCAACGACCCCGAACGGATCGGCCTTGTTCGGCGGCCGCAGCCTGTCGCCGACAATCTTCTGCATCGGCTCCTGCACGTAGAAATCGTAGAAGCGATCGGCCTGGCGGACTGCGATGGCGAGATCGGTATCGGCGGGAATGAGCTCGACCGGTCCGGGATAGTGCGTGGCCAGATATTCGATGACGATGGTCGATTCCAGCACGGTTCGGCGGCGCGCATCGTCGTGCAGGGCCGGCATTTTGCCCGACGGCGATATCTTCAGGAAAGCCGCGCGGGAGCGCTCATCACCGAGATCGACGATCACCGGGTTGAAGGGCGTGGCGTTCTCGTAGAGCGCGATCAGCGGCTTCCAGCAGAAGGATGCCAAAGGATGGAAATGCAACGTCAAGGACATTCTTTCGCTTTCTCCATTGCCGGCAATAGTGAAGTAATCACTTCACTGTTTTGATAAGCCAATCGAATCGAGGCACTGCGTTCCGCGGTCAGTGGTGAATTGCCATAGCTTCGATGATCTCCGGCCAGTCGGCGCGGTTCAGTTCGTGGCCACCGCCTTCGATCCGCACAAGCCTGGCGCCGGCAACAGCCGCCGCGAGCGCCTCGCCATGTTCGATCGGGAAGAGCGGATCGGAGGTGCCATGGATGACGAGCAGCGGCACCATCAGGTCGTTTATGTTGCGCTTTTCTGCGCTACCCTCGAGCAGGAAATGATTGATGGCGCTGGCGAGGCCGCCGGAGCGGTCGTAATCTTCCTCGATCATCGCCCGCGTTCGCCGCTCATCAAACGGATGCAAGGTGCTGGAGAGCGCACGCGCGTCCTTGACCATATAATCGAGCACCTGGTCGCGGTTCGACCAGTCGAGACCGGTGCCTTCGGCCGAATGTTTCCTGTAGGCCTCGCTCGCTCCGGGCAGGCCGGAGGTGTCGATGCCAAGCGGCGAGCAGCTGATCACGGTTAGCGCGCTGACGCGTCCGGGATGTTTCAGCGCCACGTTCTGCGCGATCATGCCGCCCATCGACATGCCGACCACATGGGCCTTGCGGATGCCGTGGTCGTCGAGGACGCGGATGGCATCGTCCGTCATGTCCTCGAATGTGTAAGGGGGCGCCCCGGGCTCGTATTTGGTCGACAGGCCGGTATCGCGATTATCGTAGCGCATGACGAAACGGCTGCGTTCGGCCAGCTGCCGGCAGAACGCCTTGGGCCACCACAGCATCGAGGCCATGGCGCCCATGATCAAAAGGATCGCCGGATCGGCCGGATTGCCGAAAGTCTCGGAAACGATCTCGGGGCGTGGCTCTGGGGTCATGGGTTCGCTCCTCATCATTCTGATTGCGTTTTGCAATCGGTTGCACGATAATCAAACTGGTACGATAATGCAACCGGTTTTCGGGAGATTGTCATGAACATCGACCACCGCTCCGGCTGTCCGATCAATCTGTCGCTCGAAGTGTTCGGCGACCGCTGGAGCCTGATCATCCTGCGCGATATGATCTTCGGCGGCAGGCGCCATTTTCGCGAATTGCTCAACGGCTCGATCGAAGGCATCGCCTCCAACATCCTCGCCGATCGGCTGAAGCGGCTGATGCAACTCGGCATGCTGACCAAGGCCGACGACCCCAGCCACAAGCAGAAGGCAATCTACAGCCTGACCGAGATGGCAATCACGCTGGTGCCGATCATGGCGCATCTCGGCGCCTGGGGGCGGGTATGGCTGCCGGTGAGCGAAGAGCTTTCGATCCGCGCCGAGTTGCTCGAAAAGGGCGGCCCGCCGCTATGGGAGCAGTTCATGGACGAGTTGCGCCACGAACATCTCGGCGCGCCGGCAAAGACGCCGCCGGGCAAGGCTGGCGTGCGCCAGCAGCTGCAGGCCGGCTACGAGGCGGTGGTGGCGCGCAAGGCCCATGCCGCTGCCGGCTTCACCGCCGATCCGGGCTGAAGGGCCTAATTCAAATTGATGTCGCGGCTTGCCGACCGCATCGACACCGAGAAGCCGGCGAGCACGTCGAACAGCGCGATGATCATCAGCGTGAAGAACACCGAATGCGCCGCGCCCTTGACCAGCAGGAACTCGACCAGGAAGGCGATGAAGACCAGCGTCGACAAAAGATGATCCATGATCGACGCGTTGGTCGTGCGCGCCGACTTCACCATCTCGACGAACAGGAAGATCAGCCCGATCAGGATCATCAGGTCTCCGAGCGTCATCGAGAAGACGCCGCCCGACATCATGCGGATCGAAAACATTTCGGTCGTCCACGGATCGTCGCCGCCGCCGAACAGCCCGAGCAGTCCGAGATTGTAGAGGACGAAAGGCACGATCAGCAGCGGGATGGCACCAAACATCTGGGCGTCTCCAATGGGGGGCACCCTTTTGTAAAATCCGCCGCTGCCGCGCCGTCAAGGCTTTTCGCTGGCGGCGGCGAACACGCTCTAAGACCTAATGAAATAACGATGTCAGCCGGTTGCCCGGCCGACAGCGGTGTCGGACACATCGCAAGCGCTACGCACGGTCCAATAGCGGAGCCGAGGCCGCATCAAGGGTCGGCGGACCGGGCGCCAGATACAAAAGAACCGGCCAAGAGGCCGGTTCCGAGTTCCCGATTTTTACGGGCGATGTCAAAGTGACAGCGTTTAAGCCGCCGGCTGCGCCTCGATGGTGCGCAGCGCCTGGCTCTGGCGCTTGGCCGCGGCCTTGACCGCGTCCTGCACCTTCTCGAAGGCGCGCACCTCGATCTGGCGCACGCGCTCGCGGCTGATGTCGAACTCGGCCGACAGCTCTTCCAGCGTCAGCGGCTCTTCGGCCAGGCGACGCGCCTCGAAGATGCGCCGCTCGCGGTCGTTGAGCACCGACAGAGCGCCCGACAGCATGGCGCGCCGGTTTTCCAGCTCGTCCTGCTCGATCAGCATGTCTTCCTGGCTCTCGTGGTCGTCGACCAGCCAGTCCTGCCATTCGCCGGATTCACCTTCGCTCGCCCGGATCGGGGCATTGAGCGAGGCGTCGCCCGACAGGCGGCGGTTCATCGACACCACTTCCGCCTCGGACACGTTGAGGCGGGTGGCGATCTCGGTGATCTGGTCGGGCTTCAAATCGCCTTCGTCGAGGGCCTGGATCTTGCCCTTCACCTTGCGCAGGTTGAAGAACAGGCGCTTCTGGTTGGCGGTGGTGCCCATCTTGACCAGGCTCCACGAGCGCAGGATGTATTCCTGGATTGAGGCCTTGATCCACCACATGGCGTAGGTGGCGAGGCGGAAGCCGCGCTCCGGTTCGAATTTCTTGACGGCCTGCATCAGGCCGACATTGCCTTCCGAGATCACCTCGCCGATCGGCAGGCCGTAGCCGCGATAGCCCATGGCGATCTTGGCGACGAGCCGCAAATGGCTGGTGACGAGCTTGTGCGCGGCGGAGGTGTCCTCATGCTCGGCGTAACGCTTGGCGAGCATGTACTCTTCCTGCGGCTGCAGCATCGGAAAGCGACGGATTTCTTCCAGGTAACGGGCGAGACCGCCTTCACCGGAAACGATACTGGGTAATGATTGGGCCATGATAGCGCCCCCTCTCTTTTGGAGTGATGCCCCCGAACACGGCGGGCATGTGTCGCCAATGCCAAAGGCTCATCGCGACAACCGGTGTATATAGGAACAAAACCAGAAAGGACAGCATTTGTTCAACACGAAACAGTGTGTCACGCTTAAGTGAACAACGCCAGTCAGGTTTTTTGATGGTCGGTTTGAAGCGTCTTGATGGCAGGTCTTAGAGTTTGCGAAAGCCGCCGACCAGTTCCTCCATGTCCCTTGGTATCGGCGCCTCGAACCTCATCGTTAGATGGGTAGTCGGGTGCCGGAATTCAAGGAGCCAGGCGTGCAAGGCCTGCCTGGGGAAGGCATTTACCTCGCTTTTCAGCGGCTCGGGCAGCCGGTTGGCCTTGGTGCGGAAGGCCTGGCTGTAGTCCGGGTCGCCGACCACCGGATGGCCGATATGAGCCATGTGGACGCGGATCTGGTGGGTGCGGCCGGTCTCCAGCCGGCATTCGACCAGGCTTGCGGTGGTGAATTCCTTCTGCCTCTCGCCGAAACGCTCCACCACGGTGAAATGGGTGATGGCGTGGCGGGCGTCGTCGCGGTCTTCGGGCACGACGGCGCGGCGCACGCGGTCGGATGCGCGGCCGAGCGGGGCATCGATCGTGCCGGTCGGCCGTTGCGGAATGCCCCAGACCAGCGCCAGATAGGCACGTTCCAGGTCGCCGGTGCGGCCGTGGTCGGCGAAGGCTTCGGAGAGCGCCTTGTGGGCGCGGTCGGTCTTGGCCACCACCATGACGCCGCTGGTTTCCTTGTCCAGCCTATGCACGATGCCCGGCCGCCTGACGCCGCCGATGCCGGACAGGCTGTCGCCGCAATGATGGATCAGCGCGTTGACGAGCGTGCCGGTCCAGTTGCCGGCGCCGGGATGGACGACCAGCCCGGCCGGCTTGTTGATGACGATCAGCTCGTCGTCCTCATAGAGGATGTCGAGCGCAATGGCCTCACCCTGCGGTTCGGCCGGCTCGGGCGCCGGCATGACGACCGATACGCGCTCGCCGGCGGCCATCTTGCGCTTGGCCTCCTCGACCAGCCTGCCGGCGATGGAGACGGCGCCTTGTTTGATCAACGCCTGCACGCGGCTGCGCGACATATCGGGACCGAGGGCTGCGGCCAGCCATTGGTCGAGGCGCTGGCCGGCGGCTTCCGCGCCGGCTTCCAGCACGACCGGAGCGCCGCCCTCCGTCAATTCATCCCCTATCAATATCGGGGCCTCTTCGTTATGAGCGCTCATCGAAACCCGTTGCGGATTGTTCAGCCATGGCCCGGCCCCTTGCCGAAGAAGAAGAGGAAAAACCGCTCGACCCGGAAGCCGAGAAGGTGCGCCGAAAACTCGTCCGCTTCATGATCGTCAATCTCGGCCTGCTCTTCCTCGCCCTTATGGTGGTGATCGGCGCCCTTGTCTACAAAGCCCGCAACGCGCCAGGCGCCGGTTCCGCGCCTGTGGTAGACGTCCAGGCTCCGGCCGGCGCGCCGCTCTCCGGCGACATCGTGCTTCCCGTGGGCGCCAGGGTGGTCAGCCAGTCGCTGTCCGGCAACCGCCTGTCGATCGACGCCGAGCTCGCCGACGGCAGCCGCGCCATCTTCGTCTACGACATCGCCGAGCACCGCATCATCGGCCAGTTCGCGATCCGCAATAGATGAGGCCGCAACAAATGAGGCCACAACAAATGAGCTTGCGACGATGAGCGGCTTTGCCGAAACCCGCGTCATCGCGACGGTCGCCGTGGTGGTGCGCAATTACGACGAGGCGATCGCCTGGTATGTCGAGCGGCTGGGGTTTGTGCTCATCGACGATGTCGATCTCGGCGGCGGCAAGCGCTGGGTCACGGTTCAGCCGGCCAACGGCAACGGCGCGCGGCTGCTTTTGGCCGAGGCCGCCGACGAGACGCAGGCGAGCCGCATTGGCAACCAGACCGGCGGCCGGGTCTTTTTGTTCCTCGAGACCGACAATTTCGACCGCGATCATCGGACGATGCTGGAAAAAGGCGTCGAGTTTCGTGAGGCGCCGCGCTTTGAGCCCTACGGCACCGTGGCGGTGTTTGCCGATCTCTACGGCAATCTCTGGGATCTGATCGAGCCGAAACGGCAGGGCTGAAAACGACCGCCAGGGCGTGCTGCGGTCGCTACTCTAGTCGAATGTGAGAGCGGAGGCGGCGAAGTTGCCGCCTCTTTCCTCTGTCGCGCAGACCGAGCGACACTGAATGAGCGAACTGGGCTCTCTTGGGAAAGCTAACGCTAGCCGCCCATCTTCTTGGCCATCGCGCAGAAATCTGCGTGCGCCTTGTTAAGCGTCGTATCGCCGCAGTCTTTCAGCACCGCTTTACGCTCGTCGGGTTTCATGGCCATCCAGGCGGTCTTGAAATCCGCTTCCGACCTCAATGTTTTCATGCCGGCATCAGTGAAGAACGGCGACATCTTGGCCGGGTCATCGAGTGCGGACGTGCCGGAACCAGCGGCTATCGCGGCACTACTCATCATTGCGAGCGCAACTGCGCTCATGCAGAGCACCTTGAAGTTCATTTGAATATCCTCCTTTAGGCCCTTCAAGAAAAAGTGACCGTGACGGAAGAACGTGCAGTTGCCCGGGTCGGTTCCGGCGCGGCGCAAACAAACCTGGCCGTTTGTGGGCAGAGCGCGCGCGGCTTGAAGAGTGTGCACATGGCACACAGTCCAGGTTGTTTATCCGGGGTATAGAACCGGCTCTGTCCGTCCGGGTTGATCAGATAGCCCGGCGTGTTTTCTTCTGGTGACACAGGATCGCAGGCCGGACCGTAGAGCCGGCTACTCCCACTGCCCGGGAATTATGCGCTCGATCCCTTGTCGATTTCCACGGCAATCTCTGGGACTTGGTCGAGCCGAAACGGCAGGGCTAAAAACGCCTGTTCGGCAGAGTCGGCGAACTGCGGAAACCCCAGTTGCTTTTTTCCAACCGCCAGCCTATGTAGCCGGTTCTTGAGCGCGCCCATCGTCTAGCGGTCAGGACACCGCCCTCTCACGGCGGGAACAGGGGTTCGATTCCCCTTGGGCGTACCAAGCTTTCCAACACCTTAGCATGCCAAGCCCGAGTTTCGTTGTCGGTTTCGTTGAAACGGCCGATCCAGTTCGGACTTCGCCGACCTTTCGTTTTAAGCCATTCGAGCGCTGCCTATCGCTTCGCGCCAACCCGCGTCGACTTCAATTTCTTTTTCGCTATCGTCCCCGACGCAAGCCATTGATGTTTAATGTATATTTTTCGACATACAGAATTTGTATGTCACAATATTTTGCGTATGTCGAAATTACTTAGGAAAGCCAGTATTGCGCCGGTCATACGCCGGCATGTATTATTGGGCACCCAAGTTGATTTGGAGATATGTCAGTGCGAACTAAGCAAGCCCCATTGTCAAACACGCCACCGGGTGGTGCAATGACGGTCGACGAGACGGCCGACTACCTTCGCGTCTGCCGATCGACCGTCTACGCCTTGTTTCGGTCTGGCGATATTGTTCCCGCAAAAGTCCGCGGGCGTACTCTTGTGCGCCGCGTTGACGCCGAGGCTTTCCTCGATCGCTGCGTTGGTGCTGCTTGACGGCCGCTTCTTTCTCTCGCCGTGAGCGGCGTCGCCGTGGCAACTGCGATCGGCTCGTAATGTCGGACCGCCCGTGGGTTTTTTGTGACCTGCGGCCGGCAACCGTAGCGGATCTGCGGCCAGGCGAGGCGATGGTGCCGGGAATGCAGTGGCTTCTCGCCCGCGGGGCAAACGAGCAAGGGTTGCCTGGCGATATGTTTTTCGAGATCCCGCTGAAGTTGCCGCCCGAGAAGCGCGCCAACACCGGCCCCAACGTTCGGGCAGTTATCGAGACACTACGCGAGTCTGCCGAGTTTCGGCGCATGATGGATCGGTATCACTGGTTTGCGCCAAGGGCCGGCGAGCCCGGCTATTCGGACATGCACCCGCCAACGGTTTAGCGCACCGCAGTCAATCTGACGACCAATCGACCCGGGAAAGGGAAAACAGAAACGCCGACCGCGTTGGTAAAAACGCGAGTCGGCGAGAAAGTAATTACACGAGATGACTATACCCCAGAAGCGACAAACCGCGCAAGTTATCGAACTTCAAGCCGCAGACCGGCGAGCGGCACCGACCTCGCTTTGGCCGGAGAAGCACTGCTACTCGTTCACGATCTACACCGGCACTCGCCCCATGACGAAGACGTACGGCGTCGGGCAAGACGGAAGGCCCGTTGCCACCAGGCTGGCCAGCATTTCGCCAGGCGTCGCCACGCGGATAGACCTGACGGGCAGCCTGGCAGAGGTGGCTGAGGGCTTCGCTTCAAAGCTTTCTTCGCTCTCGACAAATCAAGCGGTCGTACTCGCTCCACCCCCGCCGGATCAAGCGGAATGGCAGGTGGTAAGTGCCGTGGATATTGCCAACAATCCTGGAACCATCGCAAAAACCGACGAGCATTTTAAAGCTCCAAAAGGGCCGGCGATCATCGGTCTGGATTTCGACGTGCGAGATTGGCCCTGCGCAATCCAAGAACGCGTTCAAGTAGCCGAAGGCCACCTAAGCGGCGTCCTGAATTCGATCTTTCCGGCCATGGCCAACGCCGTCTTCGTGCTGCGCGCTTCCGTCTCCAGCGGCATCGAAAACTTGGAAATCGGGGTTCGGCAAGGCGGGCGCTTCGGCCAGCACCGGTACTTCCTCGCGGCCTCTGGCGCGGACGTAGTTCGCAAAGACAATCTGTTTGCCGATCGCCTGCACGAAAGACTTGTGCTTGCTGGTTGGGGCTATGGGTTCATTACAAGAGCCGGCACGATCCTCGTTCGTAGCTTGATCGACAAAGGGGCTTCGCAAAGCCTTAGCCGGATCTGGTACGAAAGTGACGCCTCGCTGGACGATTCCCGGCTGCGTCATCGGATCGGCGCTCGCCGGCCAATTGTAAGGAATGCTGACGGGGGTGTTCTGGATACGTCGCTTCTCGCGCCCTTGACCGAGGACGAGCGAGCAAAATTGGCAGTGATCGAAGCGGCAATCAGGGCCGCCGAAGAACCGCGAGCCGCGCCAATACGGGAAGCGTGGAAGGTGGCCCGTATCAAAGCGATGGTAGAGCGCGGAGTGCCGGTCGATCGCGCAGCGAAGGCTGTGGGCGCCGCTGTCGAACGGCACGAATTGACCGACGATTTTGAAGTCCTTCTCGACGACGGCAGGACGGTCACCGTACGCGACATTCTCGACGACCCCATCCGGTTTCACGAAGCCACATGTGCCGACGTCTTTGAACCCGAATACGGTCGCGGCCGGAACCTGGCCATAATCTACAGCGACGGCAAGCCCGTCACGATCTACTCCCATGCGCATGGCGGCATCCAGTACTTTTTGAAGGAGGCGCCGCGCGACTGGTTTGATCCTGACGCTTTGGAAACAGCCAATGAGGCGGCCGCCCCGACCAGCGAGGCCGCGGCAGTCACCCGCTTGAACACTCGCCATGCGGTCGTCCTCACGGGTGGCCGAACGATCGTCGTCACGGAGAAAAAAACGTCCGACATTTTGCAATCGGACTTCGGCGCCGTCGACACGCTGCGCCATTGGTACGCCAACGACACGCTCATGGTCGCGAAGAAAGACAAGAGCGTTTTCGACATCTGGCTTCAGAGCCCCAAGCGGCGCCAGTTTGACGGGATCGTATTCGCTCCAGAGGGAGCACCGGTCGGCAGCTACAATTTGTGGCGGGGCTTTTCCGTGCACGCCGATCCCAACGCCAGCTGTTCCCTGTTGCTGGAGCACATTCGCGACAACGTCTGCTCGGGCAATGGTGACCATTTCCATTGGGTGATCGCGTTCTTCGCTCAGATGGTCCAGCGCCCTGGCGAGAAACCCGGTGTCGCCCTGGTCTTGCGAGGCGGGCAAGGCACCGGGAAATCGATCGTCGGCCAGTGCGTGGGTTCCTTGTTTTCGGCGCACTACGTTGTTGTCTCTCAACCCGATCACCTGACGGGCCGGTTCAACGCCCATCTCGAGCGCGCCATCCTCGTTCAGGCTGAAGAAGCATTTTGGGCGGGTGATCGAGCGGCCGCGGGCGGCGCGTTAAAGGATCTCATCACGTCGGACAGGATGCGGATCGAGCGAAAGGGCATCGATGCCATCGAAGTTCGAAACAACATCCGGCTCTTGGTCACGACCAATTCCCGCTGGGCTGTTCCGGCGGGGACCGACGAGCGCCGCTTCGCCGTCTTCGATGTTGCGGAACATCGCAAGCAGGACAGCCGCTACTTCGGGGCCATCGTCGAGCAGATGCAAAACGGCGGACGTGGCGCGCTGCTTCACTACCTCCAGTCTTTCGACCTGAACTGTGTCGATCTCCGAAAGGTCCCGGACACCGCGGCGTTGCTCGACCAAAAGCTGGCCAGCCTTCCAGCGTTCGACCGATGGTGGATGACAACGCTTGGCCGCGGCGAGCTTGGATACGCGAGTGATTGGCCGGAAACAATCGATAAGAAGGCCGCTTACGCAGCCTACGAGAAAGACGCAGCCAAGCTCGGCCGCGTCATGAGCGACGCGGAATTCGGAAAGGAGATGAAGCGAGTCTGCCCCTCAATCGAGACTAAGAGAATCCGGGTTGGAACGGCGCGCGCCTACGTTTTCGTTCTGCCGCCGCTGGATGAATGCCGGCAGGCTTTCGCCGATTTGCTTCGCTCACCATTGGATTGGAACGAACTGTGACGGTTCGCTTTACCGGTAGACCGGACCGCATGGACCAGTTGGGGACCGAAAAAGCATTATATTTCAACGGGCGGTCTAGGTGGTCTAGGTGGTCTAGGTGAAAAATAGAATTGCAGAAAAAGTATGTTGCCGTATGTCCGGAGCTTCCTGGCGCGATAGGCGGCTTGTGCCCGTAGAAAGGGAATCGGGAAACCACCCGGACCACCCGGACCACCCGGGCCGTGCTAACAATTTCAATGAGTTAACGGGCAAACCCACCTGGGACAACGGCGGACCGCATAGACCGGACTTTTTGGCAGGCGAGCAGGTCGCCGCGATACCTCTTGTGGGCGTATTGCTGGAGTGGGGCTTATGAAGCGGCGGGGCGCCCCACAGTTGCTAGCTTGGACCAAATCGGCGGAATGGCGTGCGATCTGCCGCCATCAGGCGCGGAAGAACCTCGCCGCCTGGAAAGCAGCGCCCCGCTGCGGCGCGACATGCCGCACGACCGGCAACCCATGCAACAACCCAGCGACGGCTGGGAAGATACGTTGTCGCCTCCATGGGTCCGCCACAGGAGCCGGCAAAAATTGGCATATCCCGCAGCCGGCGATCACGCCTCAGAAGACCGAGATGAAAATCGCAAAACGCGTGCGCGAAGCGGAGAAACATGCGAAGCGGATCGCCGCCATGACGCCCGAGCAGCGCGATCGGTATGAGGCATGGCAACGGGCACACAAACCCGGATCCGCCGCGGCGCGCCGCCGGGCCAAGGCAGAGCGGCAGCAAGCCGCCGCAGTGCGCAAGATGCTGTCAGAGCCACGACCACGCCCGACCCCGAGCGAAGAGGTGGCGGAGCTGGAAAAACTGATCGCCGATCGAAAGGCCGAACTCGCTCGCGCCCTCGCCAAAACCAATGATCCTGGAGCATTTGGATGAGCACCGAAGACAACGAAACGCCGGAGCAACTGTTCGAACGCGTCGACCGCAGGCTGCGGACCGTCGGCCTCGAGAGTGCTGTTGAAGCTTTGATCGCGGTTTGCACCGACAAGGCGGCGCCAATGCCGGCCCGAGCAACTGCTGGCGTCGCCTTGCTGCGCGCCAACGGAGTGCTTGTTGACCGATCAGCGGGCGGGAAGAAGGGAAAGGACCCAAGCGAAATGACGGGCGACGAGCTCCAGGCCGAGATCGATCGGCTGAAGCGCACAGCGCGCGATATCGGGAACCCGTCATCGGAGCCCAATGCAGAGGCGGTCAGCGCCTTCGACTAGCGGCCGTCCAGATGACGCTCTATGGCCGCCTCGACCTCGTCGGCGCCGGCTTTGCCGGCCAGAGGCGTCAGAGCGTCGGCGAGCTTGGCGCGCTCGTATTCTCGCCGCCCGTCCATTCGGGCGTATCGTGCGAGCTCGCGCCGCATGAACCAGCCAGGAGCAAGCACCCACAGAACCCACGCGATGCACACGACCAGAGGAATCATGATTGCCGGGTTTGTCAGCGTCTGGCCCATCGTCTTCCCCCGTCACCGGTTCGGCGGCTTCTTCTTAGCACAGAACCGTGATGCCGCCAGACAGACCAGGCTTCGCCGGCTTTGATTAGGCGCCAAGTGTGCCGCTCGCCCGCTGTTGCTGGTATGCCTGAAGCGATTTCCCGATTAGGGAGAAAGGCAAATACATGCTCAGGATGTGAAGCGCCGACAAACCAGGCGGGTTCGCTGTGTGCGATATCTCGACATCCCATATGCACGCGAATTCGATTCCCGGAGTGCCTGCGTTTTCTGTCCTGAAATCGCTGCACCACTTACGTCCGTCGGGAAGCTGCCCTGACGAGACAACGATTTGCATCAGCGCCATCTCTACGGGAGCGTCGGGAAGTTCGCCCCGAGGCAGCGATTGCCATTGCGCAGCGCCTCTCCCGTGCATTTGGTGTGGCGAAAACCTTGCCATCAGAAGGAACCTTTGCAGCAGATTGCCAGCGATCGGATGCGAGAGGCGCAAATATAGGCCCTGCACCCGCGTAGTCAAGTAGTAATGGAGTCTATGCGTATCAGGTGACCAGTTGTTGATTTTGTCGTTGGCTGTAGAGTGGCCGGGTAAGCTGAAATCAGCAAATTTTACATTTGACAATTACACAAGCAGGCGTAAGTTATGCATGGCCCGAAAGCCAAAGCAGTTAATTGAGTTTCGAGTCCGGCGTCTCCTGGAAAATGTCCAAGAGAGCGATCTCTAAAATCCAGGAGGAGCCCGCTGCGGCTCTTTCGGCCGCCGGACCCCCAGAATCGCCTAACCCTCTAGAACCGCCCGAAAGCGGAGAAGGAAGCAGCAAATGTGTGACGTCATCGATTTTGCCACCCGTCGGTCAACTTCGACCGCTCCCAAGGTCGAAACAGAGTGCGATTGGACGGTTGCGAGCGCGCCGGTCGACGGCTTTGCCGATATGGTGAGAATAACGCTCGTTGCAGATCGCAGCGCCCTCGCTGAAATCGAGGCCCACCATGAACAGGCGTGGGCGCGGCACATGAGGCGCCAGCTTGCATCAGCAAAGGTTGAACGGGCGGGCTAGGCCGAACAACCGGCGCCCTTCATTCAAAGCCTGCCACGTCCGCGTGGCAGGCTTTTGCTTTGGGCGGACAGATGATGGCAAAAACACCGCTTTTCGGTCGTTTGCTACCAACCCACTACCATCAGTAACACCTAAGCCGCTGATATCCTTGGCTGGCCAACAGTATCAATAATACTGTGGTCGTGATTTCGAGCCCCCGGCGGCGCGAGAAAGCGGAGGCCCTGGCGGCTGAGCGAGGCAGCTTAGGCGCTGGCCTTGCCAGACGAAGCGAGCCGCGCTGGCGCCGAGCCGACGGGCGCCGCGACCTGGCCGGCAGGGGTGGGGCCACCCCGTGGCATACTCCCAATCGTGCGGCCGGAACCCCGGCGGACCTTCAAAGAAATTTTCAATCTTGCCGAACTTTCGGACATCCTGTCCGCCTCGAATTTTGGGGCGTCGAAACCCCCGAAACGCTGGTCACGGCCGCGCAAATCGGCTAAATTATCTGTCGCCGGAACAACCGCAGCACTCGGGCCGCTGCACCGCCGCGGGCTCGCCCGTATCCTCAACCGAAAAATCCTGATCGCGCATTCTCGCTGAGCACCGCTCGCGCGCGACGATGGTTCGAATGGATGGAGGTTCCGGTGCCAGGCAAGCCGTGGGAAAAATACCAGTCAGCAGCGCCGTCGGCCGGCCCTGAAATCGTTCAGGTCGCCAGCGGCAAAGGCCCCCGCCTTTTGGGCATCCCCGTGCCAGCGGCGCCAGCAGCTGACCCCTGGGCCGGCTTCCCCGATGCCGCAGCCAGCGACATTCCGCCGGGTTTTCACGTCGTCGCTCAGCCGGAGCCCACCGCACCCGCAGATGGACCGTGGACGAAGTATCGCACGCAGGCCTCAACAGCGGGTGGCGAGAAGGCTGGCCGCAACGTCTTCGATCAGTTCGATCCGCCGGCAAGTCAGAAACAGCCAGGGAACGTCTCCGACCAGTTTGACAAGGTCCCGCCCGGATTCCGCATTGTCGAATTTGAGGGTCAGCGCGTCCAGTTCCCGAATGATTTCACCGACGCCGAAATCTCTGATGCTCTTTCGTCACTGAAGCCCGCCGCGTCGACGGGCGGCCCGCGGTTCCCCGGAACACTGGTCCAAAACGATCCGTGGGCCGGTTTTCCCGATGCTGTGCCGCCAGGCTCCAAAGCCGCCGGGCAGCCAGGCCCTTGGGAGAAATACGTTGCTCAGAGTCCGATTGAGGTCAAAGCGCCCGACGGGACGATCGTAAAGTTCCCTGCGGGAACCTCCGATGAAGTCATGGTGAAAGCTATGCGCGAGACCTACGGAGGGCCGTCTGAAAAGCCCTCCGTCGCCAAGGACGCCGGCCTTTCGTTCGCATCCGGCGTGCCGCGCGGACTGGCCGAAACCGTGATGTTTCCGGTCACGCTTAGCCGCATGGTCGAAGGCGCCGGGAATTATCTCTACAATAAGGCCGAGAGCGGCGTCCGCTACGCCGTCGGCGCAGATCCTCTATCCGAAGAAGAACTGGCGCGCCGCGCGGCATCGGCCAACTCGTCGCCGGCCTACGCCGTCGAAGACCGCGTGCGTCAGTTGATGGACGACAATCTGCACAAGCCGGAAACGACCACCGGAAAGTACGCGGGCACCATCGGCGAATTCGTCGCGCCTGGCGGCATCCCGAGCAGGGCCGCACGCATGGCGACGACTGGCCGCGAGATCGTTCAACGCGTCGCGGAGGATCTTGCCGGCAACGTGCTTGCGCCGGCGGTCACTTCCGAAGCAGCGGGCCAAGCTACGGAAGGCACACCCTACGAAGGACTGTCGCGATTTCTTGGCGCGCTGTTCGGCAACACGGCGACGGCCGCCGGCCGCGCCTACAACGCACCGGAAAGTGTGGTGCGCCGGGCGACCAGCGAAATGACTGATGCGGATTGGCGGCGCGCTCTCGGCCTCCAGAACAACACGACCGGCGTCAGGCTGACCGGGCCGGAGGCAATCGCCCAGGCAACAGGCGGCGGCAGTGCTCTGCCGAATTTGCTGCGCGTCGTCGAGGGCTCTGTTGATGGTCGCGCGAGGACGGGAGAGTTCTTCGCGCAGCGCCCCGCTCAGGTCGACACTGCCGTCGGCAATGTGCTCGACCAGATTGCCCCGCAGCATCCCCAACCGTCGACGCTTGGGCCTCGAGCCGCAGAAGCGGCCAGCAGTGTCGTCGACACCGTGCGCCAGGGCATCAACGCGCAGACGCGCCCCCTCTACCAGACGGCGCAGCATCAGCAGATCCCGCCGGCGCAGTTTGCGGCGATCGCCGCCGACCCACGCTTCGCGGCCGGCCTAGCGCGGCTACGCGGCAACGCCGAACTGGCACCCGATTACGCCGGCATGGCGGATAATTCGATCGGGGTGGTTGACGCGGTGACGAAGGACATGGCGGCCCGCGGCGAGGCACTGCGCAACACAGCCAATCCTCTATATGGCCCCGAGCTCGCGGCCAGGAGCACCGCTGGCGCCGCCGACGCTCGCAACATTGCCACCAACCAGTCGCCCGAATATGCGCAGGCGCTGGCCGAGCAGGAAGCGCTCCGGCGCGCCGTGCTCAACCCGCTCGAGCAAGGCCCGGTTGGGCGTGTCGCGGCGGCGAAGGATACGGCCGGCGCCGGCAATGCCATTCTGCCGCAGAATCCGCTGACGGGGTCTGCGGGCGAAGCTGCGGACGCTTCCCGCCGGCTGATGACGGAGGATCCGGCAACCACGGCGGCGCTCGTGCGGCAGAACCTTGGCGACCGCTACGCCAAAGCGTCGACCGAAACCCAGGAAGGCGTTCGCGATTTCGCCGGTGCGAAGTTCCACAAGGATGTCGCCGGCAACGACGTACGTCAGGAAGTGCTCGACGCAGTGCTGCGCGAGACGTCGCCCCAGGCAGCGGCCGCCATGCCTGAATTGCTCGACGTGCTCCAGGCCACCGGGCGCCGCAAGCCGATCGGCAGCGCGACTGAATTCAACCGTTCGATGAACGCGGATCTGGCCGGCGCGGCATCGCCTGTCGGCATTGGGGTTGGACTGGCACGATCCCTGGGTTCGTCAATCACGCGAGTTGGCGACATCGCCAAGCGCGCGGCGCTGCGCGGCAACCTGAGGACGCTAGCGGACATGTTCATCGATCCGCATTCGGTCGAGCTTATCCGCAACGCGAACTACCGCCGCGGCGGCATTGGCTTGGGCGAAGCCCTGGATCGGACCGCGGTCGAGGCCGGCGGCACGCTTTTCGATCCGCGTGGCGCGCGATGATATCGGTCCACTATTGCATCTTTGGGCAACAAACCCCATTTGGCGCACCAGGGTGGGTGGCATTAACTGTTTTTTGAGCCAACAGGTGCGACAAAGCGTTGTCTCGCAAGGAAAATGCTTGCGAAGGGGATCGTTTTGGTCGCATATGCATTTTAGTAGGAGCACACGCGAGCGGACTGGACCCGAAAGGTTCTGGAAAGCCATCCGAAGCCAAGGTTAGCTGCTTGCGGCTTAACTGAGGCGTGTTCTTAACGGTTAGATCGCGAACATCGTCCTGCAGGGCGCCTTTGCGGTGGTCGTTAAGATCCGTAGGTGTGAGGGATGAGTACCCCAAGAACAAGTGTTCTAGAGTGCGATCCCGCTGTTCAAAAGCAAGCGATAATTCGAGCCGGCGGTCCCGAAAAAGGCCGCCGGCTTTTAAATTTTAAACGATGTAGTCGTTCGGTGCGATGTTTACGTGCGTCGGCTTGGGCTCTCGGGGGGCGCCGTGGCAGTTGGGGTATTTGCGCTTCAGCCCACCTTTCACAGGAATACAATCATAGTGAAATTTGTAATCGTATGTGCCTCCTAAACGGCTTCTTGCGTTCAGAAGACACGCCCCGTTATGGCTGTCGGAATTTGTATTTCGAAAAAAGCCGTGCCTAGCCTTTCCCGGGCTCTGAAAGTAATGATGGCCATCTGAAAAGCAGTGCCGTTCTTGACCGGGAGCGTGGGTTTTTGGGCATGCAGCAAAGAACGTTTGAAGAGCGCTTTTGATCGTCTGATTCGGTTGGTCTGCGATCGCCAAGTCGCGATAAAGAGGCCACAGCAGATTTTGTAACGCTTCCGATCGAAAATTCCGTGTCGGAAGGAGGAGCGGCGTTAGATTCGCTACTGTTGTAAAATCTGACACGATTTTTGAGCGGTCGCGGAGGAGCTTCGCCGAAGATATTACCCTCTTGGCAAACTCGTTAAGATGTTCGTTCAGAATGCGTTTGCTCGCGTCGGGGGGTGGCGCAAAAGGGGGTATTCCGAGAGGCAAACAAAACGGAAAAAAACCCTCCAGCAGACGTTCGGTCGTTTCGTCCTTAAAATCTGAATAGATTAGCAGGGTCGCTAATCGCTCGTCTTCGTTCAATCCGGCAGCAATTCGATTTGCCTGTGCGATGAGGCCGTTCGCGTGCTCCGGTGAATAGGACGAAACGCCGCGATTCGGTGTCAATACAACCCGACCGCCTGGTGCGATACGGTTCTCAGATTCTCGTCGCATGCGATCAAACGCCATCGGATCGAGACCGGCAATAACTAACGTGTAGGTCATCTTAGACCCGCTTGCGCAGAAGGTCTGCTACCACGTCAAGGCTCAAATTCGTCGAAGACAGCTGTTTGCGATCGAGTGCCTGAATAACCGCTTCCAACAACGTTCTGCCCGCAGCGGCAGACGGCTCTTTGCCATCACTCGGCTTATTTACAGCAATAAAGCGATCTCGGGAAAGTCCTTGCAATTCAAGCCATTTGGATATGTTAGCTTTGATCAAAGTATCGCGCTCTTGGGCTTCCGCCGGTGCTATGAGATCGGCAGGAATCTCAACATAGGTATCGTCAGGCTTTTGGGCAACATCTTTGAACGTGAAATCCTCGAGGTTAAACCAGCGCCTACCATCTTCCAGTGGGACAGAGAATGCTGCCCAGAATCGATAGTTGTACCTAGGCCCACGTTCAGCATTCGGGACTGTTTCAATTCCGACTGCCTTTCCGTCATTAGGAACAAGAGCCTGAATATTTTTATGCTGCCCCATCAGAATAACCGCATATTCGTCCGAGAGCCGTTTAGTGAGGTACTCGCCCAGCGACCGTTCAAACTTGATAAGCTTTAGATCGTCTCCAAGATCCTTGCCTAACTGACTCAGTAGGTAAGGTCGGCCGCCTGCCAAGAATGCTTGAGCGAGCGATCGAATTTTAGAGTCGATCCGCTCAAGCTCATCATTGCTGATTGTCATGTCACCCCTCGTGTTTTGCCGCCCGTGGCCCTTGGCTTTTAGAATTTCATCCACGACTATCACAGTGGCAAGTACGCATACAGACCCGCCGATTAGTACAGCCTCCCCTGTGCGCTGCTTCAGGCGCTAGTCTTCTCACCGAAAATCCGGTAGGCTCATTGAGCCGGAACAACCGCAGCACTCGGGCCGCTGCACCACCGCTTCGGAACACCGCCGGGGCAAACGTCAACGACTTCCAACCAAGCATTTGAGCGTTTGTGCCGAGCGTGGCTCGTGCACCGCCGTGCTGCCTGGAAGCGACGTGCTGGTGCATCAATATGGCCGCTCCCGCGAAGCCGCGTCTCACCTATTCATATGTTGGATTTCAGCAAGAACAGCAGCAAAATCCATTTCCTGGAACCCAATTACAGGCGGATCTCGCGGAACTAACGCGAGCTGCGAATGACACGATCGATGCGCTGGCCGACGTGCGGCGCGCCGACGGCGCACTGCCGAACGGCAAGGTGACGGTCGACAGCCTGGCGCCGAATGTTCTGGCTTTGCTGCGCGGCGACGGTCCAACAGGGCCGACCGGACCTTCCGGCGCAGCCTCGACAGTTCCGGGTCCGACCGGCCCAACTGGGCCGGCTGGCGCTACAGGTCCGACCGGCGCCGGCGCAACAGGCGCGACGGGGCCGACTGGCTTCACTGGGGCCACAGGTCCGACTGGCGCAACTGGCCCCGCGGGCGGGCCGACTGGCGCGACAGGGCCAGCCGGGTCGACCGGTCCAGTCGGTGCAACCGGTCCGACCGGACCCACGGGAGTCACTGGTCCGACCGGCATCACCGGCGCGGGCGGGCGCGATGCCGGCATTCGCTATCTATGGGACACCGGCACGACGGCTGCCGATCCAACGACCGGAAAGCTGCGCATCAACAACGCTGCGCTGGCGTCGGCGACGGCGCTCTACATTTCCGAGACGGACAACGATGGCAACGGGATCGCCGCGTTCCTGGCGACGTGGGACGACAGCACGACTGCCACGGCGCGCGGGGTCGTCACCATCCGCAAGATCGGTGCGCCGGCAACATTCATCCAGCTTCAGGTCACGGCGGCGCTGACCGATGGTGGCGCGTGGGACACGTTCACCGTGTCGCATGTCGCATCGGGCGGCACCTTTGCCAACAACGACCCGGTCAGCGTGAATTTTTCCCCCGCGGGCAATGTTGGGTCCACGGGACCGACAGGCATCACCGGGCCGACGGGGCCAACGGGCATCACAGGCCCAACGGGGCCGACTGGCGCCACTGGCGTTACGGGGCCGGCGAGCGCAGTTGTCGGGATCAATACGCAGACGGGAACGACTTACACGTTCGTTCTCGCGGATGCTGGAAAGGTCGTCGAAGGCAACAACGCTTCGGCGCAGACCTACACAGTTCCGCCGAATTCCTCAGTGGGCTTCGCGATCAACACGATCCTGTATGTGACCCAGTACGGCGCGGGCCAGATTACGCTTGCTGCGGGTGCCGGCGTCACGCTCGGTGCGCCAGGAGCACGATTGAAGACTGGCCAGCAGTATTCGATGGTCATGCTCTACAAGCGTGCCGCGGATGAATGGGTTGTCAGCGGGGATCTGGTCTAATGCCGGCTTTTCTCGGCGGGGCCGTGGCTTCCCAGGCACGGACAAGGCTGCTGCCGCTGATGCAGCGGCTTGGGCTAACTGCCAATCTGACGGTGTTGCTTGACGCGGGCGATCAAGCCTCGTTCTCATCCGGCCAAACCTGGGTAGACTTAAGCGGTGGCGGCGATAGCTTCTTTTTGGGCGCGACAAGCGGCTCAGAGGCCTCCGACCCCACCTTGAACGGGACTGCCGGTCGTCTGAGCGCAAACGAGTATTGGAAATTCAACGGAAGCCAATACTTCATTCTAAACCAGGCGAATCCGGCATGGGTGAACAACATCCACAAGGCTGCCGCCAAGTTTTCTAGCGCCGGCCTATATTGGTTTGGTGCTGTCAACACAGCCAATGGCATTTGGGGTAACAACGCAAACGCGCCCGGCAACCTCGGGGCGCGCCTGACCGTAACGGCAGCAGGGGCGCTAAATTTCAACGTCGCCAAAACCGGTGCTTCGTTTGCGCTCGACGTCAGTTCGACGCTCAGTCCAACCGCCGGCGCCTGGCACTTCATCGGCATGTCGGTCGATGAAGCGGCTGGGACCGGTTTCATCCATATGGACGGGACGAATTTCAGCTTCACATCGACTTACGCAACACCTTCGGCGGCAAGCGCGACCTACACCATCGAAATCGGCGCTCGCGGCAATGGCGACGGGAAATTCTCTAATACCTCGCGCATGGGCTTTCATAGCATGTGGGAGGGTCGCTCTCTCACGTCAGTCGAGATGGCAGCGATCTATGCTGCTATGCGATTGAGGTTCGGCATTTAGTGCGCCTTCGACGAGCAGCTTCCGCGATCACGTAATTACCCCACGCAAAGCGACGCCTATCTTTGGGTGGCGGCGGACCTTTTTGAGCCCGCCTCGGCCGGCGCCTCCTAGGCTCTACCCCAACCCCCCGCCCCCTTCGGGGCGCCGGCCGTCATTCGTCCCGCCAAATGACCCGCTTCTCCCATCGGACCTGAACCAGGCGCCGGAAACGGATGGTGTGCGCCTGCTCGCCGGACGGGTGGAATAGCTCTGCATCCATCCATTCGCGGCTGCCGCACTTTTGGCAGCGGACCTTGGCCCGAACCTCGTCAATCGTGACATTGCCGATCACCTCGCGCAGCTCGAGCGGTTTGTAAAAGCGTTTGAGGTTGCAGCGGGCGCAACGAATGCCGGCCACCTGCCCGGCATCATGGGCATGCGTCAGGGTCCAGGCGGCACCTCGCGGCCACTTTTCAGGTTGTTCCGGCATACTCTAAAATGAGGAACATATTCCTGACGCGTCAAGGCCTCTTGACTCTCATGTTCTCATTTTGTTCACTGTTGGCAAAACGGAGACATTCTCATGAAACCGATGCGAGCCACCGAAGCCGAGCAGCCCGAAATATATGCCATAGTTAAGCGCGAGATGCCCGCCATCCACCGCGCTGCGGTGAAGATGGCGAAGCCGCTGCGCGGCCTGTCCGACGTCAGCCAAAAGCAGGCTATCACCGAACTGGTTGCGGCCTGGATCATGGCGATCTACCCGGACGATCTGGAGTTGGCGATTTCACTTTCCGATGCGATGCGCGACCAAACCGACATCCATATACAGGAAGCCTGGAGGGTGCGCGCTCGATCGCAGCACTGATGGTAAGGCGAAGCCGCGGCATCCCGGCGCCGTCTACTATCGACAGCAAATGGCCGCATCAGATCGCCCTGCCCGACGACATCTGCACCGATCGGAACTTCACGCTGATCAGGCGCTTCCTCGAAGGGCATGGCCTGTCGTGCCGGACTAGGGCGGTAATCGCGATTTGGGAAGATGGCGCGCAGCAACAATGGCGCCTGCATTGCTTCGCGGACGCTGCGGCGGCAAAGGCGTTCCTTGACCACTTCGGCGGCGTCGTGTTCGATCCGAAGCGCGATAGGGAGAACGGGCGCGCACGCGGCGTCTGGCGGCGCAATGGCGTGTACGAGCGAATTCTGGAGATCGGGCCACTCAGCGTGCCGGAAATCCTGCGGAACTGAGGCAAACACCATGTGCAACCTCTACAACATCACCACTTCGCAAGAGGCGATCCGTCAGTGGACGCGCGCGCTGCGCGACATCATCGGCAACCTGGAACCGTCGATCGACATCTACCCGAACCAGCCGGCGCCGGTGGTGCGCAACGCAGCCGACGGCAGCCGCGAACTCGCAAGGCTGCGCTGGGGCATGCCGACGCCACCTGAGCGCATGCGCGGCAACGCCGATTCCGGCACCACCAATATCCGAAACCCGCAATATGCCCACTGGCAGCCGTATCTCGGCGTCGAGAACCGCTGCGTGGTGCCGGTGACAAGCTTCGCCGAGCCCAGCCCCACGCCGGAAAAGGATCCTGAGACAGGCATCCAGAAGAACTACTGGTTCGCGGTCAACGAGGAGCGCCCGCTTTTCTTTTTCGCCGGCCTGTGGACGCGCTGGCACGGCGTGCGCAAGGTCAAGGAAGGCCCAGGCGACCATGAGGTTTACGGCTTCATGACAACGAAGCCCAATGCTCTCATCGCCCCAATCCACGAAAAGGCAATGCCGGTGATCCTGACGTCGCAGGAAGAAACTGAGACCTGGCTGACCGCCCCGTGGTCAGAAGCGAGGAAGCTACAGCGCACCGCGCCAGACGATGCGCTGGTGATCGTCGAGAAACCAGCGACGCAGATCAAAGTACCCGCGCAGCCGCCGGCGCAAGCATCTCTATTTTGAGGAGAAAGCACGTGGAACACATTGTCAGGCTGGACAGTCGCAAGGAGGCGGCACTGCAATCGATCGCGGAGAAGTTCGTTGCGACCCACAAGGGCGACGCGATGAAAGCTCTGAAAGAGATGATCGTGCTGAACGGCCGGCTTCAGGAGCAGCTTGACGCCGCCAAGACCTCGCGACGAGGCAACCGCCTCATATGAGCGACGAACTAGTCAAGGACGCTCCGCCGGCCGAACGGCGAATGATCGAAAATCACGCATGTGAGCATCCGGACTGCGGCAAGGATGCGGCATTTGGTTTTGCCCGGCCGCGACGACCGTCGCACCGGTTCTGTCTGGAGCACCGCGGCGAGGGAGAGGAGTTTCTATGACCAACCCGCAGACCGCCCCGTTATCTAAAATCAACCATTACGACTGAAGTCCTAGTCGCCCGCGCGGAAGTTTGTAGCCAGATTAGTGCTTTGAACCGAACAGTTTGCCTCCGCGCGGCTCGCGATTGAGCGTCTGTTGAAGGAATCGCTTAGCGCATTCCTCCCAATCAATAGGTGTAACCTCCTGCTCGCGAATGGACTTCTTGAAAGCCTCGCGCAGCGCGTCGAGATCGAATGCTGAAAGCTGTTTTTCCCTAACCGCCATGACGGTTCCATATGGACCAAAGGCCTAACGGTTCAACAATGCCCTCTGACTTTTTTTGGGTGCAACCGCCGACGCTTGAACGTGACACCGGGTTGCGCGATTGTGCCAGCCGCCCAAGCGACGACGAGAAAACAATGAAGCGTAAGGACAAGGCACGGCCATTCGTGCCGACTGAAATCCACGTCGGCACAGTAGCCGATGAGAAAGGCACCCTTGGCATCCTCTCGATCCAGACCACCGAAGGCTTGCTGGATTTTGCGCTTGACCGACAAGCAGCTGACGCCATCCTGAATGCCGTCAACGAAGTCCGGTCGAAGCTGGAATCTACCTAAAAGAAAGCCCGGTCGAAACCGGGCGGAGAGGTCTTGGGAACACCAACTGAGATCGGATCAGTAGGCGTTCCTTTTTGCCTCGTCATCATGACGGCCAGATGAAGCAGCTGCATTGGCGGGGGAAAACGGCAGTCCAAGGTTCCTATGCCCGTCCGCTAATATTAGGCTTCGAATCAGCCGGCTTATCCTGGCCGGTCAGGCCCGGCGGTCATCCCAACGCCACCCCAACGACGGGCTGTCGGGCCGCTTACGTTTCTTCCTCCCGGAAATCCCGCAGCGAGGCATGGCGAAGCGTCTCCTCGCCCTTCAGAAACTTGACCCGACCGACGAGCCCTGGCTTCAGCCATTCGGCCTTCTCTTTGGCGAGGCCCTTCGGTGGTGGCGCGCCGGTCCTCCCCTGCACGCGATCCCAAAGCCGCTCCCGGATCTCACGGTTCATAGTGATGAAGGCGCCGCCCACATAGCGGCCCTTGTCAGCCATCAGCGCCATCGCCGGCTTGCCGGCCTCTCGCTTCACGCCGATGATGTCGAGTTCCTTTTCGGTGAAGCATTTGATCTTGCGCCAGTCCATCGTCGGGCCACTGCGGTAGCGGCTGAGTTTGCGTTTGGAAACTATGCCCTCTAGGCCGGCCTTGTCGACGAGATGGTAGACCGCCGCGCCTGTGCCGGGCAGCGCCTCAGAGAATTGGATCCGGCCGCCGGCGGGGATCATCTCGTGCAGGATCTCGCGGCGGTCCTCGAGCGGCATGTCGCGGAGATCGTGCCCGTTCAGGTGCAGGAGGTCGAAGGCGACGAAATACAGGTCCTGCGGCCGGCTGGTGATGGCGGATCGCAAGGCGCTGAAGTTGGCCAGCCCCGCTTCGTTCGTCACGATCGTTTCGCCTTCGATGATAAAGCTGTCGGCCTCGATCGCCTTGGCCTCGTCGACGAGCGGCCGGTATTTGGCCGTCCAGTCGTGGCCGCGCCGAGTGTAGAACCGGATGCCGTCGTCGTCTTTGATGGCTTGGGTGCGGAAGCCGTCGAATTTTACCTCGTGGCACCAGTCCTCACCTTCGGGCGGCCGATCGACGAGCTCCGGCATCATCGGCGGGATGAACTTCAAACGCATGCACGGTCCCAACAACCGCAATTTCAAGGCGGTATGGCTAAATTAGTTCCGGAACATTTTAGCTAAAGTGAATGTTTTGAGATATGACGAAACTGTCAGACCTTGGACCGCCCCTTGTCGGCAAGCGCCACGGCAAACAGCCGGTGGACGAAGCCGAGCATTTCCACCCATGCCCTGTCTGCGGCCAGGCGGTCGACTGGCGCGATCTGCGGCAAGTCATCTGGCACGAGCAGCCGGGGCATAAGCCGCTTAAACTAGACGCGTGAATGCCGCGCTCTAACAACTCGGGCTTCTCGCAAAAGCGCGGGACGGTCGCGCCCAACTGCCTTTATCAGCCTTCTGGCCTGAGCGTCTGAGATTCCTGTTTTCTCTTTCAGCAGAATGACGAGCTGTTTGTCGTCAATTCGACCATAGGTACGGCCTTCGACATGTTCTCGCATGTGACAATCCTCCTTCAACCAAATCCAGAAGGACCCCTAAATGTTTCATCAAATGTCGAGTGAATGGCCAGTCCCGTCTACCGCTGGACCTCCGCAATATTTGAGAGCATTCTCCCTGCGGGGGGAAAAGGGGCTTGGACAAATCTCGTTACGACAATCGTGCTGATCAGTGGCGCAAGCGCACTGGCGCCAAGCGCCGCCGTGCAATCCTTTTGGCCAGCGTGCCGAAGCGGCTCGTTCGTCACGGTTGCCGCAGCCGCGGCCCTGATCGCTCAATTGGTCATCCAGCACGGCAGCGACATGCCCGACGTCAACCTGTCGAACTTGGTCGGGCCGAAGCCGGCACCGATCACTGGCGTCGCGTCTGTCGTTGATGGCGACACGATCGAGATCCACGGGCAACGGATCCGCTTCAACGGCATCGACGCACCGGAGAGCCGGCAGTATTGCATCGACGCCAAGGGCTTCGACTATCCGTGCGGTCGGCGCTCGGCCGAAGCGCTGGACACGTTCCTGGCGGCCTCGAGGCGCGTCCAATGCACCTTCGTAACCTGGGACCGCTATCACCGCTTCGTCGGCGACTGCCGGCGCGCCGACGGCGCCAGCGTGGCCGCCTGGATGGTCGAGCACGGCCAGGCACTCGACTGGCCCCGCTACAGCCACGGTGCCTACGCAGCGCAGCAGACGAAGGCGGAGGCGGCGAAGGTCGGGCTGTGGGTCGGAGCGTTCCAGGCGCCTTGGGATTGGCGCGCGTCGCATGCTGACGGCGCGGCGCCGACGAGCCAGCCGCTCGGCATCGTCAGCCGCAAGCTGGTCGCGCAGAGCGGCTATTCGTGTGAGCCGCGGCGATATTGCGCGCAGATCGGGTCGTGCGAGGAGGCTCAATGGTATCTGCACAACTGCTCGTGGGGTCGGAAGCTGGATCGGGACGGCGACGGGAAGGCGTGCGAGACGCTTTGCTGAAGAAGGTAAAATGACAATTTTACACCTACACCCAAATGACTAGGAAATGGGCTGATGGATCGAGGGCTCTTGGCAAGTTCGACCTTCCTTCGCAAGAACAGGTCTACGGAGAACTCGCGCTGGAGGGCTACGATTCAAAACTCGTTCTGCATGATGTAAAGCAAGAGTATTATCCGGGATCAACCAGTTCGACCGTTCACGGTGTCGTTGACCACACGGTAAAGCTATCCCTATTCGACTGTATTTTGCTAAGCAGCCAGCGCAGCGCCGACGCGAAAGGGAAGGTATCGGATCATAGGCTAGAAATATTCCCTCATCACATTCTTTTTGGAGATTCGCATGTCGCAGAAGGTGACGCGATATTCACCTCCATAATGTTCAAATTTACGGATTCTATAAATCTGTTCTACGACTTCGATACGTTCGGGATTGTTTTACATCGCGCCGATTCATTTATCGAACCGATCTTGGCTGCCAAGTCAGAGATCGGGGATCGCAAGATTCCCGTCGGTGAGCATCCAGCAATCGCATACTTCACTGGCAAACATACCATCGTCAGGGTGCCGACCGATCTGGGGGTGATTTCCGCGCAAAACTTGCCGACGACGTCGATCGGAGGGCCGCACGGAAGCGGATTCGTCAACAGCATTTGGGTCGAAGTCGAATTTAGCTCGGCGCGAACTTTCAACGACGCCCTCGAAGCGACTTTCGCGCTTGAGCCCTTCTTTTCCATGGTCGCCGGAAGACCCCAACGCTTCGAGGAAATGCGGCTACTCGCACGCACTCCCGTGGAGCCGGAGGCCCACAGCCTGAAGGTGTTTGAGGTGTTCAGCAGCATGAAACAGCATCTCAGGTTTCCTCTTGGCAGAGCACCACACCCGGCGGATGTGCCGATAGACCCGGTGCGGAGGCCAGAGGAATTTTCACGCGTCTTGGTGGATTGGGTGAACCGAGTCCCTGCTTGGCGCGATGCGCGCGAGCGATACTCAAATTCTCTGCGCAAACAGGATCTACTCGACATTGACCGACTAGTGGGTTCGGCCAACATGTTTGACATCTTGCCGAGTTCAGCGGTGCCGGAGGATGTCGAACTATCCGACGAACTGAAGGTCGCGCGCGATCAAAGCCGGGAACTTTTCCGCAAGCTGCCTGACAGCCCCGAACGCAGCAGCATACTCTTGGAGCTGAAGCGGCTCGGAAAAAGCAACTTGAAGAATAAGGTTCGATATCGGGCGGCCCCGATAGTTGCGGCAGTCGGGGACAAATTCCCTGATCTGCTGTGGGTCTTGGACGAAGCCGTGAATTGCAGAAATCATTACGTGCACGGGGCACTTGTCAGCAAGGTCGACTACTCCGCCCATTTTCACGACCTGGGAGGATTCTTCACGAAATCACTCGAGTTCGTGTTTGCGGCATCGGATATGGTTGAGGCTGGATGGGACATCAAAGCGTGGGCCTCGCGAAGCTCGACGCTGTCGCACCCCTTTTTCGACTATAGGCATAGCTACAAAGAGCATCTCGACGTGGCCAAGACGCTGTTGGGCAAAAAGGGGTGAGCCGCCTTTGTCGGCGAGTAAACAACTTAAAGAGCGGCGACAGAACCGGGAAAGAATCGGATTGCTAACACAGCTAAGCCCCAGCCCAGCGCAAGCCTGACGGCGACAGGGACTACTGCGGAGAGCGCAGAAACGACGAAATCGATCGGTCCACCGTACGACAACTGGTCCTGTATTTTCATATCTTGATCGTGCAGGCGGATGTCGGCTGCGGCTCGCGTGGTCATTTCCTGCCAATCGATCTGAAGCGGCCTACCACCGGCCGCAGCCAGCGTTTCGGTCCCAAAACGCATGGTCAACTCATTCAGCCAAATGCTTTCGAGCGCCCGCTTCCTATTGAGTTCCATAGCCGTTTCCAGGTGCCCACAGAATGACATCACAAACGATACCGACAGGGCAAAAAGCAGAGCCAAATGTGGTGGGATCGGGATTACGAAGGCGTACGCAGTAAGAAGGATCGAAAAGAGTTGCAGCGTCAGCAAGGACATTGCCTCGCGCCTGATTTCAGTCGGCGTGCATCGCATGAAAGTCCCCTCCCCAAATCTCAAATGTCCGGCGCCAGCCGCCTGATCGTGTCGGCGACGTACGACGGCGCCAAGTGCGCATAATGCTTCTCGGCCATCCTGGTGTCACTGTGCCCGAGCGCTTCGGCCACAACGATCAGCGGCGCGCCGTTGCGGACCATTGTGCTGGCGTAGGTGTGCCGGATCTCGTGCAGCGTCACGTCTGAGAGCTTGGCCTGCGCCAGCAGTGCTTTCCACGGCCGATTGTAGGTAGACGGCGCCCAGGCCGCGCCGCTCTCTTGGCGAAGCAGTGGATCGCTGCCGGGGCGATCGCGTGCGAGCCGTTCGAACAACTCTGCGCCGCGGGTCGGCAACGGGATATGGCGCGGCTTGCCGCTTTTGCTCTCGGCAACGAAAACAGACTTGTTAGCCGCGTCGTAGTCGGACACCCGCAGCCGCGCGAGCTCGCCAAAGCGGGCGCCTGTCACCAGAGCCGCCGACACAAGGTCGCGAATGGCGCCATTACTGGCGGCAACCAATGTCTTCTGCTCGGCCGGCGACAGGAAGCGCACGCGCGCCGATGTCGTGCCGCGGTATGGCTTCACCAGTCGCCAGGCGGCGTCATCGGTGAGGAGCCGATTATTGAATGCCCAATTGAGCGCAGCCTTCAACGTGGTGAGTGTCCGGTTTGCCGTGTCGCGCCGGCGGCGGATCGCTTCGGGGTCGGACAGGTCGACCGTGACCGTGTTGGCCTTTGTGGCGGATTTCTTCGTCCGCAGGCGCTTCTGTGCCGTCACCATCCCATCCCGCCAGGTGCGCACCTTCTCGATCGTCAGATCGGCGACCTTCGTGGTTCCAAGCTTGGGGCGGATGTGAAACGCGGCCCGCGTCTTCGCATCGTCGATCGACTTCATGCCTTCGGCGGCCCGAGCTTCGAAATACCGGTCGAGCGCTTCGTTGACGGTCAATGCTGGCGCGGTGTCGCCGCCGGCCTTCAGGGACTTGACCCAGGTGCGGGCGGCTTCCTTCGCTTGCTCATGAGACAAAATCGCCGAACCATCGGCAGCAACAACATCGTCTGCACGGCCGAGCTTGGTCTGTATGCGCGTGCCATCGGCCGACCGCGATGCCGCCAACCAGGAACCGCCGCGGCCGTAACTCCCGCGACCGCGCCTATAGCCGAGCCGCAGGCCGGGATTGATGATTTCCCATTCCGGCGCATCCGAGTAGGGGAGCGCCGCACGGCTGGTGCGGCTGGAGAGAACGCTTCGACGCTGCGCCATGCTGGCTCCGGAGTTTCGTTGACAAATTCGTTGCAACGGACCCGCTCGATCGCAGATAGTCGCACCTACACAATAGCGCACAATGCCTTGGCAAATCAAACGTGTAGGAATAGCCAAGGTTGTGCAGGAATGTCCAAGATGCCGCCCTCTCACGGCGGGAACAGGGGTTCGATTCCCCTTGGGCGTACCAAATCTCCCTTTCTCGGATCAAGCACAGTACCCTTCATCGCTTCTGGCGCGGCGTTGCCGATTGAATTAGCATTGCGTCACAATCTCCCGAGCCAAGTCGCCAGTTGATGCGGATGGGCAGGAGAGGCGAGGGATCCTGGGGAGGAGACCGATGCAGAAGCTGCAATCGCAAGGCGTCCACCACATCACGCTGGTGGGGGCCGGGCGCCAGACTTCGATCGACTTTTGGGAAGGCGTGCTCGGCATGCCCTTCATCTTCGAGCAGCCCAACCTCGACAAGGCGAGCGAAAGCCATCTTTATTTCGATCCGGGCGACGGGCGCCTGATCACCGTCTTCACCGATGAGAGCCGCGCCGCGGTCAAGCGGCGCACGCCGACCGATACGGGCTGCGTGCATCACATCGCGTTTTCGGTGTCGCGCGTCACCTTCCTGCAGGCGGTCGGCCGGCTCGACGAGCGCGGCATCAAGCACAGCGGCGTCAAGGATCGCGGCTTCATGGATTCGATCTATTTCGAGGATCCGCTCGGCCTCCTGATCGAGCTCGCCTCATATCGTTTCGAGCCGCCGGCCGGATTTACCCACGCCGACGTGCTGATGCAGGCGCACCGGATCCGCGTCGCGCGCGGCGACTACAATATCGCCGAGGTGCATCTTGCCGACGCCATCCAGGCGCTGGTCGAACGTTCGCGCGAAACCCTGTCCGAAAACAGGGCGCCGAAAGATCCATACTAAGAAAGGCCAGAGGGAGGACCATAATGGCAAAGACTGCAACGAAGAGCGCGAAGAAAGCCAAGGCGGCGCCACAAGCGGCGGCCAAGCCGGCAGCGAAAGCCGAGAAGGCCTCGGCCGCAAAGGTATCGGCGGCCGTCAAGCCGGCGGCGAAGGCCGCACCCAAAGCGACGGCAAAGGCCGCCGCCAAGACCAAAGTGAAGCCGGCTAAGAAACCTGCGGTCAAGCTCAGCATGCTGAAACCCAGCGTCAACAACATGACGGTGCGGGTGTTCGCGCGGGCAGCCGGGCTCGACCATGCCGAGACCGATGCCTGGGGCCACACGCGATCGCCGGAATTCCTGGCGCGCAATCCGGCGCATCTGACGCCGATGATCGAGGACAAGGGCCTGCCGCGCGGCGTGCTGTGGGAAAGCTGCGCCATCATGCAGTATCTGGCCAACAAGCACGGGCTGGAGAAACTCTATCCCAAGGCGCCGGCCAAGCGGGCCATGGTCGACAGCGCCATGTTCTACCTCATCGGCACGCTCTATCCTTATGTGGCGCGCGCTACCTATCCGGCGCTCGGCTTCCCGCAATATGCCGGCGAGGTCGGCCACAGCGATGCCCATCCCGACATGAAATCGGAGGCGCAGAAGGCCGCGGTCGCCGCGATCGCCGAGCCGCTGGAGGTCTTTCACTCCTTCTTCCGCAACGGCAAGCCGTTCATCGGCGGCAAGAATCCATCGATCGCCGATATACGTCTGGCGGCGACGCTCGAATTCCTGGCGGTCATCGACTACACGCTGCCCAAATGGGCGAAGGAATACATGGCGGCATTGGAGAAGAAACTCGGCAAGGCCTATGCGGAACCGGCCGGCGACGTGCGCGGCTACATTGCGCACGTGAAATCCCAGGCCAAGGCCTCAGCCTAAAGCATGTCCAGTCCCGAAACCGCTGGGCACGTTCGGGAGACGCGCTCTAAGGGTTCGTTAACCAAAGCCCTGTCTAGTGATCTCAGGACTCGTGGCGACCACGGATGTACTGGCGCGATATCGAGGCGAAGAAAAGGTCGGCCGCCGCGCCGGCCTTTTGCTTTCCGGGCCTTGCCGACAATCACCACAAAACGGCTTCGCCGGCGCCGGCCGTCTGAAACCCTATTGTCATCTTCCGCGTTGACATACCATGGCGTCAGGCGAGCGATGAGAAGCGACGAGGAGGAGCAATGAAAAAGGCGGCAAGATTGTCGGCGATCGCGGGTGCGCTCCTGGCAGCGCCCTTTGCGGCGGACGCCGCAACGCTCAACACCATGGATCAGGTTGGCACCGCCTTGATGGCTTGCTGGAAGCCGCCGGCCAATTCGGAAAATTCCTCGGTCACCCTCAGCTTCAGTTTCAAGCGCGACGGCACGCTGATCGGCCCGCCGAAGCCGACGGCGATCAAGGTCAGCGGCGATGACAAGGCGCGGCAGGCCTATGTCGACGCGGCGACCACTGCCTTGCGCGACTGCCTGCCGCTCAGCTTTTCACCGGGCTTGGCGAAAGGCGTTGCCGGAAACGTCTTTACGCTCCAGTACAATTCGCCAAAGCAGTAACAGGGCTCCCGAACCGTTAGGTTCAGCCCGCAAAAGTCAGCATGAAACCGAATTGCAGCGGGGAGTTTTCAGGAGACCGGTCCGGAAGGCGCAGCGACAGCCGTCACCGCCGACAGCTTCTCTCGCTTTTCGAGCGCCGGCTTTTGGTAAATCTTTTCATCGTGTTCCCCTGCGAGCGCGACCAGGCAAACACCTTGTCCGCCAGGACAGATTCGAATCCTAGCGGAAACATTATTCCGGGCAAGCCGAAAGACTCCTTAACGCGGCATCGCGCCGATCAGGGAGGCCTAATCGTTCTGGCTCAGTACGATTAGTTGGCGCCTCGCCTTGCATTGAGGTGCTTCCCCAACTCCGGCATCTCGAAGACATAGTCGCTCCAGGCCGATTCCGGAATCTGTCCAGCCAGATAACATTCGAGCAGAAGGCTCTGTTCGGGTGTCAGCGCCCGCTCGTGATCCAGCCCGAGCGAGTGGATCAAATTCCTGGTCAGGCCAGAAACGGTGAAGTGAAAGGACATCTTCAGTCTCCCGCGCGCCGATTGCGTCAGCCACAACGTCGGATGTCCGCCAAAGGTTTCATCAGCAGTCCGTGATCGCATGGCGCGCGGCGGCACCCATGCGCACCGGCTCAGAATCCAAGCCAAAGCATTTCGCGTGAACTGTTTTTCACCCGACGAGATCTAGTCGCACACGACGCGAAAGCGTTTGCCGGGTTCGCTGACATTTTTGCAGGCAAGCGACTTCTGCGAAGCGGATGGCGCGTCGGGCAGTTCTTGGTTCAGGGACGGCGTTGCCGAAGCCGGCCTCCGGTACCTTCGGCCGGCAGCCGGTCCCGCCGGCTGGCTCGGCGGCTGCGGAAACACGTCCGGTGCAATTCGCCTTGCCTCGGCTGTTCCTGGCGGGACCGTGTCCCAGACCCGCCTGACGTCCATCTGCCTTGGAACGATCACCGTGCCGTCGTCGCTGCGCGCGCAGCCGCCGGCCGCCAGCAGCGCCGGGCAAAGAACAAGGGCCGCGATTCGATCAAACATTAGCAATACCTCAGGCGTCTTATAATGCGCCTTTGCCTGATCGCCAACGGACGGATTACCGCAGCAACGGGCATCGGGTGTGCCCGGTTCTCAAATCGTTAAGGTTAGCGGATCGTTAATGCTTGTCGGGCACATTCGGCCGACGAGCCTGCACGGTTCGGCCTGGGGGTAGCAATGGCGGACACGGACGGGACGGTCGGGGCAGGCGGCGCGCGTGATTCCCACAAGGCGGATGCACCCGGCAACGAGGCGTCAGCCTCGAACGAAAGCCACGCCGGGACATCGCAGAACCTTCGCATGATGGTCGATTCGATGCCGATCGGCGTCATCGTGCTCGATGCCGCATTGCGCACCGAGATCATCAACCGCGCCTTTTATGATTTCTGGGAGATCGATCCGGGCCGCGTCGCGGCCGGCTGCTCGTTTCGCGAGCTGATGGAGGCCAGCCGCGACGCCGACCCCTTCGGCGCCGACGAACCAGGCTGGCAGCGGCACATCGCCGAACGCGAAGCCGAAATCAGGGCGGGCGCTGCCGGTTCCAGGCAATTGCCGCGCAATGACGGCCGCACCCTGATCGCCTCGCTGGCGTCGCTCGCCGGCGGCAAACGGCTGATCTCCTATGTCGACATCACCGACATGAAACATCGCGAGACCGAGGCCGAGGACGCGCGCAAGAATCTCGCCACCGTGCTGGAATCGCTGCCGGCCGGCGTTATCATCTACGACCGCGACGACAAGTTCGTCTTCGCCAATCATAAGCTGCAGGACAGTCTGCCGGCATTGAAGCCGGCCTGGCGGCCGGGCCGCAGCTTTCGCGAGGCTTTGGCGCTCGGCCATTCGGTCGGCTACTTCCGCTCGAGCGGCGACGCCGAGATCGACAACCTCTACGGCGTCGATACCGAACGCTGGCTCGACGCCATGCTCAGGCGTTACCGCTTGCCCAATTCCTCCTACGAGCGCCACAACCCGGACGGCCGCTGGTACCAAGTCTACGACATGCGCACCGACGACGGCACCTTCATCGGGGTGCGCGTCGACATCACCGACATCAAGAGCCGCGAGAAGGCCCTGCGCGATTCGATGCGCCAGATCGACCTTTACCGGCACGTCATGGACGAGCTGCCGGTGGCCGCCTTCATCAAGGCCGACGATCTGAGCATCGAATTCGTCAACAAGGCCTGGTGCGCGCTGACCGGCATTTCCAAGGATGAGGTCGTCGGCAAGACCGACAGGCAGCTGTTCGAGGCCGAGGACGCCGAGAGCTACAGCCATGACGACACCGAGGTCGTCGCCAGCGGCAAGGTGCTCGAAATCGAGGAACCCGTCACCCATCGCGACGGCACGGTGCGGCAGTTGATGACGCGCAAGAGCCGCCTGGTGGCGAGCGACGGGTCGGTGCATCTGGTCGGTTCCAGCACCGACATCACCGACGTCAAGGCGCGCGAGCAGGCGCTCAAGGAAAGCATGCGCGAGAACGAGGTGTTCCGCAGCCTCATCGACAATGTGCCGGTGTCGATCTACGCCAAGCGCTCCGACCTCAGGCAGTTCTACGTCAACAAGGGCTGGTGCGACCTTACCGGCTTCAGCAAGCAGGAGGCGATCGGCAAGACCGATGTCGAGATCTTCGGGCCGGACGGCGAAGCCTTCGTGGCCGGCGATCTTGCCGTGCTGCGCACCGGCGAGACGCAGGAGATCGAAGAGACGGTGACGTTGCCGGACGGCAGCGTGCGGCACCAGTTCGCGCGCAAGGGGGCGATGATCGCCTCCGACGGCTCGCTCTATCTCATCGGCTCCACCACCGACATCACCGAACTCAAGCAGCGCGAGGCCGAACTCAGCGAGGCACGCCAGCGCGCCGTGCTCGCCGACCGCGCCAAATCGGAATTCTTGGCCAATATGAGCCACGAAATCCGCACGCCGATGAACGGCGTGCTCGGCATGGCCGAGCTGCTCGCCAAATCGGACCTCGACCCGAAGCAGAAGACCTTCACCGACATCATCGTCAAATCGGGCAATGCGCTGTTGACCATCATCAACGACATTCTCGACTTCTCCAAGATCGACGCCGGCCAGCTGGTGCTCGACCCGGCGCCCTTCAATCTCGCCGAGGCGATCGAGGACGTGGCGACGCTGGTCTCGACGCGCGCCAAGGAGAAGGATCTCGAACTCATCGTGCGCGTCCAGCCCGGCCTCGACGGCCAGTTCGTCGGCGATGTCGGCCGCATCAGGCAGATCGTCACCAACCTGCTCGGAAACGCGGTGAAATTCACCGACGAGGGCCATGTCCTGGTCGATGTGACCGGCGAGCGCGGCCCGACAGGCACCAAGCTCACCATCTCGGTTACCGATACCGGTATCGGTATCCCCGAGGACAAGCTGAAGCTGGTGTTCGAGAAGTTCAGCCAGGTCGACACCTCCTCGACAAGGCGGCACGAAGGCACCGGGCTCGGCCTTGCCATCACCTCGAGGCTGGTCGAGCTGATGGGCGGCGGGATCGGCGTCGACAGCGCCGAGGGCAAGGGCTCGACCTTCTGGTTCACCGTCACCTTGCCGCGGGCCGGGCAGCAGAACGGACAACGCATCATGCCGGTCGACGTGACCGGCGCCCGCGTGCTGATCGTCGACGACAATGCCGTCAACCGCTCCATCCTCAGCGAGCAGATGGCTTCGTGGAGCTTCGATGCCTGCGCGGCGGAAAGCGGCGCCGAGGGGCTCAAGGTGCTGATTGCCGCCGCTGCTTACGGCGTGCCGGTCGACTGCGTCGTGCTCGACTATCAGATGCCGGGCATGACAGGCGCCGAAATGGCGCGCATCGTGCGCAACACCGCAGGGCTCGCCCACACGCCGATCATCATGCTGACCTCGGTCGACCAGTCGCTCGCCAACGCCACCTACCGCGAGCTTGGCATCGACGCCCAGCTGATCAAGCCGGCGCGCTCGTCGATTCTGCTGGAGACGCTGGTCGCCACCATCCAGCGCCACCGTCACAGTACGACGGCCGTGCCGCTGGCCACCGGGGCCGGTGCCCATCCCGTCTCGACGCAAGCGCAGGCGGCGGCGCTGGATCGCGCGGTGCTGCAGCCGCAGCCGGTCAGGGCTCGCCCGCGCCCGGCCAGCGCCGATAGCGGGCTCGACATCCTGGTTGCCGAGGACAATGAGGTGAACCAGATGGTGTTCACGCAGATCCTCGGCGAAACCGGCTATCATTTCGAAATCGTCGGCAACGGCCGCAAGGCGCTGGACGCCTTCGGCAAGCTCAATCCGCGCATGATACTGATGGATGTGTCGATGCCGGAGATGAGCGGGCTGGAGGCGACCGCCGCCATTCGCCGGCTGGAGGAGGACACGGGAACGCATGTGCCGATCGTCGGCGTCACCGCGCATGCGCTGAAAGGCGACCGCGAACGCTGCCTGGAGGCCGGCATGGATGATTACCTGCCAAAGCCGATCAGCCCGAGGGCGCTGCTGGAGAAGCTCGAGCGCTGGCTCGGCACCGACGCTGAGACCCGGCGCAGCGCCGGCTAGCGCAATTCCAGGGAAAGTGCGCAGCGGCTTCCCGTCGGAATTGCGTAAGAACAAACACTTAGTACGCTTCCCGCTTGCGCGGCAATCACCGTCCGTCAGTCGCCGCCGCCCTGAACGCCTGACGCAGGCGTATGGTGCGATCGCACCATACCAAATGAAACGCCAAGCCCGGACAATAAAACCATCGATTCCGCCTCTTGATTACGGGCGGGAGCGGCGACCGCCGGCAAGAAACAGCGTCATTCTACCCCAACGGACCTGTTTTCGGCGATGGCTAGGCCATGATACGCTCTGGCATTCAGGCAACGCGCTCTCGTCCGGATTTTATTTCCCGGCGGCCGCAACCCGGCCGCCGGGATCAAAAGCCATACAAGTTACTGATTCGCGCGATAAACTCCGGCTGGTTCGCCAAGGCCATCCGAGGCCACTCCAGACATCGCTGTTCAGGCGTTACCGGGCTGACATGAAACTGTCATGCGACTGTAATAATCGAAGGCTATTGCCCTCGGCGGGCGCCAAAACAAAAGGGTGCCGAGAGACCATCTTCCGAACAGGAGCAGGCCACATGAGACATTTCATCCGCTCGGCGGCCGTTGCGATTGCAATGGCTGCGGCGTCCACCCTCACCATGTCCGCAGCGTTTGCGGCAGACATCTCGGGCGCTGGCGCGACGTTCCCCTACCCGATCTATGCCAAGTGGGCCGACGCCTACAAAAAAGAGACCGGCACCGGCCTCAACTACCAGTCGATCGGTTCCGGCGGCGGCGTCAAGCAGATCAAGGCCAAGACCGTTACCTTCGGTGCTTCCGACGCGCCGCTGAAGGGTGAAGACCTCGACGCCACCGGTCTCGCCCAGTTCCCGATGGTGATGGGCGGCATCGTGCCCGTCGTCAATCTCGCGGGCATCAAGCCGGGCGAGCTCGTCCTCGACGGCCCGACGCTGGCCGATATCTTCGTCGGCAAGATCACCAACTGGAACGACCCGGCGATCAAGAAGCTCAACCCCAAGGTCAAGCTGCCCGACCAGGCTATTGCCGTTGTCCATCGTTCGGACGGCTCGGGCACCACGTTCAACTTCAGCTACTATCTGGCTGACGTGAACGCCGACTGGAAGTCCAAGGTCGGCGTCAACACCGCGCTCGAATGGCCGGTTGGTATCGGCGCCAAGGGCAATGAAGGCGTTGCCAACAACGTGTCGCAGACCGGCGGCGCGATCGGCTATGTCGAATATGCTTATGCCAAGCAGAACAAGCTGACCTACACCGAAATGGTGAACAAGGACGGCAAGAAGGTCGAGCCGACCGCGAAGGCGTTCTCGGCCGCGGCAGCCAATGCCGACTGGAGCTCGCAGCCGGGCTATGGCGTCATTCTCGCCAATCAGGCCGGTGCCGAATCCTGGCCGATGACGTCCGCGACCTGGATCCTTCTGTACAAGAAGCCCGCCGACGCCGCGGCCACCAGCGAAGCCCTCAAGTTCTTCGCCTGGTCCTATGCCAAGGGCGACAAGATGGCGGCTGAACTCGACTACGTTCCGATGCCCGACAAGGTCGTCAAGAGCGTCGAGGAAATGTGGAGCAAGGACATCGTCGGCAGCGACGGCAAGTCGCTCTACGCCGCCAAGTAACTCTCTTTGCCGCAGGAGGGCGCCGACGGCGCCCTCCTGCCTTCTTTCGAGCACGAGGGGCTAGATGACCACCGTTTCAGAAGCCACGCCGGCGTCGAGCACCATGCGATCCAGGGATGCGACAGTCCGGCGCTTCGCCTTCACGGATATGGTGTTCCGCGAGGCGACCCGCGTTTCCGCCGCTCTCGTCCTGCTCATCCTCGGTGGGGTTGCGATCTCGCTGTTTGCCGGCTCATGGGAGGCACTGTCGAAGTTCGGCTTCTCGTTTCTGACGACCGAGGCGTGGAACCCGGTCACCGAGAATTTCGGCGCGCTGTCGCCGATCTACGGCACTATCGTTACGTCGGCCATCGCAATTCTGATCGCGGTTCCCATCGGCATCGGCATCGCCATCTTTCTTACCGAGCTTTGCCCGAGACCGCTGCGGCGTCCAATCGGCATCGCCGTCGAGCTTCTGGCCGGCATCCCCTCGATCATCTACGGCATCTGGGGCCTGTTCGTGTTCGCGCCGTTCCTGCAGACGATGGTACAGCCCGTCATCATCAACGTTTTTCACAACGTGCCCGGGCTTTCCAGCCTGTTCGCCGGCCCGCCTTACGGCATCGGCCTGCTGACGTCGTCGCTGATCCTGGCCATCATGGTGCTGCCGTTCATCACCTCGATCACCAAGGACGTGTTCGACACGGTGCCGGCGGTGCTCAAGGAATCGGCCTACGGAATCGGCTGCACGACCTGGGAAGTCACGCGGCGGGTGGTCATTCCCTATACCCGCGTCGGCATCATGGGCGGCGTCATGCTCGGCCTCGGCCGCGCGCTCGGCGAAACCATGGCGGTCACCTTTGTCATCGGCAACGCGCACCGCATCAGCGCCTCGCTGTTCGCGCCGGCGACGACGATTTCCGCAACCATCGCCAATGAATTCACCGAGGCCGATGGCTCACTCTACACCTCTTCGCTGGTGGCGCTGGGCCTGATCCTGTTTGTCATCACGTTCCTCATCCTTGCCATCGCACGCTATATGCTGATGCGCATCGACGCCCGCACGGGAGCCTGACCGATGTCGACAGCTGAATCGCTTCATCAGAGCCGCAAGAGGAAGAATGGCGTGATGATGACGCTGTGCGTCGTCGCCGCCGGCATCGGCCTTGCCTGGCTGGCGCTGATCCTCGGCGCACTGATCTACAAGGGCCTGTCCGGCGTTTCGCTGGCCGTGTTCACCGAAATGACTCCGCCGCCCGGCGATGCCGGCGGCCTGCTCAATGCCATCTACGGCAGCGTGGTGATGACCGTCATCGGCGTCGTCGTCGGGACGCCGATCGGTGTCCTGGCCGGGACCTACATGGCCGAATACGGCCGCTTCTCGCGCCTGACGACGATCGTGCGCTTCATCAACGACATTCTGTTGTCGGCGCCCTCGATCATCATCGGCCTGTTCGTCTATGAGCTGATGGTGCGGCCGATGGGGCACTTCTCGGCAATCGCCGGCGCCGTCGCGCTGGCCATCCTGGTCATCCCGGTTGTTGTGCGCACCACCGAGGACATGCTGAATTTGGTGCCGAACGCCTTGCGCGAAGCCGGCACCGCGATCGGCGCGCCGCGCTGGGTCGTCATCCGTTCGGTTGCCTATCGCGCCGCACTTTCCGGCATCGTCACCGGCATATTGCTGGCGATCGCCCGCATCTCCGGCGAGACGGCGCCGCTGCTCTTCACGGCGCTCAACAACCAGTTCTGGTCGAGCAACCTCAACGCGCCAATGGCCAGCCTGCCGGTGACCATCTTCCAGTTCGCTCTCAGCCCCTATGAAGAATGGCAGCAACTGGCGTGGACCGGCGCACTCATAATCACCCTTACGGTTCTTGGGCTGAGCATCTTCGCCCGCAGCCTTACCGGACGCAGAGAGGACAGATGAAACCGATGTTGTCCACCGATTTGAACGTAGCCGACACGACCGTCGAGAAAGCCAAGATCGAGGTCAAGAACCTCAACTTCTATTACGGCCAGTCAAAGGCGCTGAAGGACATCAGCCTGTCCTTGCCGGAGCGCAGCGTCACCGCCTTCATCGGCCCGTCGGGCTGCGGAAAGTCGACGCTGCTGCGCGTCTTCAACCGCATCTACGAGCTCTACCCGAAGCAGACCGCCGACGGCCAGGTACTGCTCGACGGCAAAAACATCCTCGACCGCTCGCAGGACCTCAACCTGCTCAGGACCAAGATCGGCATGGTGTTCCAGAAGCCGACGCCGTTCCCGATGTCGATCTACGAGAACATCGCCTTCGGCGTCAGGCTCTATGAGAAGATCAGCAAGGCCGAAATGGACGGCCGCGTCGAGCAGGCGCTGAAACGCGCAGCGCTTTGGACCGAGGTCAAGGACAAGCTCAACGCCAGCGGCCTCAGCCTCTCGGGCGGCCAGCAGCAGCGCCTCTGCATCGCCCGCACCGTGGCGGTGAAGCCCGAGGTCATCCTGCTCGACGAGCCGGCCTCGGCGCTCGATCCGCTGTCGACCGCCAAGATCGAGGAACTGATCGACGAGTTGCAGGCCGACTACACGATCGTCATCGTCACCCACAACATGCAGCAGGCGGCGCGCGTGTCGCGGCAGACGGCGTTCATGTATCTTGGCGAACTGGTCGAGTTCGACCGGACGGAGAAGATCTTCACCTCGCCTCGCGAGAAGCGCACGCAGGACTACATCACCGGCCGCTTCGGCTGAGTTCACACGAGGACATAAATCATGGCCGAACATACTGTCGCTTCCTTCGACGAGGATCTCGGGCAGATCAGCCGGCTCATCCGTGACATGGGCGATCTTGCCGCGTCCATGGTCGGCGCCTCGACCAAGGCCCTGCTCAATTCCGACAACGCGCTCGCACAGCGCGTCGTCTCCGACGACGCCATCATGGACGCGCGCCAGCGTGAACTCGACGACCGTGCCATCACGCTCATCGCCAAGCGGCAGCCGATGGCAGACGATCTGCGCCACGTGGTCGGCTCGATCCGCATGGCCGGCGACCTCGAGCGCATCGGCGACCTGGCCAAGAACATCGCCAAGCGCGTCGGCTCGGTCGGCATCAGCGCAGCACCCCGCGATCTTTCGCATTCGATCGACTCGATGGCGCAGATGGTGCTGATCCAGGTCCAGGCCGTCATCCAGGAATATACGGCGGGCGACGCCACGGCACTCGCCACGCTGCGCAATGCCGACGAACGCATCGACGTCAAATACACGTCCGTGTTCCGTGAACTCCTGACCTACATGATGGAGGATCCGCGCAACATCACGGCTTGCACGCATCTTCTGTTTTGCGCCAAGAACCTGGAGCGCATCGGCGACCATGTCACCAACATCGCCGAGAACGCCTATTATGTGTTGACCGGCACGCAATTGCCCGCGAACCGTCCGAAGCAGGACGAGACCGCGATGTCGACACCGGCCACCTGACAACAAGGGTAACCTGCCGATGATCGCGCCGCGCATCATGGTGGTGGAGGACGAGGAGCCGCTGGGCGTGCTGCTCCGCTACAACCTCGAATCCGAAGGCTATCAGGTCGAGGTGGTGACACGAGGCGACGAAGCCGAGATCCGCCTGCAGGAGAACGTGCCCGACCTTTTGGTGCTCGACTGGATGGTGCCGGCGGTTTCCGGCATCGAGCTTTGCCGCCGCCTCAGGATGCGTCCCGAGACCGAGCGGCTGCCGATCATCATGCTGACCGCGCGGGGTGAAGAAAGCGACCGGGTGCGCGGCCTCTCGACCGGCGCCGACGACTATCTGGTCAAGCCGTTCTCGACGCCGGAATTCATGGCGCGGATCAAGGCGCTGCTGCGCCGCGCCAAGCCGGAAGTGCTGTCCAGCGTGCTCAAGGTGGGCGATATCGTGCTCGACCGCGAGTCGCACCGCGTCTACCGCAAGAAGAGCGAGATCCGGCTCGGGCCGACCGAGTTCCGGCTGCTCGAGTTCATGATGCGGCATCCCGGCCGGGTGTTCTCGCGCAGCCAGTTGCTCGACAATGTCTGGGGCGAGACGATCTATATCGACGAGCGCACGGTGGACGTGCATGTCGGGCGCCTGCGCAAGGCGGTCAACAACGGCCGCATGCCGGACGTGATCCGCACCATCCGCGGGGCGGGTTACGCGATCCGCGAGGATTGATCAGGCCACGTTCTTGCCTGCCGTGCCAGTTCGCGCCTGCACGCCCGGCGCAAAAATCTCCTGGTCGACGAAGCTCAGCGCACGCATGGCGCAGCCTTCGCGGATCAGCGGCAGTTCGTTCGGCTCGGTGTCGAAGGAGATCGATGTCGAGTGCTGGCCGCCCGCGGTCTGGGCGATCGCCTCGCGCAGCGCCGGCTCGATCAGATCGAAGGCGGCCGCGCTGACGCCGACCATGGCGACAGGTGCGGGATCGATCAGCGCGAACAGGCTGCCGAGGCCGAAGCCCAGCGCCTCGCCCGCCCGCCGATAGGCCTCGCGCTCCGGGCCGTCCTGCAGCCTCGCCTTTGCTGCGAGCGCCCGCATGTCGGCATCGCCGACATCGACCGGTTCGGCGTCCTCGCTCATCTTCATGGCGCTGCGCCAGATGGCGTAGTTGCCGGCATAGGCCTCGACGCAGCCGCGCCGCCCGCAGCGGCAGAGCGCGCCGCCCGGCCGATGGATCATATGGCCGAACTCGCCGCCCGAGGAATGCGTGCCGGTGAAAAGCTCGCCCTTCAGCACCAGGCCCATGCCGATGCCGTGCGACAACAGGATGGCGATGAAATTGTCGCGGTAGCGGTCGGGATCGCGCCATTGCAGCGCCACCGCCATCATGTTGCAGTCATTCTCCATGGTGGCCGGAATGCCGAATTCCTTCTCCAGAATGTCGGCAAAAGGGATGTCGGTCAGTGGCGTGATCGGCGACCACAGCATGGCGCGGGCATGGGAATCGGTGATGCCCTGGATGCCCATTGCGATGCGGGCGACGCTGCCGATGTCGAGGTCCGGGTCCTCCAGCCGGCGCCGGACTATGCCAACGCATTCGCCGATCAACGCGTCGCGCGATATCGTCAGCGTGTCGAGGCGCCGCTGCTCCTCGGCGACGACCTGGCCCGTATAGTCGATGACGGCGACCGAGAGGAAATTCAGCGACAGCACCACGGTCACTACCGCGGCGGCTTCCGGATTGAGGGCAAGGCCGACCTGAGGCCGCCCGCGCTTCAGCGAAGCGGTCTCGCTGGACTTGCTCTCGGCAAGAATGCCTTCCTGGATCAGGTCGGCGGAGATTGCCGAAATGGTCGAGTGGCTCAGCCCCGTGGTGGCGGCGATCTCCGTCCGCGACGGCTGGCCGACCCGGCGCACGGCCGAAATCACCATGCCGCGGTTGCGCCGGCGCAGATCGTCGTGGCGGATTCCGACCGACATGGCTTCGCATTTCCTCCCGGTCATCGCGGCCTTGTGATGATGCATGGGCCGTCGGCGATGCGCCAGCGGTTCAGTTTTGTTGGAAAACCGCCGAACCGCAGTAGTTTTTTGTTTTTGCTCCAGGATAGTGGCAGAAGCCAGTAGAGCTGTCATTATTTATTGCGGCACTCGAAAAAAGTTTCGAGCCGATCAGAAACCATCAGAATCGCAGTTGACAGGGCTATTGCCCCGGGTCAGTATTTTTTTTGAGGCTCGAAAAAAGCCTCTGTGCCGGCCTACGGGCCAGTCTGGTCGCGCCGCACAGGGCGCAGGGAGGAATATCATGAAGAAATTCGCAGCCGCCATACTGGCGGGTGTTGCCATGTCGCTGACGTTGGCGTCGGTCGCCGAGGCGAAGGACAAGGTGATCGGCGTTTCGTGGTCGAACTTCCAGGAAGAGCGCTGGAAGACGGATGAAGCGGCGATGAAGGCGGCCATCGAGGCCGCCGGCGACAAGTATATTTCCGCCGACGCGCAGTCCAATCCGGGCAAGCAGCTGACCGACGTCGAAAGCCTGATCTCGCAGGGCGCCAATGCGCTGATCATCCTGGCACAGGATGCCTCGGCAATCGGCCCGGCGGTGCAGAAGGCGCTCGACGAGGGCATCCCGGTGGTCGGCTATGATCGCCTGATCGAAAACAAGGATGTGTTCTACCTGACCTTCGACAACAAGGAAGTCGGACGCATGCAGGCCCGCGAGGTGTTCAAGGTCAAGCCGGAAGGCAACTACGTCTTCATCAAGGGCTCGGGCGCCGATCCGAACGCCGATTTCCTGTTCGCGGGCTCGATGGAAGTGCTGAAGGCGGCAATGGACAGCGGCAAGATCAAGAATGTCGGCGAGGCCTATACCGACGGCTGGCTGCCGGCCAATGCGCAGAAGAACATGGAGCAGTTCCTGACCGCCAACGACAACAAGGTCGACGCGGTGGTGGCGGCCAATGACGGCACCGCCGGCGGCGTTGTCGCGGCGCTGACGGCACAGGGTCTTGCCGGCACGGTGCCGGTGTCGGGCCAGGACGGCGACCACGCGGCGCTGAACCGCATCGCGCTCGGCACCCAGACCGTGTCGGTGTGGAAGGATGCGCGCGAGCTCGGCAAGAACGCCGCCGAGATCGCCTCGCAGCTCGCCGACGGCAAGAAGATGGCCGACATCGCCGGCGCCAAGGACTTCACGACGCCCGGCGGCAACACCGTCAAGTCGCTGTTCCTGACCCCGGTCGCCATCACCAAGGACAACCTCAACGTCGTCATCGACGCCGGCTGGATCAAGAAGGACGAGGTCTGCGCGGGCGTTGCCGCCGGCAGCGTCGCCGTCTGCAACTAAGTCGGTTAATCCCGATCGATCTCGACGCCGCGGCCTGAAAACCGCGGCGTTTTCTCAAAAAATTGTATTTCTGCGTACGGCCGATAGCTTCTAGGCTGTGGTCCGGCATCCGCGTCAGACGGCAAGCCGCTGGGAGGAAACCATGACCGATACGACGTCCACCCAGCAGGCCGACACCGCACGTGCTTCCGAACTCGGCGCGGTGGCCCGGTTCCTGAAGGCGACCGAGATCGACACGCGCATGCTCGGCATGATCGGCGCGCTGCTGGTCATCTGGATCGGCATACACATCTTGTCGGGAGGCCTCTTCCTGACGCCGCGCAATCTGTGGAACCTGTCGGTGCAAACCTCCTCGGTCGCGATCATGGCGACCGGCATGGTGTTAGTCATCGTCATGCGCAACATCGACCTTTCGGTCGGGTCCGTCGAAGGCGTGGTCGGCATGATCATGGGTGTGGCACAGGCAGAATTCCTCGTTCGAGTGATCGGCTTCCAGCTCGGTAATCCCTGGCTTTGGATTGTAGCGCTGGCCGTCGGCGTCGTGCTTGGCCTCGTCATCGGCGCGTTCCAGGGTTTCATCATCGCCTATATGGAGGTCCCGGCGTTCATCGTGACGCTGGGTGGCCTGCTGGTCTGGCGCGGCATGGCCTGGTTGATAACCAGCGGCCGCACCGTTGCGCCGCTCGACGCCACCTTCCAGCTTATGGGTGGCGGGCCGCGTGGCTCGATCGGCGGCCCAGCCAGCTGGGTTGTTGGCGTCGTTGCCTGTGCGGCGGTGGCCTTCATGCTGTTCAATGGCCGCTCGCAGCGCAAACGGTTCAAATTCCCGCTGCGTCCGATCTGGGCGGAGATGTTACTGGGCGCGGTCGCCTGCGCCGCCATCCTTGGCGCCGTCTGGATCGCCAATTCCTATCCCTGGCCGGTCGGCATCGTGCGCCAATACGCCGAGCAACACGGCATCGCGATTCCGGAAGGCGGGCTGTTCATCGCGCATGGCATCGCCATACCGGTGCTGATGGCAGTGGCGGTCGGCATCGTCATGACCTTCATCACCAAGCGCACCCGCTTCGGGCGCTATGTCTTCGCCATCGGCGGCAATCCGGAAGCTGCTTCCCTCGCCGGCATCAACACGCGCTGGGTGACAATGAAGGTGTTCATGATCATGGGCGTGCTCGCCTCGATCAGCGCGGCGATCTCGTCGGCCCGCCTCAATGCATCGACCAACGCACTCGGCACGCTGGACGAGTTGCTGGTGATCGCGGCGGCGGTCATCGGCGGCACGTCGCTCGCCGGCGGCTCCGGCACGGTGTTGGGCGCCATGCTCGGCGCGCTGCTGATGCAGTCGCTACAGTCCGGCATGGTGCTGCTCGGCATCGATTCGCCGCTGCAGAGCATCGTTGTCGGTGCCGTGCTCGTCGTCGCCGTTTGGCTCGATACCGTCTATCGCAAACGGGTCTAGGAGGAAAGGCGATCATGGAAAAGACTGCTCCCACGAGCACCCCGCTGGTCGACATGCGCAACATCTCGATCGCCTTCGGCGGCATCCGCGCCGTCGACGACGCGTCCGTCGATCTTTTCCCCGGCGAAGTGATGGCATTGCTCGGCCACAACGGCGCCGGCAAGTCGACGCTGATCAAGATCCTGTCCGGCGCCTACAAGCGCGATGCGGGCCAGATCTTCGTCAATGGCGAGGAGGCCCCGATCTCCAATCCGCGCGATGCCAAGAAATACGGCATCGAGACCATCTACCAGACGTTGGCATTGGCCGACAATGTCGACGCCGCCGCCAATCTTTTCCTCGGCCGCGAGCTGATGACCAGCTGGGGAACGCTCGACGACGTCGCCATGGAAGCCGAGGCGCGCAAGGTGATGGGCCGGCTCAACCCGCGCTTCCAGCGCTTCAAGGAGCCGGTGATCAAGCTGTCGGGCGGACAGAGGCAGTCGGTGGCGATCGCCCGCGCCATCCTGTTCAACGCCCGCATCCTCATCATGGACGAGCCGACGGCGGCGCTCGGCCCGCAGGAGACAGCCCAGGTCGGCGAACTGGTCAGGCAGCTCAAGTCAGACGGCATCGGCATCTTCCTCATCAGCCACGACATCCACGACGTGTTCGATCTCGCGGACCGGGTCTGCGTGATGAAGAACGGCCAGGTCGTCGGCACGGCGCGCACCGCCGATGTTACCCAGGATGAGGTGCTCGGCATGATCATTCTCGGCAAATGCCCACCGGGCGCCATTCCGGGTCCTGGAGCGCTGAAGATCGCGGCGTGAGGCTGAAAGATAGCCGGCAAACAGATGTGCCTGTCGATGTGCCAGCCGCCACGATGACTTGGTCTTGCCATTGTATTGGCCCGGAGACTTCCCCATAAAGGTGATCATCCATGGGCCATTCCTTGCGTTGAAAAAGCTCTTTCCGATCGTCGCCTTCATCGCCGTCGCGCTGATCAGCCTGACGATGGCGGGCTTCGCCTATTTCGCCACCCAGGAGGCGGCACGCATCAAATTCGAGGGGACCGCCGACGACGCGCTCAATCGCATCGAAAGCCGCATCGATCTGCATCTGTCGCTGCTGCGTTCGACAAAGGCGCTGTTCGATGCCCGCAACGGCGACATCACGCGCGGCGAGTTCAACGCCTTCTTCACGGCGCTCGACATCGACGACAATTTTGCCGGCCTGCGCGGCATCGGTTTTCTCAAACTGGCCAAGACCGGCGACGAGGCGGCGGTCGAGCGCGACATCCTGCACGACCACGGCTCGGCGCATCCGGTCTATCCGGCCACCAGTGAGCAGCAATGGCGAACGCCGATCGTGCTTTTCGAGCCGCTCGATACGTCCAACCAGTCGTTCATCGGCTTCGACATGTTCAGCGAGCCGGCTCGGCGAACGGCGATCGAGAAAGCGATGGCCGACGACCAGCAGCATGCCAGCGGCCTTGTCCAACTCGGCCAGGCCATGGGCGCGAAGCAGACCTTTCCGGGGTTCCTGGTCTTCGTGCGGCTCAATGTCGAAACCGCGCCGGACGTCATCAATGCCAGCCGCTCGTCGACCGCCGGCTTTCTTTACGCCGCCTTCCGCGCCAACGAGCTGTTCCAGACCGCGCTCAGCCACGCACCGCTGCTGCCGGTCAATGTCGAGGTCTATGACGGCAAGCCGGAGGCCGGCAATCTCTTGTTTCGCTCGCAGGCTCCGCCGGCGCAACCCTTCGCCGCAAAGCTTGTGGCGCGCCGCGACATCGTCGTGGCCGGCCGGCCCTGGACGGTGCTGTTCCGGCCGACCAGTGCGTTTTCACCGCCTTCCTCGCGCGCCATTCCGGTGATGCTCGGGCTGTTCGGCCTGCTGCTTGCCGGCGCCATTGCCCTGGTGGCGCGCTATCAGGAGCGTGCCTATGACGCGAAGTCGCTGCTGCACGAAGCGACCGAAAAGAGCCTGCTGGAAAAGGACCTGATCCTGCAGGAGATGAAGCACCGGATCAAGAATTCGATCACAAGGGTGCTGGCGATCGCGCGGCAGACTGCCTCGCAGGCCACCGACGTGAAGGAATTTTCCGCATCGTTTTCGGCCCGGCTGCAGGCGATGGCCGCTTCGCAGGACATGCTGACGCGCTCGCGCTGGCAGAAAGCCGATCTCGGCGACCTGCTGCGCATCGAGCTCGGTCAGGTTTTCGGCAAGGATTTTCCCGAAGGCATATTGTCGGGGCCGCAAGTGCTGCTCGACGAGACAACGACGCAGGCGCTCGGCCTGACCTTTCACGAACTCGCCACCAATGCGCTGAAATATGGCGAGGCCGGCAATTCCGTTGGCGCGCTCAAGGTCGACTGGGCGGTCGAGGGACGCGGGCGGGAGCGGACGCTGGTATTCAACTGGCGCGAGGCCGGGCAAAAACAGCTGGAGGCACCGGCCAAGACCGGGTTCGGCACCAAGCTGATCGACCTCAACGTCACGCGCGAGCTGCGCGGCACGATCAGACGAGACTATCAGGCCGATGGTCTGAAGGTGGAAATCCGCATCCCGCTGACCGCCTGAGCGGCCGACGCCTTCAGCGGCTGATCATAGATCCGGCGGAAAAAACGGAGGCCGGCAAGCGGCCTCCGGAGTGATGCCGATCGATCGCAGCTTAATTGCAGCGAGCCGTGTAAATCCGGCCGTGACGATTGCGATACTGACAATAACCATTATCCAGACGGCGATAGAGCAGGCCGCCAAGCGCGCCGGCGCCGGCGCCGATGAGCGCACCCTTGCCGCCACCCACGATGCCACCGATGGCCGCGCCGCCCAAGGTGCCCACGCTCACGTCCTTCTCCGTGCTGGTGCAGCCGCTGACGGCGACCACGGCAACCATGGCAATGATCATCTTCCGCATAGAATTGCTCCTCACTTTTGTCCTCGCTTTCGGCAGTACCGACAGTCATTTAGCACGAAAAAAAGGGCTTTGCCTGCCCCGATCTTATTGTTGCTGAACATAGTCTTTTTCGGGGCGCGCGCCGTTCGACGCGACGAGCGCGCCGGAGACCTGCAGCGACGCCTCGAGCGGGAAACATGGTTTAGCCGATGGCCGTCAGTCCGTCTCGAAATTGCCGTGCGGCACCATAAGACGGTATTCGAGACGGTTTGCTCTGATATCGAGCGTGGCGGTGCCGTTGAGCGACGTCGGCACGACACGTTCAAGCGCGACGCTGCCAAAGCGCTTTTTATTGCGCTGGCCGGCGCCGATTGTCTCAGACCACGTCAGCGACAGGCCGGGCGCCTCGGCCGCGGCGGTCTCCAGTCTCGCGCGCACCTCGACATGGCCGTCCGGCCGCGACAGCGCGCCATAGCTTACCGAATTCACCGCGAGCTCATGCACCGCCAGCCCGATATGCAGGGCGGCGTTGGGATTGAGGTAGGGGTTTTCGCCTTCGAAACGCAGGCTCCGCTTGGGGTCGGCGCTGTAGCGGCCGACCTGGCCGGATACGAGTTCGTGCAGCGCTGCTCCCCGCCAGTTGGAGGATGTCACCAGATCCTGTGACGAGGCGAGAGACTGAAGGCGTCCTCGAAAACGCGTCAGGAAGTCGCCCAGCGTCTCCGAGTAGCGCCCGGTCTGCGTGGCGATGCTCTGGATAATGGCCAGCAGGTTCTTCGAACGGTGGCTGACTTCGCGCAGCAGCGTCTTCAGCGTCTGCTCGCGGTGTTTCTGCTCCGTCGTCTCGACCATGGTGGTGACGACACCTTGCACGTCGCCGGCATCGCCGCGATCGGCATCGATCCACACGTGGAACCAGCGGACGCCGTTGCTGGCGGGAATGCTGAGCTCAAGACGGTCCGCCTGGCCCGATTCGACGACCTTGCGCTTGGCATTGTTGATCCGCTCTGCCTGCCCGGGTGGAAGCAAGTCCTTCTCGTTGGCGGTATCGGATGCCCACGGCGCGCGCATGTTGCGCGCCCAGACCGTCTTCATCTCCCGGTCCTGATAGAGAACCGAAATTCCGGCATTGTGCAGCGCGTGCAGCAGCGCCCTTCCAAGCTGCATCCCGCTTTCCGCCGGGTGCATGGCAATGACCTCCTCCTCGCCATGCATTTTGTCGCCTTTGTCTCCTGCCGTGGAGCGCATCGATCCACTCGCCCAGGCTCAATGGTTTATTCGGAATGGATCCCCGTAAAAGGTCCGCCGAGCGGCTTCCCGTGGAGGACTCCGCCCGGCGGTGGCTGGAAACCGTTTGAGGGGTGCGGCTTCCAGTGTTCAGCCGCTGATGCCGTCATACTCTTCTGGACAGACCGGCGATAAGCGAAATGACCAAGAAGGCGAGGAAAATGAAGAACAGTATCTGCGCGATCCCAGCCGAGGTTCCGGCTATGCCGCCGAAGCCAAGCGCGCCGGCGATGATCGCAACAACGAGGAACACGAGCGCCCAATAAAGCATGATGCGTCTCCTTCTTATGTCGTGTGAAAAAACGTGGCTCGATGGCGTTTGTTCCACCATTTGCCGAAAAAGACGATCCCGCGGGAGGCTTTTTAAAGGCTTTTTACAAGGCGAATTAAAAGGCGAAATTCCGCGCGACCCGATGTGAGGCTCAGCCTCACATCAAAGCTTGAACCATCATGGATTGGAATGGATCAGGCGGCCGCCTTGGCCTGGCGATCGAAGAAAAGCGCCTGGCTGATCAGCGCCTTGACCATGTCGGGGTTGAACGGCTTGGTCACCAGAAACGCCGGTTCAGGACGCTCGCCGGTCAGCAGGCGTTCGGGGAAGGCGGTGATGAAGATCACCGGCACCGGCGTCGAAGACAGGATCTCGTTCACCGCCTCGATGCCTGAACTGCCGTCGGCAAGCTGGATGTCGGCCAGAACCATTTTCGGGCGCGTCCTGCCGAACATGGCTACCGCCTCGGCGTGCGTGCGCGCGGTGCCGACGACGCGGTGGCCAAGACTTTCGACCATCTCCTCGATGTCCATCGCAATCAGCGGCTCGTCCTCGATGATCAGCACGTCGGTCGCGACCTGGCGCGATATCTCGGTGCTTGCCTGGGCGAGCAGATCGGAGAACTCCTGCTCGTCGGCGTCGAGGATCTCGGCCGCCTCGTCTTCGCTGAAGCCCTCCACGGCAACCAGCAGGAATGCCTGCCTCGGCCGCGGCGCGATCGCATTCAAATTGGCGGCTGCCCGCTGCTCCCAGGCGGTCTGGGCGTGCTCTTGCGGCACGCGGATGGCAATCGAGGTGAACAGCCTGGCAAAAACCTTGTAGAGCGCGATACGGTCGCTCGACGCCTTGGGGAAGATGGCGGTGTCGGCGATGATGGCTTCGAGCATCGCGGCGACCAGCGCGTCGCCGCTTTCCTGTGATCCCGAAACAGCGCGCGAGAAGCGACGCAGGAAGGGCAGGTGCGGAGCGATGGTGGCGGACAGGCTCATATTTGACGTCTCCCTCAGATGACGTTGTTTTGAAAGTCAGGCTGATTGCAAGCCCCAACGAGACCAACGCCGGCTTGCAGAAAAAGTTCCGCCGGCTGTGGAACTAAATTAGCAGGTGGGCGTTTCGCGGTAACGGGATGGGTAACCAGACGACGATGCCGCTTGCGTTATGATATCTGGTTCCAAGACGGCTCGGGTGCTGGAAATTAGGGCGAATATGAAAGAAATGACGAAGAACACAACCGCCGGTGCCGTGAACAGGCACCGGAGTGTCGATGGCAGTCCACTCGGACCGAACTCCGAAATCGCCCGCAAACTCAAGCAATATTACGACGAACTGGTCTCCGACCACGTTCCGGATCGATTCGCTCAGTTGCTCAGCCAGCTGGAACAGACCGAACCCGCCCCGAAAAAGGATTGAGTCATGGCGGCGGTCTCCCAAAGCTTCAAGACCGAGTTGCTCGGTGCGATACCGAGCCTGCGCGCCTTTGCGGTGTCGCTGACGCAGAATGCCGACAAGGCCGACGACCTGGTCCAGGAAACGCTGGTCAAAGCGTGGGACAAGCATGAGAGTTTTCAGCCCGGCACCAACCTCAAGGCCTGGCTGTTCACCATCCTGCGCAACGAATTCTATTCGCAAATGCGCAAGCGCGGCCGCGAGGTGCAGGACAGCGACGGCATCATGACCGCCAGGCTCGCCGTCCACCCGGCCCAGCATGGACAGCTCGACCTGAAGGATTTTCGCGGGGCCCTCGAACAGCTGCCGGAGGATCAGCGCGAAGCCATCATCCTGATCGGCGCTTCCGGCTTCTCCTACGAGGAGGCGGCCGAGATTTGCGGCTGCGCGGTCGGCACGATCAAAAGCCGGGTGAGCCGGGCGCGCACCAGGCTGCAGGAGATCCTCAAGATCTCCGGCGAGGACGAATATGGTCCCGATGCGATCTCGGCAACCGTGACCGGCTCCAACGCCGCCTGACATCCTGCCTGAGCCGGCGAGCCGCCGATGTCGTCAAGCCGCCTTGGCGCGTCCGCAGGCGGCGGCCAGGGCTTCGATCAGATCGTCCCCCGAATAAGGTTTGGTGACCAGCCGGACGTCCGGAAAAGAGCCTTCGATCTCATCTGGGTTCGAATATCCGGAGGCAAAGACGAAGGGCATGCCGGCACGGCTGAGCCGCCTGGCAAAGTCGAGCGTCGAAACGCCGCCCAGCATCAGGTCGATTACGGCCGCGTCGAAGCGCGACGGTAGTTCCTGCTCGTCGACCTCGGTCAGTTGGCGCGCGGTCACCACCTCGGCGGCGCCGTAGTCGCGGCACAGTTGTTCGACATCCATCGCAATGAGGAGTTCGTCTTCGAGAACAAGGATGCGCAATCCGTCAAGCAATGGTGGCACCTGTGGCGTCTCCTCCGCAGGGCGCAGTCATGGGCGGTATTTGCGCCAATGTCATTTAAAAAAGACGTGGATGAAAGAGTGGCGCCGCCAGCCGGCGGAACCTCGACCCGCTTCGAGCGTTTCCATGTGCCCTTAGGGTAGGGATTTCGAAGAGGGGTCGAAATGTCCAGCCAGCAAGTGCGTACGTTTGCAAGTCGCCAATATCCTTGCGAGAAGTGCCCGTTGCGGCCGCTGCCGGCCTTCCGGGACTTCGACAAGCAGGAGCTGTCGTTCGTCAGCACCTTCAAGCGAGGCGAACTCGCCGTCGACAGGGGCGCCACGGTGCTGGTCGAAGGCAGCCACAGCGCGCATCTCTACACGGTGCTTTCAGGATGGGCGTTCCGCTACAAGCTGTTGCCCGACGGGCGCCGGCAGATCCTCAACTATTCCATGCCAGGCGATCTCGTCGGCCTGCAAGGCAGCCTGATGGGAGAGATGCAGCATTCGGTCGAGGCGCTGTCGCCAATGCTGCTTTGCGTCTTCGAGCGCGAGCAACTGCATGAGCTCTATCGCAATCATCCCGGGCTCGCCTACGACATCACCTGGATCGCGTCGCGTGAAGAGCGCATGCTGGATGAGAATCTGCTCAGCATAGGCCGTCGCACCGCGCTCGAACGCGCCGCCTATCTCATCGCCTTCATTGTCAGGCGCGCCCGCGGCACCGGCGTCACCGGCAAGGTCCCGATCACTCAGCAGCACGTCGCCGATACGCTGGGTCTTTCGCTCGTTCACACCAACAAGACGATCCGCAAGCTGATGGATCGCAAGCTGATCCACTGGCGCGATGGCGGCTGTGAGGTCGTCGACTATGAAGGCTTGAAAAAGCTCGCCCGCTGGCAAGGCCTGGGCGAGGAGCGCCGGCCGCTGATCTGAACGGAATTTGGCCCGCCGGGGATCGGAACCTTGGCACTGACCGCACGTTGAAACGGAAGTAAACGCAAGGAGTTAAGCGATGGCGACCGCCACAGGCAAATCCACGGCAGATGATCCTTCCACCGCCGATCTCGAAGCCGATATTCGGCAGTTGAGAGCCGATATAGAGGAGCTCACCAAGCAGTTGGCCAAGACCAGCGAGCATGGTTATGGCGCGGCCAAACGTGCCGCAGCCGACGGCGTCGAGCAGCTTCGGGCCCAAGGCGAAGCAGCCTTCGAGAGCATGCGCGGCAGCGCCCAGGATCTTGAGGCGCAGATCGTGGCCAGCGTTCGCGAAAAGCCGGTGACGTCGCTGGCAATCGCCGCCGGCGTGGGTTTCCTGTTCGCGCTTCTCTCCCGCCGCTAGCCTGCAAATGGGGACGCTGGTCTCGCTGATTTCGGCCTTTATTTCTGGCGAGGCCGCAGCCGCTTTACGAAGAGCGAGGATAACGACAATCCTTTATGGGGTTGCCGGCGTTTTCGCGCTTTGTGGCGTCGGCTTTCTTATCGGCGCGGCCTATGTCTGGCTGGCGTCGCGCTTTGGTCCGTTGGCTACCTGCCTCGGCTTCGGCATCGGCTTCCTGGTGATTGCCGGTCTCATTCTCGTGATCCACAAGCTGACGACCGGCAGGCAATCCAGACGCCGCGCCCGCCAACGCAAGGCCGACCTGACAGGACTGGGGATCACGGCGGCGCTCGCGCTGCTGCCGGCGCTCAGCAAAAGCAAAGGAGGTCTGGGCGTCGTCCTTGCCCCCGCACTGGCGCTGGTCGCTTACGCCATCTACCGCGAGAACGTGAAACCGGCGCCGGGCAAGCCGGATCGCGATGATCCGCGGTAGCGGCGGCCTATTTCGGCAGATCTTCGAGCGGTATCGATATCTCGGCAAACACCCCCTCGGGGCGATATTCGTGGGTCACCTCGCTGTCGATAACCTTGGCAAGGCTGCGGCGGATCAGGATCGCACCGAAGCCATGGCGGTCAGGCGGCTCGACCTCGGGCCCGCCGCTCTCGCGCCAGGTCAGCAGCAGCCGCCGCGCACCTTTGCGGCCATGCGCCTTCCACGCCAGCTCGACCTTTCCGGATGAAGCCGAAAGCGATCCGTATTTAAGGGCGTTGCTGGCCAGCTCGTGCAGGATCAATCCGAGCCCGACCGCCTGGTCGGGCGTAAGCAGGACGTCCGGGCCTGAGATCGTTATGCGTTGCCGATCGCCGGTGTCGAAAGGCCCGACCTCGATCCGCGCCAGTTCGCCGATACCGATGCCGCGCCATTCGCGGTCGGAAAGCAGGCTGTGTGCAGCGCCCAGCGCCTGCAGCCGGGCGCTGAAGGCCTCCAGGAACTCGCTGGGCTCACGGGCGTGGCGAACCGTCTGCGTCGCCAAAGCCTGGACCGTCGCCAGCGTGTTCTTGACGCGGTGGTTGAGCTCGCGCAGCAGCAGGCGCTGCCGCTCGTCGCCGAGCTTGCGCTCGCTGATGTCGTAATTGACGCCGAAGATCAGCGTCGGCTTGCCGTCGCTGTCGCGCTCGATGACGCGGCCGCGTGTGGCGATCCAGCGCGCCGGATGAAAGCCCTTGACCCGGTATTCGCCAAAATAGTCGTCGCTGCCGCTCAGCGCGTCGCGGAAACGCGTCTCGGTCTGGTAGACATCGCGCGGGTCGATGGCGCGCATGATATCGCGCGCCTTCAGCCGGTTCGACGGCGGCAGGTCGAAAAGCTCGGCCAAAAGCGCATCGCACTCGATCATGTCGGTGCGGATGTCCCAGGCCCAGCTCGCCAGCGAGGCGGCGTCGAGCGCGACGGCGCGGCGCTTTTCCTCGCGCGCCAGTTCCGCCTCGGCGATGGCGCCGTTGCGGTTGGCATCCTTGAGCGTGAACAGGCTTGCCGCGAGATCGGCCAGAGCCTTGAGCTGCGCAAGCCTGTCAGCCGACGGATATGGTCTTGGCTCCCGGTCGAGCACGCAGAGCGCGCCTATCCGGGCGCCAGCCACGATCACCGGCGCGCCGGCATAGAAGCGGATGTGCTGCTTGCCGATGACCAGCGGATTGCCGGCAAAACGTGGGTCGAGCGTGGCGTCGGCCACAACCAATGGGCCGTCGCCCGCCGCAATGGCGTGGGCGCAAAAGGAATCCGTCGATGTCTCCTTGTCCTCGAGACCGATAAGCGACTTGATCCACTGGCGATCGACGTCGACCAGAGTGATCATTGCAATCGGCGCCGCGAAGGCCGCGGCCGCAAGGCTGCTGATGCGATCGAAGTCGGGATCGCCGGCCATATCCAGCGCTTCGAGGCCGTGAAGCACGGCAAGCCGATCCGCGTCTTTGACGACGCGACCGATATCGGCCGGCAATCTGTCTGGCTTGCTATTCACCAATCCCCCAAAAGGCCCTGTCGGCGACAGTCGGTTGCCCAATGACCGCCGAACGTCGCCGTCGGGTCCGGAACCTTAGCGCAGAGGACCCGTTACCCGACCATGTCTTGCCCAAAGCACTGGCCGCCACCCAACACGGAGGCAGATTATGACCAAGATCGTTCCTGAAAACAAAGCCCGTCAGGGGCATTGGGGCTGGCATGCTCTCAGGATCCTCATTGCCGGGCTGCTGCTGGCCTTCATTGCGTGGGGCGCGGTCGAAATCTATGGCGAACTCATCAAGTCCCCGACGACGCAGCAGACCGTTCCGCAGGCGCCGCCGTCCGGGCAAAAACCCGCAAACGGCTGACCTTCTCATCAAGCTGCCTTTGCCTGCGCGTTGCGTGCCGGAACCAGCACGTTCAACGCGCCCGGATGAATCTCGATCGCCGTCTCGCGCTCCAGCCTGACCAGTTCGCCGTCCATGACGGCGCTGAACTTTTTCGTGGGCGAATGGATCTTGAGCACGGCCTTGTCGGCCTGATGGATCTCGACATGCGCGCTGTCGCGCCAGCGGCCGCGCAGCATGTCGAGCAGGAGTTTTGCCAGGTCACGTCGCCTGCGGGCGACACCGACATAGATGCCGAGCACGCCGCCGGCCGGATTGTCGGCGTAGGGCAGGTGGCCCTCGCCAAACAGATTGTTGGAGATGCCGATGGCGGTGGTGCGGGTGACAATCTCGGCCTTGCCGATGGTCAAGCTTACCCTGAGAGCGGGCGGGTTCTTGATGGTTGCCCATGCGGCGCGCAGCGACGCCCGCATTTTTCCTAGCCGCGAGCCAAAATCCATGTCCTGGCGCAATTGCACCATCCTGGCGTGCATGCCGATCGAGAACTGATGCACGAAAGGGTGGCCGTTGGCGCTCGCCATGTCGACGGCAATCACCTCGCCGTCGGCGAAGGATTTCAACGCCCCATCCAGTGTCTGGGGAATGCCGAGCCCGCGGGCAAAAAGGTTCATCGTGCCCGCAGGCAGTATGGCCAAGGCTTTCTTCTTGTTCATGAGAAGGGATGCGGCGGTGGAAATCGTGCCGTCGCCGCCGCCGGCGATCACCACGTCGATGTTGCGCTTCGCTATGGCCTTTTGCAATGCGGCGGCGATGTCGCGGCCGGCGACAATGTCGATCTGAACCGAATGGCCCGCCGCTTCGAGCGTCCGGCGGAGCCGGTCTGAAAAGGCGGCAATATCGGTCGATCGCAGCGTGCCGCCATCCTGGTTCAGCACCGCCGCAAACCGCATACCCGCTCCGTTTTTTTTCGCGATCGTTGGGCCGAAAACATCCTTTCAGCCGCAGGCTGTAACGAAGGGGCTACTGAAAGGTTCCGCAAAGAACCGGGAAGTCGGGGCATCAGGGTGCGCGCCGCTTTTGTGGAACAACGCCCTGCTCACGACGTTGTGAAGCTGTCGAACAATGCCGCGTCCGGCGCCCGCAAGGGTCGATTGCCGATGCGGCGTGTACGAACCAGGCACGAGGAGAAACCGCCATGATCCGCATGCTTTTTGCGACTACCGCGCTGGCAACGCTGCTTGCGACCGGCGCCTATGCGCAGACGACAACGCCCGCGCAGCCGCCTGCCGCCGAGAACCCGGCTCCCGTAATGCGCGCCGACGGCGCTTTGATGACCAACATCATCGGTGAATCCGTCTACAACGGCACCGGCAACGATGCCCAGAGCATCGGCAAGGTCGACGATGTCGTCCTCGATGCGAACGGCATGGCAAAGTCGGCGATCATCGGCGTCGGCGGCTTCCTGGGGGTCGGCAAGAAGGACGTTGCTTTCGATTACAGCAAGCTGGAATGGGCCGAGAAGAACGGCGACCGCTGGCTGGTGGCCAAAACGACCAAGGATGAGCTGAACGCCCAGCCGGCGTTCGACAGAAAGGCTTACGAGCCGGCTCAGTCAGCCGCCACGCAGCCCTCGACCACCGAGGCGGGCGGCACCCAAAAGTCGGTTGCCAACGCGCCGGCCGAGCCAGTTAACAAAGCCGACGGCAATCTCGCTACCAACATCATGGGCAAGTCGGTCTACAACGGCACCGCGGACGATGCGCAGAAGATCGGCGACGTAAACGATATCGTGCTGGCCAAGGACGGCAAGGCCGAGTCGCTGGTGATCGGCGTCGGCGGTTTCCTTGGCATCGGCGAAAAGAACGTCACCTATGACTTCGCCAAGGCCAAGTGGGCCGAGAAGAACGGCGATCGCTGGCTGGTGGCCGAAACGACCAAGGAAGCACTGCAGGCGCAGCCGGACTTCAACCGTAAGGCCTATGATCCGGCGCCCGGTTCCACCGCCGCATCGGCCAATGCTCCGGCCACCATTACCCCGACTGTGGCATCGGCCGACACGACCGCCGACAAGCAGGGCAAGCCGGCTCAGCCCGCCCAGAGCACCGCCGCAACCAAGCCGGCGGCGCCGGCGCCGAGCACGACGGCGGAAAACAAGCCCGCGAATACGTCGGCGACTGACACGACCCAGACTGCCTCGATCGACAAGTCGACGCTGACCGAGATGCCGATGGGCAACATGCGCGTCGACGACCTCAAGGGCACAACGGTCTATGGCGCGAACGATGCCAAGATAGGTTCGATCGGCGACGTCGTGCTGACGCCCGACAACAAGCCGGACGCGGTCATCGTCGACGTCGGCGGCTTCCTCGGTATCGGCGCCAAGGAGGTTGCGGTCGGCATGGACAAGCTCAAATTCATGACCGACAAGAACGGCAAGAAATATCTCTACACCAACTTCACCAAGGAACAGCTGCAGGCGCAGGCGGCATACGACAAGAGCAGTTACGCCGCCAATCGCGACAAGCAGCGGATGATACTGAAGTAAGGGAGTAGGGGAGTAGGGGAGTAGGGAGTAGGGGAGTAAGGGAGTAAGGCAGTAAGGCAGTAAGGGAGTATGGTTTGACGAGTGCCAGCGCGGCGCTTCATCCCTACTCCCCTACTCCCCTACTCCCTTACTCCCCTACTCCCTTACCACTTGCCATGTGGCCGACCGCGCCATCCTCCGTCAGTTCCGCCAATGCCAGCGACTGGTCTAGATGCCTGGCGCGCCAGGCGAGCATCTTTTCGGCGAACTCCAGTCGCACCGGCAGATAGGCGGGGTCGTTCGCGACGTTGCTCAGCTCGCCCGGATCCTTGGCGAGATCGAACAACAGCGGCGGCAGGCCGCCGCCGAAATGGACATATTTGAAGTGGTCGGTGCGCAGGACAGCCAGGTTGCAGTCGCGTGAGCCGATGCCGAAATGATGCTCGGCTTCGCCGTCGGCGACCGAGCGGAAGTCGAATTCCCAATGCGCGGCCTCGCGCCAGTCGGCCGGCTCCTTGCCGTCGAGCCACGGCGCCAGCGATCTGCCGTCGAGATGCGGCTCGGGTGCTGCGCCGATCAGGTCGAGCAAGGTCGGAAAGATGTCGACGGCTTCGGTGAAGCGGTCGATGGACGCGCCGGCTGCCGCCCTGCGGCTCGGATCGCGGATGATCAACGGAATGTGGTAGCTGGCGTCGAAGAAGCCGCCTTTGCCGAGCATGAAATGGTCGCCCATCATCTCGGCGTGGTCGGAGGTGAGCACGATCACGGTGTCGTCCCAGGCCCCCGCTGATTCGATCGCTTGGCAGATGCGGCCGAGCTGCGCGTCGACCTCGGAGATCATGCCGTAATAGATCGCGCGTATGCGGCGGAAGTTCTCCTCGCTCCAATCCGCCACCTTGCCCTCGATGCCGGGGACGAATTTTGTCCGCTTCTGCCCGGCGAGATCGTAGGCGAGATAGGGATGGGTTTCCGCTTCGGCCTGCCAGCTTGCAGCGCGACGGAAAGCGGGACCTTCAGCCAGATTGTACATGCTGTTGTAGGGCTCCGGCACGATGAAGGGCGGGTGCGGGCTGATGAAGGAGATGTGCGCGAACCACGGCGCGCTCTTCTCCTGCTCGCCAAGCCAGCGGATGAATTCGCCGGCCAGGAAGGCGGTCGGCGTCTGGTCTTTCGAATAGAGGGGCGGCGCGTTGCTGACGTCGCCTCCGGTCTTGCCCTGCTCGCCCGCCGGACGATGGATGCCGGGGCTGCCGGCGCTGGCGTCGATGCCTTGTATTCCCAGCCAGGACAGCCATTGCTTCTGATGCTCGGGCAGGGACTGCCGGACGCTGAAGCCGGGCAGCACGCCTTCATAACTCCTCAGGCGCGGATCGCCGGCAGCGAGTTGGCGTGGATCAGGCGCCACATCGGTATAGCCGAATAATGTCGGGTCGTAGCCCGCCGCGCGCGCCGAGAGCGCGATGTTGCCGTGGCGGGCGTCGAGCGGCGAGCCGTTTCGGCAGACGCGGTTGTTCATCTGGTAGAGGCCGGTGTAGAGGCAGGCGCGCGCCGGCGAGCAGGGCGCCGCTCCGGCATAGTGGCGCCGGAAGAGCACGCCCTCGGCGGCAAGCGCGTCGGTGTTCGGCGTCCTGGCCACCGGATGGCCTGCGGCCGAAAGGCAATCGCCACGCCACTGGTCGCAAGTGATGAGAAGAACATTCGGGCGACTCACTCGGTTGTCCAAGATCTTCTCCTCAAAACGGCGCGCCGCTCATGGAGCCGAAATTCCCGAGCGGTGCAAGGACACAGTTTCATCAATCAGTGAACATACGCCTTGCGTCCGTTCACTTTTATGAGACAGTCCATTCGTGTTTGCGCGCTTTGCTGCAGGCCGGTCTATCCTCATATTGGCGTGGACAGCGGCGAGGGCCGCAGCAAGGACAGGGAAGGAGCAGCATCATGCTCAATCAGATCAAGGGCCTGCATCACGTCACCTCGATGGCCAGCGATGCGCGCCGGAACAATGAATTCTTCACCAGGAAGCTCGGCCTGCGCCGGGTCAAGAAGACCGTCAATTTCGACGCGCCCGATGTCTATCACCTCTACTATGGCGACGAGGTCGGCACGCCGGGTTCGGTGATGACCTATTTTCCGTTCCCCGATATCGGCAAGGGCCGGCATGGGGTCGGCGAGGTCGGGACCACGGTCTTCTCTGTGCCGGAAGGAACGCTCGCCTATTGGGAAAACCACTTCGCCGATGAAGGCGTGGGCAATGTTGCCCGCACCGAAAGCTTCGGCGAGAAACGGCTGACCTTCACCGGGCCCGACGGCGACGGCTTCGCGCTGGTCGAGGACAAGGCCGACAGCCGCGCGCCGTGGGTGAAGGGCGGGGTTCCGGCCGACGAGGCGATCCGCGGCTTCCACTCGGTTTCGCTGCGGCTCAAGGACGGCGGCGCCACCGAGGAGCTGTTGAAATTCATGGGTTATGAGGAGGTCGACAAGTCTGGCAACGTTCGCCGCATGGCGATCAAGAACGGCAACGGCGCCGATGTCGTCGACATCGAATCGCTGCCGGGTGCGGGGTTCGCCAATCTCGGCGCCGGCTCGGTCCACCACGTCGCCTTCGCCGTCGAGGACCGCGCCAAACAGCTCGAAGTGCGCAAGGCGCTGATCGATACCGGCTACGGCGTGACGCCGGTGATCGACCGCGATTATTTCTGGGCGATCTATTTCCGTACCCCGGGCGGCGTGCTGTTCGAGGTTGCCACCAACGAACCGGGCTTCGACCGCGACGAGGATGCCGCGCATCTCGGCGAGGCGCTGAAGCTGCCGACGCAGCACCAGCATCTGCGGCCCTATCTCGAACAGCACCTGCAGAAACTGGAAGACTGAAGCGATGAGCAAGGACGCTTACATCCACAAGCTGCTGCCCGGTTCGCCGGGCAGTCCGCTGCTCTTCGTCTTGCACGGCACCGGCGCCGACGAGAACCAGCTTCTTGGCTTCGGCCGCGAGCTTCTGCCTTCGGCGACGATCGTCTCGCCGCGCGGCGATGTTTCCGAATATGGCGCGTCGCGCTTCTTCCTTCGCACCGGCGAGGGCGTCTACGACATGGACGACCTTCAGCGGGCGACGAGCAAGATGGCGGGCTTCGTCAAGGCGCATGTCGAGGCGGCAAGGCCTTCGGCGGTGCTCGGTCTCGGCTACTCCAACGGCGCCAACATCCTGGCCTCGGTGGTGTTTGCGGCGCCGGACCTGTTCAATGCCACGGCGCTGATGCATCCGCTGATCCCGTTCGAGCCTGAGGTGAAGGGCAGCCTTGCCGGCCGCCGTATCCTGGTCACCGCCGGCAGGCGCGACCCGATCTGCCCGCCGAACCTGACGTCGCGGCTGGAGGCCTATTTGCGCGCCGACGGCGCCGATGTCACAGTGGAATGGCATGACGGCGGGCACGAGGTGCGGCCAAACGAAATCGAGACGGCACGGCAGTTCTTTGCCTTCGCGCCGGCTGAAGGAGGGGTAAGCAATGGCTGACCAACTGCCTGAGATCGAGCTTGAGGACCATGGCTCCAAGGGGCGCTATGTGCTGCGCGGGCCGGGTGGCGCCGAGGCGGAGATGACCTTCACCAAGATCGGCGAGCATCAGATCATTATCGATCACACCGAGGTGCCGGACGTCTTTCGCGGCCAGGGTGCGGGGCTTCGCCTCGTCACCCGCGCGGTCGAGGATGCGCGCGCCGCCGGCAAGAAGATCATCCCGCTGTGCCCCTTCGCCAACGCCCAGTTCCGCCGCCACCAGGAATGGGCGGACGTGTTGAAGCAGTAGTGCCGTCTTCCCCTTCTCCCCTTGGGCCCACAGGGGAGAAGGAAAAGAGCCAGCCCGGCATTTGCACGGCCCGGTCATCTTGCCTAAGTTGACGGTTCGCCTCGGACGAAAACTGCCGTCCCGCCCGTCACCGATTTGAATGGCTTCCCTGATGACCGATACCGACCTCATCCCCGTCTTCGACGGCCACAACGACACGCTGCTCCGGCTCTATCAGTCGAAGGACGCGGATGTCGAAAAGCTGTTCATCGAAGGGACGCCGGGCGGCCATATCGATCTGCCGCGCGCCAAAAAGGGCGGCTTTGCCGGCGGCATGTTCGCGATCTTCCCGCCGCCGATCGAAAAGACCAAGCGCAGCGCCGTGCCGCCGGCGCCGAGCGACAACGAGCCTTTGCCCCCCGAGCTGCCGCGGACCGAGGCGATCACCTCGACCATAGGCATGGCCTCGATCCTGTTCAGGCTGGAACGCGCCGGCGCGCTGACCGTCTGCCGTAGCGCCGGCGACGTACGCGAGGCGATGGCAAAGGACTCGATCGCGGCGGTGTTCCACATCGAAGGCGTGGAGGCCATCGATCCCGAGCTTGCCATGCTCGACGTGCTTCACGCCGCCGGGCTGCGCTCGCTCGGCATCGTCTGGAGCCGTCCCAACGCCTTCGGCAATGGCGTGCCGTTCCGCTTTCCGTCCTCGCCCGACACCGGGCCTGGCCTCACCGATGCCGGCAAGGCGCTGGTCAAGGCCTGCAACCAGCTGAAGATCATGATTGACCTCTCGCATCTCAACGAGAAGGGGTTTCGCGACGTGGCCGCGCTCAGCGACGCGCCGCTGGTCGCGACCCATTCCAACGTGCATGCGATCTGCGGCCACTCCCGCAATCTGACCGACTGGCAGCTCGGCGCCATTCGCGAATCCGGCGGCATGGTGGGCTTGAACTTCGCTACCGGTTTTTTGCGTGAGGATGGGCGGATGAATGCCGACACCGGGCTCGACATCATGGTCCGCCACATCGACTCGCTGCTGCAGGCACTGGGCGAGGATGGCGTGGGCCTCGGCTCGGATTTCGACGGCGCCATGATCCCCGCCGTCATCGGCGATGTCGCCGGCCTGCCCAGGCTGATCGATGCGCTTGCCGCGCGCGGCTTCGGGCGTGCGCTGATCGAGAAGATCGCCTATCGCAATTGGTTGAGCGTTCTGGAGAGAACCATCGGCTGAGGTCTGTTGATATTCAAAGCGGTGTCGACAAGAAATTTCCGCACCCAACAGCCGGTGGCGCCAGAGGTCGAGCAGTCGATGATCGAGGAATTCGAGAAGATCAAGGCCGGCTATTGAGCAGCAAAACCGAAAGGACCGACGTCGTCATCGTCGGCGCCGGCTTCACCGGCCTGTCGGCGGCGCTCGAATTGAAGCGCGCCGGCATCGAGTTTCTTGTTCTGGAAGCGCGTGACCGCGTCGGCGGACGGGTCGAGGCTGTGCAGAACGGGCTCGGCGAGCGGATCGACAGCGGCGGTCAGTTCCTGTGCCAGGACATGCCGGAGGTGATGGCGCTGGCGAAGGCACGCGGCCGGACATTCATCGAGACCTATGTCGACGGCGAATTCATCTCTCACCCGTCGATGACCCCAGCGAGGGCCGGGCGCACCTATCGAGCCTCGATGGCCATCCGCGAGCGCATGAACAGGATCGACCCGGACGATCCCTCGATTGCCGGGCTGACCGTCGCGACTTGGATCGAACGCCAGCACGATCCGGCCGACGCCAAGGCCGCCTTCCGATCGCTGGTCGAAGGCCTGTGGTGCCTGGCCGCGGACAAAGTGCCGCTCTGGTACCTGATCGACAATGATCGCCGCATCACCAACGAGGTGTTTGAGCTGCAGTATTTTCTGCGCGACACCATGCAGTCGCTGGCCGAGGATCTGGCGGGCGATGTCGGCGACCGGCTGCGGCTGAATCAGGCGGTGACGCGGATCGAGCACGGGCAACAAGGCGTCCAGATTTTCACCGCCGGTGGCGCTATCGAGGCGCGCACAACGCTTATCGCCTTGCCGCCGGCGACGGCCGCGAAGCTCGACTTCGCGCCCGCTTTGCCGGCTGAGTTGGCGAAGGCGCTCAGCGTCTGGGAAAGCGGCGCGGTGATCAAGATCCTGGTGCGCTATGCCAGACCGTTCTGGCGCGAGCAGGGGCTTTGCGGCATGGTGATGTGGCGCGACATGCCGGGGCTGTTTGCCTGTGATGCCAGCAAGGATACCGACCATGCAGCACTCGTCGTCTTTGTCGGCGGGCCGCTGGCGCTGCGCTGGCACGTGCTCGACGATGCGGCTTTGCGCATGGAATTGACGGCCAGGCTCGAGCAAGCGCTGGGCCCGGATGCCGCCGACATTATCGAGTTCAACTCGCGCGACTGGACGCATGACCGCTGGAGCGGCGGCGCCTATAGCGACCTCATCGTCGATGTGACAGCGCGGTATGCGGAACGCATCATCCTCGCCGGCGCGGCGCCGGTCCACTTCGCCGCTTCGGAACTGTCGCCGTCATTTCCGGGCTATGTCGAAGGTGCGATCGTCGCGGGGCGCATCGCTGCCCACAAAATCATGGCAGAGCTTCAATCCGACATCGCCACCAAAGGGTCGTAGGCGAGGCGGATCGGGAATCCAGGGATCTAAAACAACGATTTCGGGCGCGGGTTTTAATGCTGCGCGCTATTCGTGCACGAGAACATGCCGATCGTTACCTCGATTCAGCGAGCAGTGTGAGGTTGCTTACAGTCGACCGAAGCCAACTGGAGCATCTCTCGCTTCAAGCAGGACAAGAAGGTCTTCAAGCAGGATAAGGGGCGGAAGCGTCGCGACCCAGGTTCCTGTTTCAATCCTGTTACACGGCCGAACACGACCAATCATTATGATGTTACTTGGCGCGGTTAAGTTCGTTTCAAAGGGAAAAGAAAGAATACGAAGGGAACTATCGATGTTTGCGAAAGTCCAGAGCGCTGATAGCAATCGCCGCCTGTATGGGCCCGCGCGCAACAATCGCCGGCCGAAGCCTTCGCTGCGCCAGCGCGCCAGCGACCGTCCGATGTCGATGTTCATGCTGGTCGGCACCTGCGCCTTCGTCGGCATGGTGGCAGCGCCGGCCTCGGGTCCGGCTTTCGCTTCGCTCCATCCGCCGGCCAATGTGGTTGAGGGAGCGCCGACCACGCTCAAGACCGCGCGCCTGCCGCAATCCGAGATCGATTTCGCCTGCAAGGGCCAAGCCTGGGGCGCCGAAAGCGCCGACTGCCTGCGCGCCATCGCCTTGCAGTCCGGCCAGCACAGGGCCCGCGCGGTGCGCATGATCGCCAACGCCGCGCCGCTCACCAACACGCCGAACGTTTTTTAGACCTCCCCTGAGCGCACCCTCCGCGCTCCAGTCAGGCTCCCACCGCACCGTCGGTCGGGAGCCTCTTTTTTTGACCTGTGTTCTTGTGTCGGGTGGCGAATGCGATTTTTTCTGCCGCCCGCTCAGATATGCGCTCCGTTGTCGGCCGCGACCTGGTCGGCGACCGTCGACAGAACGCCGCGGATATCGAGCGTCGAGAACGGCTTTTCGAGGATGTGCGGCCGTTGCTGCGGCGGCAGCGCCTCGATCTCTGCCTTGGCGCCGATCAGGTCGCCGGTGACCAGCACGAAGCGCTGCGCCAGCCCCGGCCGTTCGGCAAGCAGCTCGCGATAGATCGATATGCCGCTGGTGCCCGGCATGCGCAGGTCGGAAAAGACGATGTCCGGCGGCATATGGCCGCTCAGCACGTCGCCAGCCGACGTCCAGCTGGCGACGACGCGCGACTTGACCCCCATCAGCTCCAATATGTCGGAGAGCGATCCTGCGACATCCGGCTCGTCGTCGACGATCAGCGCGTGGCGCAGCCCGCTCGAACGCACGGGACCCTCGCCGGGCCTGGCGGCGGCGCCGGCGATGGCCGGCAGCTGGACGACGAAACGCGCGCCATGCGGCTCAACCTCCTCGAACCAGATGTTACCGTTGTGACGCTCGACGATCGATTTCGAGATCGACAGCCCGATGCCGGTGCCGACGCCGACCGGCTTGGTGGTGAAGTAGGATTCGAAGATGCGCGAGCGGATCGCCTCGGGAACGCCTGGTCCGTTGTCCTCGACGGAAAAGCCCGGGTTGCCGCGATCGCTGCGGAAGGTCCGCGCCTTGATGCGCCGCTCGCCGGCGACGCCGGCCAGTGCATGCTGGCTGTTGATGAGGAAATTGGCGGCGACCTGGGTGACGTGGTCGGCATCGGCCATGGCGAGCAGCGGGCCGTCGGCGAAATCGGTGTCGATGATGATGCCGCTGGAGCGCGCGCCATAGGCGGTGACTTCGAGCGCGGCCCGCATCACCTGGTTGAGGTCCGTCTCGGCCTGCTCTGTCGGATGCAGGCGCACCATCGACAGGAAGCTCTTGACGATGCGGCCGCAGCGTTCGGCGGCCGCGCGCACTTTCTCGGCGCGCACCTTGGTCTGCGGATCGGTGGCGAATTCATGCAGCAGCGTCGACTGCGCCACCACCACGGCAAGCGGATTGTTGAGCTCGTGCGAGACGCCGGCGAGCAGCGATCCCATCGCCGCCATCTTCTCGTTCTGGTGCAGCTTCTCGCGCTGGCGGTTGATCTCTTCCTCGGCGTGCAGCTTGTCGCGCAGGTCGCGGATCGAGCCGAAGATCAGCCGGCGGTCGGCGACGCGCATCTCGGTCGCCGTCAGCTCGATCGGAAAGACCTCGCCGGCCGCGTTCTGGGTGACGGTTTCCAGCCGGTGGCCGACCATCGGCGCGCCGCGGCCGGACATATAGTCGGCGCCCGACGCGTAACCCTTGCGATAGTAGACCGGCACCACGGTGTTGAGCAGGTCCTTGCCAAGGATGTCGCCGCGCCGGAAGCCGAACATCTTCTCGGCGGCGGGGTTGAATTCGATGATCGAGCCCGCTTCGTCGATGACGATGATGGCGTCGAGCGAAGCCTGCAGCATGGTGCGGCGGATGACCTCGCTGGCATGCGCATCGGAGGGCGAGCGTTCGATGGCGTCGCCGATGGCGAGCGCTATGATGTGCAGCGTCGCCTCTTCCTCGTCGGTCCATTCGCGTTCGGCGATGCAGTCGTTGACGGCAAGCGTGCCCCAGAGATGGCCGTGCGCGAAGACCGATACGGACAGGAAGGACTTGATGCTCTGTTTTTCGAAATCCGCCCTGAGGAAGCCCTCCAGATTGCGGGTATGGCCGGCGAAGATCTTGCCCTGCCGCTCGTCTTCCTGCAGCCGCTCCAGCAACGGGTCCGAGTTGATGATCGACTGCATGATCACCGTTGGCGACGCCAGCTCGCCGCCGAACACGGGATCGATCCAGTAGGCCGAAACGGACTGGGCAAAACCCTGGCCGGGCAATTCGCGCAGACGAAACAGAATGCCGCGCTGGCACTCCATGGCGCGGCACAGCACCTCTAATATGCCGTCCATCTCGCGCTGCCAGTCGCCGGCCTCGCGCAGCCGGCGCACGACGCGGACAGCCGCCATCGCGGCGCCCTGGCGGGAGCCTTGCAAATCGATGCGCGCTGCCTCAGCAGTCATGGTCGGCCATCTTGTCAGGTCGTGGCGCGGTTTAGTGCCCGTCGCCGGTCGGCAGCGAGAAGATATAGCCTTCGCCACGCACGGTGCGAAGGAATTTCGGATTGGCGGGATCGGCCTCGATCTTCTTCCTGAGCCTCATGATGCGGATGTCGACCGCGCGTGACGATTCCGGGTCTTCTACGAAACCGATCGCCTCCGAGATCGCCGCCCGCGTCAAAAGCCGATTGGCGCGCGTCAGGAAAACTTCCAGCACGTCGTACTCGCTCTTGGCCATTTCGATGACAGCGCCGTTGACGCCGGTGACCAGGCGGCCGTCCAAATCGGCCTGGAAGCCGCCGAAACTCATGAGGCGGCGGCCGCCGGTCTCGGTTTTCGCCGGCTGCGGCTCGGCCGGCTGCGGCACGCGGCGCAGCACGCTGCGGACCCTGGCCAGCACCTCGCGCAGTTCATAGGGCTTGACGATGTAGTCGTCGGCGCCGAGCTCCAGCCCGACGATGCGGTCGAGCGCGGTGCCGGCGGCGGTGGCGTAGATGACGCCGATCTGCGTCCTGGAGCGCAGCCAGCGGCCGAGCGACAGGCCGTCTTCGCCGGGCATGGCGATGTCGAGAATGGCGAGATGGAAGGGTTGCGCTTCGAACAAAGCGCGCGCGGCGGCGGCATTCTCGGCCGTGGCCACGTCATAACCGCTGGCGCCCAAATACTCGGCGACCGCTTCCCGCAGGTCCGGCTCGTCCTCGACGACGATGATGCGCGCCTTCACAATGGTCTCGCTCCCGCTTTCAGCGGAAAGTAGATTGGGTATAAACATGATGTCCAGCACTCATCTCGAGATGTCTGTGGCGGGGTGGAGAAAATGGCAGCACGATCCGTCATCGCGCTTGTATCCGTTGCCGAAGTGGTGGCGGGCGACCTTGCCGACCATCTCGAGCGGCGCGGGCATGACGTGCGCCAGGCGCGCCAGCCATGGGAGGCGGAGTCGCTGCTTTCGGCAGGCGGCATCGATGTCGTGGTCGTCGGCGACAGCGTCAGCCAGGCGGAGGGCCGTGAGCTGCTCAAGCGTTATGGCGGCCAAGGCGGGGGCGGCGAGGGCGATCCCGATTTCATCCTGATCTGCCGGCCGGCCGATCTTGTCGACAAGGTGCTGGCGCTCGAGCTCGGCGCCGCAGATGTCGTGCAGAGCCCGCTCAATGTGCGCGAGCTCGCCGCGCGCATCGGCGGCCTGCTGACGCGGCGCGGCCGCAACGCGCAGGAGCTGATCGTGCTGGAGAACGCCACTGTCGATCTCCGGTCGGCCATGGTCATGCACCGCTCCGGCACCGAGGACCAGCTGTCGCCGGGACAGGTGGCGCTGCTCAGGCTGTTCCTGGCGAGCCCGCGCAAGGTGCTGACGCGCGACGACATCATCGCGGCGGCGCCCGCCGAGAATGCCGACGCCTTCGACCGCTCGATCGATTCGCGCATCGTTCGATTGCGCCGCAAGCTCGATACCGAGACCATCACCACCATCAGGGGCGCCGGCTACCGCTTCGACCCGCCGACGCAGCGCAGCGACTGAAACCGGGGCGGCGAGACCATCTGCCTCTGCCTTCACCGGAGGCCCAAGACCGGTCGCCACCTTTGGGTCCGATGCTGTTATCCGGTCTTGGCATCGGATGCTCCCAAAACCGGCTTCCACTTTTGGGTCCGATGCCTTGTTCAACGGACCACGAGGACCGAAGGGCCGGATGATGGCGCCGCGCTGGCGGTGACCTCACCGGCATGGGCGCGATCCTTCAGCAGCACTGTCGCAAGCGCGGCAAAGCCAAGCAGTCCCTGGGCGTAGAGCAGTGCGGAAAGCACCGTCGCGGCAAATTTCGTCTTCATGTCCTTAACCTCAAATCTCGATATGCGCCGGTGCTTCAGGAAACTCCCGAAGCGCCCGCGCCGCTTACGGAGCCCCCCGTCGCGGCGCGGGCCTTCGGTCCTCTCGGCAGCAAGTAGCCGGAGGGGCCGCGCATCCTCATTGGCCGAAGGCCGACCCGCCAGAAGGCCTTCAACCGGTGGACGCGCAGGCTGGAAACAATCCAGACCGTGGCGATGAACAGAGCGGTGTGCAGCGTCGAAACCTCGCTGGAATTCATCCCTGCAAGCGCCGTTACCGGGTTGCCGGCGACAGAGCCGGCGCCGCCGAGGACGACTGCCGCGACGCTTATCCTGAGAAGCCAGGAGCGTAGGTTCGATTTCCTGCCCATTTTCGTTTGCTGGTGTCTGTTCCCGTTGGGTCAACATTGCCGCCGGCATGTATCCGTTTCATGCCGCGCAAGCCGCGTTTTGTTGCAGATGGGTTTCGAGATCGGGCAGAAATCTTTCATATGGGAAGCGTATCGCCTTTGTTTGCGGGTTTTGGCGGTTTTTGAACCGCAGGCACCGTCGGCGCGGCGGCTTAAGGCAACCGGTTCGGCTAATGTCGGCTGTTAACCTCAAGAAACAGATTCGAAACAGAAACGAGCATCAAGCGAAATTGGCTTGAAACAGGCGACGTCGATAAGGCGGCATCGAAATCGAAGCCGGCCGGACCGGCAAAAAAGAGGGATCGTCATGCATACCGCCATTTCCGCCAAGCTCATCAACGTCGCCGCCGTCGCGCTCACCGGCGCGGCACTGCTCTTCGGCGCCGGCAATGCTGCTCACGCCGACCAGATCGTGGCGCGGGTTTCACTGTCGCAGCAGATCATGGAAGTCTCGGTCGACGGCCGGCCGACCTTCGCCTGGAAAGTATCGACGGGCGACCGGGCGCACATCACGCCGACGGGCTTGTTCAAGCCGACCCGCCTGCACGAGATGTGGTATTCGAAGAAATACGACAACGCGCCGATGCCGCATTCCGTCTTCTTCAGCGGCGGCTATGCGGTGCATGCCACCTACGCCGTCAAGCGTCTCGGCCATCCGGCTTCGCATGGCTGCGTGCGGCTGCATCCCGATGCGGCGGCCGACTTCTATCAGCTCGTCGAGACTTTCGGCCCCGCCAACACCAGCATCGTCATCGTCAAGTAGCCTGGCGCGTCGCCGCCTTCGGCTGACCGCGCCGAAGCCGCAGAAGCGACCCAGAAAAAAGAGGCCGGGATTTCCGGCCTCTTTTTTGATTGTCAGCTCGTCGTGTCGATCAGCTCGGCAGCGCCGGCATCAGCTTCGGATCCGGCTTCTCGGCAAGATGCGGCAGATCCCTGCTGGCGATGAAGGTGTAGAACATCGGCACGACGAACAGCGTGAACATGGTGCCGACCAGGATGCCGGTGAAGATCACCAGGCCCATCGAATAGCGGGCCGCGGCGCCGGCGCCGCTTGAGATGATCAGCGGCACGACGCCGAGCGCCATCGCCGCCGTCGTCATAAGGATCGGCCGCAGGCGGACCTTCGCCGAGGCGATGATGGCGTCGCGCCGCCGCATGCCATGGATCTCGCGCTGCTGGTTGGCGAATTCGACCAGCAGGATGCCATGCTTGGTGATCAGGCCGATCAAGGTGATCAGGCCGACCTGGGTGTAGATGTTGAGCGTTCCGAGGCCCATGTTGAGCGGCACGATGGCGCCGAAGATCGACAGCGGCACTGCCATCATGATGATCAGCGGGTCGCGGAAGCTTTCGAACTGGGCCGCCAGGACCAGGTAGATGACAATCACTGCCGCGGCGAAGGCGATCAGGATGGTGTTGCCCTGCTCCTTTTCCTGCCGCGACTGGCCGGAATAGTCGATGAAGAAGGTGTCGGGCAGCGTCTCCTTGGCAAGATTCTCCAGCACCTGCAACCCGTCGCCGGTGGTCACGCCAGGCAGCGGCAAGGCCGAGATCGTGGCGGAATTCAGCTGGTTGAACTGTTCGATTGCCGCCGGCGAGGCATTGGTCGAGATCTTCACCACCGCCGACAGCGGCACCATCTTGCCGTCGACGCTGCGCACGAAATATCGGCCGAGCTTCTCAGGATTGTCACGGAACTCCTGCGGCACCTGGGGGATGATGTCATAACTGTTGGAGTCGCGGTCGAACTGCGCCACTTCGGCGCCGCCGACCAGCAGCGTCAGCGTGTTGCCAATGTCGGCGATCGGCAGATTCAGGGCCGCTGCGCGCTCACGGTCGATGGTCACCGTTACCTGCGGTGCGTCATAGGACATCGAATTCTGCACGACGATGAAGCGGCCGGAAGCCTGCGCCTTGTTCTTGATTTTCTCCGCCTGGTCGAAGACCTCGGAGGCATCGCCGGTCGAGCGCACCACCATGGAGATGGGCAGGCCGCCGCCGGAACCGGGCAGCGTCGGCGGCGCGAAGACGAAGGCCTGAACGCCGGCGACCTTGGCCAGGCGGCCCTGGATGTCGGCTTGCAGCTCCTTCGAACTGCGCTTGCGGTCCGCCCAGTCCTTGAAGGCGAAGCCGACGAAGGCGCTGTTGGTGGAGCCGCCGAAGGCGACGGCGGAGAATTGCGCCCTGGTCTCCGGAATATCCTTCACCAGGCCGAGCATCTGGTTGACATAGGTCTCGGTGTAGTCCGACGTCGCGTAGCGCGGCGCGGTGACGATCGAGAGCAGGAAGCCCTGATCCTCTTCCGGCGCCAGCTCGGTCGAGGTCTTGGTGAACATGAAGCCGGTGAGGGCGACAAGGGCGGCGACGATGATCAGCGTCACCGGCCGGTTCCTGAGCGAAGCGGTGACCGCCCGTTCGTAGACGCGCTCGACGCGGCTGAAGGTTCCGTCGACGATCCGCTGGAAACGGCCGTGCTGGCCTGCCTTCAGCAGGCGAGCGGACATCATCGGCGTGATGGTCATGGCGATCACGCCCGACAGCACCACGGAGCCGGCCAGCGTCACCGCGAATTCGCGGAACAGCGCGCCGGTCAGGCCGCCGGTGAAGGCAAGCGGGGCGAACACGGCGGCCAGCGTGATGGTCATCGCCACGATGGCTGTCGCGATCTCGCGCATGCCATTGAAGGCCGCCTGCATCGGCGACATGTGATCTTCCTCCATGTGGCGGTGGATGTTCTCCACCACCACGATGGCGTCGTCGACGACAAGGCCGATCGCCAGCACCATGGCCAGCAGCGACAGAAGGTTGATCGAATAACCTACGGCGAACAGGATGAAGCAGACGCCGATCAGCGACAGCGGGATGGTCACGATCGGCATCATCACCGAGCGGAACGAGCCGAGGAACAGGAGGATGACCACGATGACGATGGCGACGGCCTCGCCGATGGTCTTGAACACTTCCTCGATCGAGGCGCTGATCTGGCCCGTCGCGTCGTAAACGACCTCGATCGTCATGCCTTTCGGAAGCGTCTCCTGGATCTGCGGCACGAGCTTGGTGACCGCGGCCGCAGTCGTCAGCGGGTTGGCCGCGGGCGTCGGGAAGATGGCCAGGAAGGTTCCCGGCTTGCCGTTGAAGCTCACCCTGGTGTCAGTGTTCTTCGCGCCGAGCTCAATCCGCGCGACATCGCGCAGCCGCACCACCTGGCCATCCGTCGAGCGGATCGGGAGCTGGGCGAAGGCCTCGGGCGTCTGCAAGGTCGAATGCACGGTGATCGAGGAGACAATATACTCGTTTTGAGTGTTGCCGGGCGCCGACAGGAAGTTCGAGTTGTTGATCGCGGTCAGCACGTCCACGGCGGTGGCGCCGCGGGCGGCAAGCCTGATCGGGTCGATCCAGATGCGCATGGAATATTCCTGGGCGCCGAAGATCTGGACGTCGGCGACGCCTTCCACGGTCGAAATGCGTGGCCGGATGACACGCTCGATGTATTCGGTCAGCTGCTCCTTGGTCATGTTCGGATTCTGCATCGAGATGTACATCATCGCGAACTGCTGGCCGGTGCCTTTGACGATCACCGGGTCTTTTGATGCGTCCGGCAAGGTGCCGCGCACGCCCTGAACCTTGGACAGCACCTCGGTCAGTGCGACGTCCGGATTGGAACCGAGCTTCATCTGCACCGTCACGGTGCTCGAAGATGGGCGGCTCGAGGACGTGACGTAGTCGATGTTCTCGGTCGAGGCGACGGCGCGCGCGATCGGGGCGGAGATGAAACCCTGGATCAGGTCGGCGCTGGCGCCCGGATAGGCGGTAGTAATGGTGATCGCCGTCTCGTCAACCTTAGGATACTGACGGATCGACAGGCTGAAGATGCCCTGGAACCCGAGCAGCAGGATCAGGCAAGCCAGCACCGTCGACAGCACGGGCCGGCGGATGAAAAGGTCGGAAAAGCTCATTGCTGAACCTGTTTGTTCGCCGATTTGCTGGGGTCGATGGTGTTGTCGACGGCGACCGACATGCCGTTGAAGAGCCGGTTCTGGCCGGCGGTGACGACCTGGTCACCGTCCTTGAGACCTTCGGTGATCTCGACCATGCCGTTGTTGCGCCGGCCGAGCTTGACGAATACCTGCGAGATGACCAGCGCGGGCTGCTGTGCGGCTTCGGCCGGCTTGGCTGCCTCCGCACCGGCCTTGTCGGCCGGCTTTGCGGCATTGTCCGCGGGTTTTGTAGTATCGCCTGGCTTGGCGGCGTCGGTCCCAGTCTTTGCCGCATCGGCAACCGGCTTGGTCGCATCGGCCTGAGGTTTGGCGGTATCCCCTGCGGGCTTGTCTGTAGCCGACGTCTGATCCTCCGGCTTCGCAGCCGGAGCAGCGGTGGCGCCGGCGGGCTTTGGCGGTACGACCACGAAAACGTAGTCGCCGTAGAGGCTCGACGTCACGGCGGTCTGCGGCACCGAGATGACGTTGTTTTCCTCCGGCAGTTCGACGCGGATCTGCACGAATTGACCGGGAGTGAGCTTGCCCTCCGGATTGGCGACCTCGCCACGGATCGAGACCAGCCGGCTCGCCGGATCGATCTTGGGGTCGATGCCGCGGATCGAGCCGGCAAAAGACATGTCCGAAAGGCTGGTGCCGAGCCGGATCGTCTGACCGATTTTCAGCTCCGGCAGCTGCTGCTCGGGAACCGTGAAATCGACCCGCATCGTATCGAGATCCTGCAACGTCACCACCGAATTGCCAGGCGCCAGATACTGGCCGACATCGATCCTCGGAATACCCGGCGTGCCGGCGAAGGGCGCCGTCAGCTGCTTCTGCTCAAGCACCGCCTGCAGCTTGTTGACTTGCGCGGCGGAAGCCGTCGCGGCCGCGCGCGCGGCATCAAGCGTGGCGTCTGTGCCGACGCCGCGCCGCTGCAATTCGATTGCGCGGGTCAGTGCCGCCTGGTCGGATGCGGCCTGCGCCTTCTGCGCCTCCAGATCGGCTTTCTCGACGGCATCGTCGAGCTGCAGGAGGACCGCGTCCGCCGCAACGTTCTGGTTGGCATGGAAGAGAATTTCCTTGACGATGCCCGTGGTCTCGACCGTGAGGTCGACGCCGCGCACGGCATTGACGGTGCCGATCGCCTCGACGCCGGGGGTCCAGTTCGAAGGCCTGACGACGACCGTCGAGACGGTCGCGGCCGGCGGCTTCATGGTGGCGAAAAACTGCTTGATCGCGCTGTCGCGAAACAGATTGAAGCCGACGACGCCGGCACACACCACGGCAAGCAGAAGCAGGACTACGGTGATGATAATGGCGCGCTTCACGGACAGTCCCCTTAGGCCGGCAACCGGCGTAAAAACGATCGATGCCGGGACACATACCGATGATGAATCCCGATTTCAAATTTCGGGCGCCTTCCTGTACCGTCTGGACGGTCTTGTCAATTCCGCATACGCTAATGTAAGGGAGTCGTGATGAAAGCTCGCAGGGCAAATTCGCGCGACAGAATACTTGCCGCAGCCGCCGACGTGGCGCGCGAGGCGGGGCCGGGGAACCTGTCGCTCGACGCCGTCGCCAGCCGCGCCGGCGTGTCGAAAGGCGGCCTGCTCTACAACTTCCCGACCAAGGCCAAGCTGATGCAGGGCCTGGTGGAGAACTATCTCAAAGACTTCGAGCAGGCGCTCGAAGCCCTCATCGCGCAAGCCGGCGATGAAAGCGCGCTCTCGGCCTATATCACGCTTTCGTCCGACGATTGCGAAAAGCCGCAACCCTCGGCGTCCTGGATTTTTTCGGCAATCGCCGAGGATCCGGAATTCCTGGCGCCGATAAAATCGTTCAAGCGGCAGTTGTTCGAACGGCTGAAAGGTGAGACGAGCGACCTTGGTGCGCTGCTGGTCTGCTTTTTCGCCATCGAGGGGCTGCGCAGCATGGATCTTTTCGATTCCGACGTGATGACGCCGGACGAACGCAAGCTCTTGATATTGTCGCTGCTCGAGATCGCAGTTAGGTCACCAGACAGTTAAAGGCGTCATACCAGCTTCATCCTACGGACATAGCGTTTTCCCTGGTTCTTTGCTGCAATGCAAAAGGAGTGGGACATGGTGGACGTTGTTTCTAACGAGGCTGGGATCCCGAGACCGGATCATCCCTTACATCAATCGGGTGGCGCCAAATGGTTCTTGCCGGCCTTCGGTGTGCTGGTTCTGGTCGGCATTATCTATGTCGGCTATGCGCTTAGCCAGGATCTGGCGGTGGCCAAGACGGTGCCGTGGATCCTGCTCGGCATCGCCTTGCTGATCGCGCTCGGCTTCGAGTTTGTCAACGGCTTCCACGATACTGCCAATGCGGTGGCGACCGTCATCTACACGCGCTCGCTGCCGGCGGAATTCGCCGTCATGTGGTCGGGCGTCTTCAACTTTCTCGGCGTGCTGACCTCGAGCGGCGCGGTGGCGTTCGGCATCCTGTCGCTGCTGCCTGTCGAGCTCATCCTGCAGGTCGGCTCGTCCTCGGGCTTTGCCATGGTGTTCGCCCTGCTCACCGCGGCGATCCTGTGGAATCTCGGCACCTGGTTCCTCGGCCTGCCTGCCTCGAGCTCGCACACGATGGTCGGCTCGATCATCGGCGTCGGCCTCGCCAACCAGTTCATGGCGCCGGCCGGCAGCGCCACCAGCGGCGTCGACTGGGGGCAGGCGACCAATGTCGGCACCACCTTGCTGGTGTCGCCGATCATCGGCTTTTTCGCCGCCGCTATCCTGCTCTATGTCATGAAGCTGCTGGTTCGCAATCCGGCGCTCTACGAGGCGCCGAAGGGCAACACGCCGCCGCCGTGGTGGATTCGCGCGCTGCTGATCTTCACCTGCACCGGCGTCAGCTTCGCGCACGGCTCCAATGACGGGCAGAAAGGCATGGGCCTGATCATGCTGATCCTGATCGGCGTGGTGCCTACCGCCTACGCGCTCAACCGCACGCCCGACGCCAACTATCTCGAGGCCTATAAGTCGGCTTCGGTCGGCGTCGAGACGGCGCTTGGCAAATATGTCAAGCCCGGCGTCACGGTTGCCGATGCCAATGCCGCAAAGGCAGCCGTGCAGGAAGCGGTGCGGACCAAGACCTGGAACGACCAGACGACCGTGGCGCTGCAGACCTACATCCACAACACGACCGCGTCGCTGCAGCCCTACCCTTCGGTCGAGAAAGTGCCGACGGACCTGGTCAGCAACGCCCGCAACGACATCTATCTGATCGGCGAAGCGCTGAAGCTGATCGATAAGAAGAAGCTGCTGCCGATGCAGGACGCCGACTTGAAGGCGGTGACCGACTACCACAAGGCCGTCGACAACGCGACGAAGTTCATCCCGCTCTGGGTGAAGATCGCCGTGGCGCTGGCACTCGGGCTCGGCACCATGGTCGGCTGGAAGCGCATCGTCGTCACCGTCGGCGAAAAGATCGGCAAGAGCCACCTGACCTATGGCCAGGGCGCCGCCGCCGAGCTGGTGGCGATGGTCACGATCGGCATGGCCGATCGTCTCGGCCTGCCGGTGTCGACCACCCACGTCCTGTCGTCGGGCGTCGCCGGCACGATGGCTGCCAACGGCTCCGGCCTGCAGTGGTCGACCGTGCGCAACCTGCTGCTGGCCTGGGTGCTGACGCTGCCGTGTTCGATCGCGCTGGCCTTCGTCCTGTTCGTGATCCTGCGCCACGTGTTCTGAGCGGCCGATCATGCACCGGCAATAATATCGACGGCGCCGGTTTCCGGCGCCGTTTCGTTTTTGGGCATGTCGACAAGCCATGAATGACGCATCGCATATGACACTGCTTGCCTGGGACGACAGCCGGCACCACGCGCCTGGACTGGTTTGGGCTTATCGCGGCACCGCCGGCGGGCCGCCGGAGCCGCTGCTCCCAAAAGATATCAAGGCGGCGCTCGCCGCGCCGGATGGCTGGGTGTGGCTGCATGTCGATCTCATCGACCAGCGCGCGCATGCCTGGATCAATCATGCCTGCGCGCTGCCGCATTCGGCGCATGCAATCCTCGAAGGCCACGAGGACAGCATGGCGCTGGCGCATGAGAGCGGCGTCGTGCACGGCATCGCCGCCGATCTGCACAGCGAGATGGCGCGCCGGTCGACGACGATCGGCAGGCTGCATTTCGCTGTGACGGACAGGCTGCTGGTGACCGGCCGGCGCCATTCGCTGGCCGCCGTCGAAGAGGTGCACAAGGCGCTGTCGGAGGGATTTCAGCCGGCCACGGCGTTCGAACTGTTCGGCGCCATCGTGCTCGGCTTTTGCAAGAATGCAAGCGAGCGGCTCAATGCCGCGACCAAGCAACTGGACGAAGTCGAGGATCATCTGGTTGCCGAACGCCCGGCCGACGAGCGGCGGCGGATCAAGGATGTGCGCCGGCTTGCGGTGTCCCTGCACCGGCCGATCTCGGCGCAGGCGGCGCTCTTTCAGGGCGAGGACCGATCCGGCTGGGAATTGTCGGCAGGGGCGCATGAGATGCTCGGCCGGCTCGCCGCCCGCCTCGAAAGGCTCGACCGTGAAGTCGTGATGGTCAACGACCGGGCAAGGCTGCTGCAGGAAGAGGTGGCCGCCGAGCTGGCGGATGAATCGAACCGCAGCCTCAAGGCGCTGGCGGTGATGAGCGCGCTGCTTTTGCCGGGGACGCTGATCGTCGGCATCTTCGGCATGAACACCGCCGAGCTGCCGCTGACCCATACGCATGGCGGCTTCATCCTGGCGCTGCTGCTCGCGGCAGGGGCGACCGGCCTGTTCTATTGGCTGCTGTTGCGCGCCGGCGCCAATTTGCGGTTCTAAGACCGCGGCCCAGGCAGCGCTTGCCGTCAGCTCAGGGCGGTCAGGTCGGGTCTTCGCGATGCAGATCGTGGATGGTCACGCCGTCGACGCTGGTCGGCAGCATCAGCCATTTCTTGTGGCGCAGCGTGCGCTCGGTGTCCTCCTGGCCCATCTCCCAGTGCTCGCGCATCGAGGTGCCGGAGAATTCATAATCCTTGGCGTGACCCTCGTAGCCCTTGTGCTGGTAGATGAGGTGGACGATGTTGACGACGCCGGCATCGGAATAGTCGGCGATCAGTTCCTTCTCGCCGTCCTTCAGCTGCTCCGGCGGCACGCGCTTCAGCGCATCGAGCAGCTTCATCTTCAGCGCATGGATGCGCTGGAAATTGTCGGTGTTCTGGCGCGTGCGGCTCGAATACATGATGTCCTTGTGGCGCGACAGCACGTCGGCCATGCCGCGCGGCAGCGCGCCGCGGGCGCTGAACAGGTCGACCTGGAACACCAGCGAGGAACGGTCCTCTTCCTGGTCGAGCAGATATTGCAGCGGCGTGTTGGAGACGATGCCGCCGTCCCAGTAATACTCGCCCTCAATGCGGACCGAGGGGAAGGCCGGCGGCAGCGCGCCGCTGGCCATGATGTGCTCCGGCTCGATGCGCACCTTCTCGGTGTCGAAATAGACGAAGTTGCCGGTCCTGACGTTGACGGCGCCGACGCTGAGGCGCTTCTTGCCGTCGTTCAGCACGTCGAAGTCGATCAGGCTCTGCAGCGTGTCCTTCAGCTCGGCCGTGTCATAGAAGCTGGTGGCGCCGTCCGCGCCCGGCGGCTGGAACCACGGATTGGGATTGCGCGGCTTGAAGAAGCCGGGCTGGCCCATGGTCATCGTCATCCACGACGAAGTGCGGTTGCGGATGTCACGATAGATGTCGCCTTCGGGCGTATAGGCCCAGATCTTGCGGCCCGAGACCGTCTGCCAGAACTGCTCCAGCCGCTGCATGCGGCGGCTCGGCTCGTTGCCGGCGATGATCGCGGCATTGATGGCGCCGATCGAAACGCCGGAGAGCCAGGTCGGCTCGCAGCCGGCATCGGCAAGCGCCTGATAGACACCGGCCTGATAGGCGCCGAGCGCGCCGCCGCCCTGGAACACAAGCGCGATGCGGTCGTACTGCGCGGTGATTTCAGCGATGGTGGCGGCGACCGCCTTGTTGCGGTTGCGATCAAGCACGAATTTTCTCCAACTGGGTTGCGGCAGCCGCGGACTCGCCATGCTCGGCGAGATAGTCGTGGACGACCTCGCCCAGCCCAAGCGTCAGATCGGCGGTGAAGTGAACGGCCGACACGATGTCCAGCACCGGCAGCCTGGCAACGTCGGCCATTACGTGCGGCCGAAGGTCGAGCGCGGCCGGCGCGGTCCAGGCTTCTTTCAGCGTTATATCTGTGAGGTAATAGCGAACCAGCTCGCAGATGCGCGGCGAGCCGTCGACATGCGGGATGATCTTGATGAGGAAATTGGGCGCGGCGAGCGAGGCGAGCACGGAATCATGGTCGGCCTCGCGGTGCTTGTAACCCATCGTGCCGGTGGCGCACAGAACGCTTCCATAATGAAGCGTGCCGACCACCACTTCGCCTTCATGCACGATCTTGCGGTTGGCGAGCTTCTTGGGAAAGCCCCAGAGCTCGCGCCCGCCGGCGATCGGCGCATCGTCGTCGAGATACATGGAATGGACGTAGCCGCCATGCTGGCCCTTGTAGCGCACCGGGATGACCTGGCCGGTCTCGGTGTAGTCGCCGAAGCCGGTCGAATCCGGCATGCGGATGAACTCGTACTTGACCAGCGGCTCCTCAATCTCCAGCGGCGCCGGAACCACCGCTTCCAGCGCCTCGCGCGTCGTGCGGTAGGTGATGATGATGTATTCGCGGTCGAAGAAATGGTAGGGACCGGGCGGGAAGGAAGGGTTGGTGAGCGGCATCGCATAAGCGCGCTTCACGACATCGGCAATTTCCATGCTGGTGCCCCCATTTGGTTCGGAAAATAACCCCGCGCGAACGCGCCGCCGACTATGTCGCATGGCAGCGTGACAATGCCGTGTCAGTCAGACGACGGTGCTTCGGCGAGCCGGCAAAGAGCGTCGCAGTGCTGTAATCGAGCCGACACATGGCAGTGGCATTGTCGTGTTGCGTCGCACAAACTATCTGCCCAAAAAGTTCCCTCCCTCTCACCTCTCGCGAGATCACCCATGGGTTCCCTGTCTTCGAAGAATGCGCTCGTCACCGGCTCGACCAGTGGCATCGGCCTTGCAATTGCGCGCGCCTTTGCCGCCGAGGGCGCCAACGTCACCATCAATGGCCTGGGCGATGCCGTGGCGATCGAGCAGGAGCGTTCCGGCATCGAGAAGGATTTCGGCGTCAAGTGCCGCTACTCCGACGCCAACATGATGGATGGCGCGGCGGTGAGCGCCATGATCCGCGACGCTGAAGCCGCGTTCGGCAGCCTCGATATCCTTGTAAACAATGCCGGCATCCAGCATGTCGCGCCGATCGAGGAATTCCCCGACGACAAGTGGGAAGCGATCATACGCATCAACCTTTTGGCGGCCTTCTACGCCATCAAAGCGGCGGTTCCGGGCATGAAGCAGCGCAAATGGGGCCGCATCATCAACACGGCTTCGGCGCACGCGCTGGTCGCCTCGCCGTTCAAGTCGGCCTATGTCTCGGCCAAGCACGGCATTGCCGGCCTGACCAAGACGGTGGCGCTGGAAGTCGCGCAGGACGGCATCACCGTCAACGCGATCGCGCCCGGCTATGTCTGGACGCCGCTGGTCGAAAAGCAGATCCCCGACACGATGAAGGCGCGCGGCATGACCGAGGAGCAGGTCAAGCACGATGTGCTGCTGGCGGCGCAGCCGACCAAGGAATTCGTCACTGTCGAGGAGCTCGCCGCGCTGACGCTGTTCCTGTGCTCGGACGCGGCCAAGCAGATTACAGGCACGACCCTGCCGATGGATGGCGGCTGGACGGCGCAGTAATCGCCGGTCTGCCTGCGGGAGTCGGGACGGGACCGATCCGGTCCTGACCCGGCGGAACAGTTTCGCGCCTTGACGATATCCCCCCGGGGAGGATATCGGTCGGGCATGTCCGAACTTATCCATGCCTCTCATCCCGCCATCGTGAAACGCCTGAAACGTGCGCAAGGCCATCTTGCGGCGGTGCTTTCAATGTTCGAGACGCAACGTCCCTGCGTCGATCTCGCGCAGCAGCTCCACGCCGTCGAAAGCGCCATCAGCAGCGCCAAACGCGAACTGATCCACGACCATATCGAACATTGCCTGAAAGACACCGCCGATGGCGGCTCGCACGGCTCGCTCGCGGAACTCAAGCAACTGGCGAAGTACCTATGAGCACTTTCGGCGCGCACATCCTCGACTGGTTCGGCCTCGGCTCGCACGATCATGCGGGCCATGGCCACGATCATGACCACGGTGGCCACACCCATGGCGTCATCGACGCGACGATAGCCACGACCGACCGGGGCATCTGGGCGATAAAATGGTCGTTCGTCATTCTGGCGGTCACAGCGGCGTTGCAGATGGCCGTGGTGTTGGTGTCGGGCAGCGTGGCGCTGCTTGCCGACACCATCCACAACATCGGCGATGCCACCACCGCGATACCGCTGTGGATCGCCTTCATGCTGGCACGGCGCAAGCCGTCGACAACCTTCACCTATGGCCTTGGCCGGGTCGAGGATCTGGCCGGCATCATCATCGTGCTGATCATCCTGTTCAGCGCCATCGTCGCGGGCTACCAGGCTATCGAGCGCCTGATTTATCCACAGTCGGTCACGCATCTCGGTTGGCTGTCAGCGGCCGGCCTGATCGGCTTTCTCGGCAATGAGGCAGTCGCGGTGTTCCGCATCCGCATCGGCCGCGAGATCAACAGCGCGGCGCTGATCGCAGACGGCTATCACGCCCGCACCGACGGGCTTACCAGTCTTGCCGTGGTCGTCGGCGCCTTCGGCGTCTGGTTAGGTTTTCCGCTTGCGGACCCGATCGTCGGGCTGCTTATCACCATCGCTATTTTCGGCATCGTCTGGCAGTCGGCCCGCGCGGTGCTTACCCGAATGCTCGACGGTATCGAGCCGGGCATGATGGCTGAAATCCACCATGCGGCGGAGCATGTGCCCGGTGCGCGGATCGTCGACGCCAAGGCGCGCTGGATCGGCCACAAGCTTCATGTCGACATTGCCATTGCCGCTGACGAAACTCTGCCGCTTGGCGAGGCGAGCAAGATTGCGGCGGCGCTGGAAGATGAGCTTTTCGAACACCTGCCGGCGCTGGCGGCGGCCAACGTGCGGTTCTCGCGCGACAACATCGACCAGGGTCAACCGCATTCCCATGACCACAGCCACGACCACGGCGCGCACACTGATCACGGCCACTGACGCGGCCGCGATCGACGGCTATAGTTTTGCCGATGCTTCAGATGCTCGTCGAATTTCAACGCACGATCTACCTGGCACTGGCCGAGCAGATCAAACTTGTCTCCGCTGGCGGCGGTTGGCTGGCGTTTCTGACCTTTCTGCCGATGGGCATCATCTTCGGCGCCGCACATGCCCTTACTCCGGGGCATAGCAAGTCGATATTGGCAACCTACCTGATAGGATCGGAATCCGGATTGTCACGAGGGCTTGGGGTCTCTCTGGTCCTTTCGTTCACCCATGTCACGATGGCGGTACTGATTGCGCTGCTTTCGCTGCCACTCGTCTCAATTGCTCTTGGGAGCGTCGGCCGGGCGCCGATGCTGGAGGACGTCAGCCGGGGGCTCTTGGGGCTCATCGGTCTGTGGATGCTTTGGCGCGCCGTCAACCATCGGGGGCATAGCCATTACGGCCATGAGGGAGAAGCCGTGGGCATCATGGCCGGTCTTATTCCCTGCCCGTTGACCCTGTTCGCGATGACGTTCGCAATCTCGCGGGGCGTGCCGGAGGCTGGGCTGGCCTTTGCGGCGACAATGATGCTAGGCGTCGCATTTACCTTGTCGGCGGTTGCGCTGCTTGCGGTCTTTTTCCGTCGACAGCTTCTGCATTTGCTCCAGTCATACCCAAGGGCTCTGGCGTCCGTTACCTGGTCGGTCGAAGGGATTGCCGGTGCCGTCCTCGCCGCAGTTGCCGTCCACGAAATATTCATGCGCTGATCGGCTTCACGGCGCACAGCCGGTTTCGAACAGCTCGCCAGCGATGGCCGGACTCGCGGCCGCGGCGAGACTTCTCGGGACTGAAGTCACGCTTGCTGCCGCGGGTCGTTCCGGCGGTGTGACGACTGCCATCACAAACGACCATCAACTTTTTCGGACGTCGACCTGATCCAACGCGGCCCTAAGACCCCGAGCAAGTTTCTGCACGTCATCATTGGCCCAGAAATGCATGAAGAACACTCGAGGCTCCTCGTTCAGCATGTGGCTATGCAAGGCCGTGACCTCGATGCCGTTGTCCCGCATGGCCTTGATCACGGGATTGACTTCCTTTGCCGTCAGAACGAAGTCGCCGGTTATCGCGGCCTTGCCATCGCCGGTCGGCTGGAAGTTGATGGCGATCGCGGAGCCCATGGCGGCCGGAATCTCCATGCCGTCCTCTTTGATCGGTTCAGCACGCGGAATGCCGAATTGATAAACGCCGTTGCTGTCCTTGCCCTTGAATCCCATGATCTTATCAATGGCGGCTGTGTCTAGGCCAGCCGCCGGCGATGCGGGTTGCGGCGTGGACGCCGTAGCGTCCCCGAGAGGCGTCTTGCTGAGTGCCAAGCCTGCATGCAGCGCCTTGGCGAGCGCCAGTGGATCACCTTGTCCCCACACGTGCATATAGAGCGTGCCGGGTTCGGTGCGGAGCAGATGGTTGTGAAGCGCGGTGATTTCCAACCCCTGTTGCACGAACTCCTTCATCACCGGACTGACTTCGTCCTGCGTCAACACAAGGTCGCCCATGACCATGGCTTGGCCGCCCATCGGCTCAAACGCTACCCAGCCGCCAAGAGCGAACCCGGGCTTTAACCCAACGCCGTCGAGGGTGACTTTGAGGTCCGTTCGAGGAAGTCCAACGCGATAGACCCCGCCGGGCATTTCCGTGCCAGATTTGCCCAGCGCCTCGGCAACCGCCTTCCAGTCGGCGGCATGCGCTGGGGGCGTAAAGGTCAGCATCAACACGATACTGGTCAGAATTTTTGCATACATGACATTTCTCCGGGTTGTTGCCCCCCAGATAGCGTCAGGTCGCGAACTCCGCCTCATTCCGACCCATAGGAACAGTTTCAGCCTGCAGGCCTCCAGGTGTCGTCTTCTTTATGCGGCAGTCGGCTTCATTGCCGGCGGCCAGCTATGCGTCTCTGACTTGCGCCGTGAAGCCCAGGCGTAGAGGGCGTCATAGATGACGAAGCCGTGCTTAAGGACCTCGTGGTCGTCGGGCGTCACGTCTCGCAGACCCATGGAGATCGCCAGCAACCCGGCCGATTGTGGGGTGAGATCATGTCGATCGGTATCGGCACCGCGAACGATCTCGGCAATCGTTACGATCGCCGGATCACTATCGAGACCGTATTTCGAGACGAAGGTGTCAAAGCTGCAACCTTCGCCAATATGCGTAAATTCGACCCCTGGCACGTCGTACGGCGTTGCCCCGGTCTCTTTTGCAATCCGCATAACCTCGGTGGGCGGTACGAACAGGAATTCTGGTTCCTTGTCGATGAACCGGGCGATCAACCAGGGACAGGCAATACGGTCGATGACCGGACGTTCGCGCGTGACCCATTTCATGATCTTATCTCCCTTGATGAGTGAGCGGGACGGTTGGCGCGCCTATGGCGTGCCACGCGGCGATGCCCCCGGAAAGCATGAGCGCATCGAAGCCACGACGGCGAAGGTCGGCGACGGCATCGCCGCTGACCTGGAAGCCATAAACGCAATAGACGACGATCGGTTTGCCCTTCGGCAACTCGCCGGCCCAATCAGCAATCGTATCCGGAGTGCGGATCAGCGCGCCAGGAAGCATATCGGTGCGCTTCGCCAAATCCTCGGCGAGGCAGACATCGAGTAGAACAATATCCTCATGGCGCTCGATGCGGCTGCGAAGGTCTTCGGGGGCGACGGCATAGCCGTTTGCGGTGTGGGCAGGATTTGTCCCGTCACCTTGCTGCCCGAGCGCGCGTCGGCAGCGTGCGCCGACGCGCTCCCAATGGATATTCTTCATGAAGGCGTCGACATAGGCGCCCGCCTTGGCGCCGAAATCGAGGTGATAGGCATGCTCATACATGTCGAGCGCCAGGATTGGCACACCCCCAACCAGACAATTCGTGTGATCCGCGGCCCATTGGATCGTCAATCGATCGTGACGCTCGGACCAGGTGAGCAGCGTCCAGCCAGAGCCGCCTGCCTGGGCCTTGGCGCAGGCCGTGAACTGGGTGCGCCAGCCGGCGACGCTGCCAAAGTCGCGCTCCAACATGGCGGCCAGATCGCCGGTCGCGTCACCCGAGCCGCCCAGGCCGTCGAAATAGATCTCATGCAGGATCGCCGAGTTGGCTGCTACCAACTCCTCCCGTTTCAATCCATTAATGTCGAAGACGGGAGCCGCACTCCAATCGAGCCCGTCGAGACGGTGCTCGATCGCATTCAGCCGCCGCACCGCGCCTCCGTAGTTATTTTCGTAATGACTTGCCAACAGCCGCTCGGAGAGTCCTTCGAGGCGAGGTGGCTTGAAGGGCAGCGGCATGATTTGGTGCGGCATGGGACCCTCGTTAAGCGATATACGACCCGAGGCGAACGCTACGTCCAAAGCAGATTTGATACAAGTGTTGCTTTTTCAATCTTTGGTGATACGGTCTCTCCATGAACGATGGCGGAACATCAACGGAGCACCGCTGGCTGCTCCTGATCCACCAGCTGCCAAGCAAGCCGGCTTACTTCCGGGTCAAGATATGGCGGCGACTGCAAGGCATCGGTGCGGTGGCCGTGAAGAGCACCGTCTATGCGCTGCCTTCGAATGCCGAGACCCAGGAGGATTTCGAATGGCTCCTCAAAGAGATCGCCGAAGGCGGTGGTGAGGCCATGTTGTGCGAAGCGCGCCTGATCGACGGTCTGTCCGATACTCAGGCCCGGGCGCTGTTCGATGCCGCGCGCGACGAAGATTACGAGGAGATTGCCAAGGATTTGCGGACCCTTGGCGCCAAGCTCGAAGCGGTGACGTCACCTGAGCAACGGGCCGAGGCACGTACGCAGATCGGCCGGCTGCGCAAAAGGCTCGCCGATGTCGTTGCCATCGATTTTTTCGGCGCCAACAGCCGCCTGCTGGTGGAGGGTCTGATTACAGGACTTGAGGCTCGATTGGCGGAGGATAAGAAAATGACCGAAGAGCCGGCCAAGACCGCTGTCGAAACGCTTGCCGCACTCAAGGGGCGGACATGGGTCACACGCAAAGGTGTTTATGTCGATCGCATCGCCTGCAGTTGGCTGATCCGCCGGTTTATTGATCCCGAGGCTGTCATCCGCTTCGTGCCGGGCAAGGGCTACGTCCCGAATCCGGGTGAATTGCGTTTCGACATGTTCGAAGGTGAGTTCACCCATGAGGGCGACCGGTGCAGCTTCGAAGTGTTGCTGGCTCGTGCCGGCCTCACCGATCCTGCCCTGCAGGCGATCGGGGAGATCGTCCATGACATCGACCTGAAGGACGCCAAGTTCGCACACGAAGAGGCAGCAGGCATTGCCAGTCTGATCGCCGGCATCGCAATGGCCAATCAGGACGACGGACAACGCGTCGCCCAGGGCACTCCCGTCTTCGACAACCTTTATCAATATTTCCGCAACAAGCGCGGGTAACGAATTTAAGGACAAGCCGATGAACAAGGCCCAGAGCATCGAGGCGGCAAGGCCTTCCGGCGCATCCGAGCATGGCATCTCGTTCGGCGAAGCCGTCCGCGTATGGGCGCGAGTCGCGGCACTGAGTTTTGGCGGTCCGGCCGGACAGATTGCGGTGATGCACCGCATCCTCGTTGAGGAAAAGCGCTGGATCGGGGAGACGCGGTTCCTGCATGCGCTGAACTATTGCATGCTGCTGCCGGGTCCCGAAGCCCAGCAGCTCGCGATCTATATCGGTTGGCTGCTGCACAAGACCAAGGGCGGGCTCGTCGCCGGCGTCCTGTTCGTGCTGCCCGGCGTCGTCGCCATCATGGCGTTGAGCTGGATCTACGCGATCTTCGGCAATGTCGGCGCGGTCCAGGCCCTTTTCTTCGGCTTGAAAGCCGCCGTGCTTGCCATCGTGCTTGAGGCAGTGGTGCGGGTCGGCAAGCGTGCGCTCAGGAACAACGTCATGGTGTTGCTCGCCGCCGCTGCTTTTATCGCGATCTTCTTCTTCCACGCACCGTTCCCGCTTATCATCCTTACAGCGGCGGTGATTGGCTATATCGGTGGGCGGTCGGGACTGGCGCCGTTCATGGCCGGTAATGGGCATGGCAAGGTCGGAGGCAAACAGGTTACGGATGCCGACACGGCTTTGGGTGAGGGTATCCCGGATCACGCGCGGCCGACGGTCGGCTGGTCGCTCAAGGTCGCCGCCATATTTCTCGTGCTTTGGTTCGCGCCCGTCCTCGGCCTGTTGGCATTTTTCGGGACCGGCAATGTCTTTACCGACATCGCGGTCTTCTTCTCGAAAATGGCGGTGGTGACCTTTGGCGGTGCCTATGCGGTGCTGGCTTATGTCGCGCAGCAGGCGGTCACGACCTATGGCTGGCTTAAACCCGGCGAGATGCTCGACGGCCTGGGTATGGCCGAGACCACGCCAGGCCCGCTGATCATGGTTACACAGTTCGTCGGTTTTATGGGTGCCTTTCGCGCGCCCGGCACGCTCAATCCCCTCGTCGCCGCCACCTTGGGTGGCCTCTTGACGACGTGGGTCACCTTCACGCCGTGCTTTCTCTGGATATTCCTTGGCGCTCCTTACATAGAGAAATTGCGAAGCAACAAGGCGTTGTCGGCCGCACTCGCGACGATCACCGCGGCCGTCGTCGGCGTGATCCTGAACCTGGCGGTTTGGTTTGCGCTCCACGTACTGTTTAGCCAACTGCAAGAAAGGCACGGACTCGGCATGAGCGTCGACGTGCCGGTACTGAGTTCCATCAACGTCCCCTCGCTGGTCCTGACACTGGGCGCATTGCTGGCCGTATTCCGCTTCAAGATCGGCATGCTGCCAGTGTTGGCCGTCTGCTCAGTTCTTGGACTGCTCTACGGTTTCGCCACGGGAGCCGTATAGCGAATAGCAATTCCGAATGAATCCTCATCCAAGAAACGAAGCCGAAATCGCTGATCTGGCAAGTGTGAAAGGTGCTGCCGACGCTAGCGGGATCGTCGCTGGCCGGGCTGATCCCGCTGGCATTGTAATCTCGGCCGCGACTCGATCATTTTGGGGCAATGGAAAAAATTGGATCATCCGGGAATAAACCGATGAGCCGGCTGGTCTTCCAGGCATGCGCCATTTGCGGCGTTGCAGGAGATCGGCATGACCCTTCACGACAAAGAAGAAGCCTGCAGGGGATCGGCAGGCCCTAGCCGCCGTGCTGCAAAAGGCATGGCCGGAGGGCGCGCGCAGTCGCTGCGTCCAGCCTGACCCCCGTGCACACCGCAACCATCGAGATTTACAACCATGACGGCGATATCCCGTATGGCGTCGCGGCCAGCGATGCGCCGTTTCCTTCCGAGGCGCTTGACACCGGTGACACCAATGCCTTCACCTCCCTCAAAGCAGGCGGCTCCGCCTATGATTGCGGTCTTCACCCGCACGAGCAGATCACCGCCACCCGTTGAGGGTGGCGGCAGACCCCTGGCGGGAGCGCCTGACGGTGGAACGGTGTTGAGCGAAAAGATCCTGGCCGCGCGTTTTGCCGAAGTGGTGCTGCCGCATCTCGGCGATGCGCTGTCGCTTGCCCGCTGGCTGACCGGCAACCCCGCCGATGCCGAGGACGTGGTGCAGGAGGCCTGCCTGAAGGCGCATGCCGGCATTGCCGGCTTTGCCGGCGGCAATGCCCGCGCCTGGCTGCTGACCATCGTGCGCAACGCCTCCTACACCTGGATGGCACGCAACCGTCCGCGCAGCGTGGTTTCTGTCGGCGACCTCGCCGATCTCGACGATGTGTCGCCGCCGCCGGACAACGATGCCGACAGCCCGGAGGCGGCGCTGATCGCCAAGGCGAACTCGGCGGCGGTGGAAGCGGCCATCGCAAAATTGCCGCAGCCGTTTCGCGAGACGCTGGTGCTGCGTGACATAAACGGCCTCAGCTACCGCGAGATCGCGGCCATGCTCGGCGTGCCGCAAGGCACGGTCATGTCGCGGCTGGCGCGAGCGCGCGGCCTGTTGATGGCAGATATTGGAGGGCGCCATGAGCCCGCGTGACGACGGATTGCCCGAGGACCCGCAGGATATGAAGCTGATGATCCACGCCCTTGTCGATGGCGAGCTCGATGCCGCGGCGGCGCTTGCCGTCGAACGGCGCATCGCCGCCGAGCCCGAACTCGCCGCCGAGCATGCGCGCCTCGTCGCGCTGCAGACGGCCGTCGCCAGCCTGCCGCGCCCAGCCGTCAGCGACGATTTTCTGGCGCGCATCGCGGCCATCGCCGAAACAAGAAAGACCGATGAGGCGGAGGCCGCGCAGGCCGAAGCCGTCAAGGTAGAGCCGTTCGCGCAGCCGCCACAACGACAGGGCGAAGTGATCGAGATGCGGCCACGCGCCTCGGCGCGCCGCTTCGGCTCCTTCGACTGGCGCCAGATGGCGGCATCGATCGTGCTCACGGCCTTTCTGGCCAGCGGCGCGACGCAGTGGCTGACGACGGCGGACAACGGGTCCGACAGCTTCGCCGTGGCCATCGCCAACGGCCATCGCCGTAGCCTGCTCGCGGCAACGCCGGTCGACATCGTCTCGTCCGACCGCCATACGGTGAAGCCATGGCTCGACGGCCGCATCGGCGTGTCGCCGCCGGCGCCCGACATGGCCAAGGACGGCTACGCACTGCTCGGCGGGCGGGTCGAGGTGATCGGCGACAGGCCGATGCCGGCGCTGGTCTACCGCCACCACGAGCATCTGATCAGCCTGGTGGCGGCGCCTCAGCAGAGCGGAGCCAAATCCGTGCCGGTGGCGGCGGATCTTGAGGCGGGCGGCTTCCTGCTTGTCCACTGGACCGACGGCGCCTTCTCCTACTGGGCGATCTCGGATGCCGAGCGGCCGGCGCTGGACGATTTCGTCGCCCGCTTCCGGGCGGCGGTCATCGCCAATCCGGCGGCGGGGAGCCCTGGCTGACGCCAGATCGGTTAGCGCATCATAGAGGAGCGGATGCCGCTGTCCTGGCGGCACCCGCTTCGCTGCGGGTTGAGACGGCAACCTGCCTTCTCCTTCATTCCGATCAAGCTGCTTCGATCTTCATATCTTCTTCGCTGCGCACCATCCTGGTCACGCCGGCGAAGTCGAGCTTGCCGGAGCCGAGGACCGGCACTTTCTGCACGACGCGCACTTCGGCCGGCACCATCAGGTCCATGGCGCCATTCGCCTTGGCGAAACTCAGAAATTCCGCGCGTGTGGCGCGGGGGGCCTCGGTGATGAGGATCAGCTTCTCACCCTTGCGCGCATCCGGCACGGAAGCGACGGCCGACAGCGATCCTTTCCACAATTCGCCTGCCAGCGCCTCGACCGCGGCCAGCGAGATCATCTCGCCGCCGATCTTGGCGAAGCGCTTGGCGCGGCCGCGGATGGTGATGAAGCCCGCCCCGTCGACGGTGACGACGTCGCCGGTGTCGTGCCAGCCGTCTTGCAGCGGTTCCAGCACGCCTGGCTTTTCGGCGCGCAGATAGCCCGCCATGACATTGGGACCGCGCACGAACAGCCGTCCGCCTTCCTCGACGCCGGGCACCGGCTCCAGTCGATACTCCATGCCGGGCATGATTTTGCCGACGCTGCCCGACTTGCTGTACATCGGCGTGTTGATGGCGATCACCGGCGCCGTTTCGGTCACGCCATAGCCCTCGAGGATGCGCAGGCCGAACTTCTCCATATAGGCCGTGCGCGTCGCGGCCTTGACCGGTTCGGCGCCGGCAAAGCAGTAGCGCACCGAGCGGAAGTCGTAGGGGTGCGCCGTGCGCGCATAGCCGCTGAGGAAGGTATCGGTGCCGAAGACGATCGTGGCATTCGATACATAGATCAGTTCCGGGACGATGCGGTAGTGCAGCGGCGAGGGATAGAAGAACACCGGCACGCCCGAGATCAGCGGCAGCACCGTGCCCGCCGTCATGCCGAAGGAGTGGAAGATCGGCAGAACGTTGAACACCTTGTCGCCCGCGTGGAAGTCGATGCGCGAGGCGGCCTGGGCGGCGTTGGCGAGAATGTTGCGGTGGGTGAGCACCACGCCCTTGGGCGTGCCTTCCGAACCCGATGTGAACAGGATCGCCGCCGGATCGTCGGCCTTGCGCGCGACCCGCGGCGTCGACTTGCGCAACAGCCCGAGCAGCTTGTCCTTGAGGCCGATGGTGGCCCTGAGGTCGTCGAGCCAGACGATGTCGACCGAGCGGCCGATTTCCTCGATGACCGCGCCGAGCTTTGCCTGCTCGACAAAGGCGCGGGATGTGAGCACCGTGCGCACTTCGGCCGCCTTGCAAGCCGAAAGGATGTTCGCGGCGCCGGCGGTGAAGTTGATCATCGCCGGCACCTTGCCGGCCGACATGACGCCGAGCAGGGTGGCGCAGGAGCCGTTGGCATTGGGCAGCATGATGCCCAGCGTCTGCTGATCGGCATAAAGTGTCTTGAACTTCTCGCCGAGGATGGCGGCCGCGGTGAGCAGCTTGCCATAGCTCAGCGAACCGGTGACCGGGTCCTCGACGGCAAGCTTCTTCATGCCGCGCTCGTTGGCCGTCTCGATGATCTTTTCCAGCACCGTCTTGTCGATATCCTGGGTGCGGAAGACGAGATCCGACATGACCTCATACAGCGCCTCGCCCGCCGCGATGCGACGCCGGCGGCCTTTGAGATCCTGCGGGACGTCGAGCTTCACCGGCTCCAGGATGGTCACCTTGACCTTCGGGAACAGGCGCCGGCGCACATGCTGCGCGGTCAGCCGCGAGAACGGGCTCTTTTCCAGCCCGTCGATGCGCACCGGCACGACCATCGAGCCGGTCTTGTCGGCGACCATGGCGGCGCCGTCATAGACCTTCATCAGGCTGCCGGTCACGGTGAGGCGGCCTTCCGGGAAGATGACCAGCGGATCGCCGCCCTGCACGGTCTTGATCAGCGTGCGGGTCGACATCGGCTTGGCCGGATTGAGCGGCAAGGCGCGCGTGAGTTTCAGGAACGGCTTCACCCACCAGGCCTTGGCGATCGTGTAATCGATGGCGAAGACCGGCTCCTCGTCGGTCAGCGTCAGCGCCAGCGGGCCGTCGAGGAAGCTGACATGGTTGAGCGCCAGAATGGGTGCCTTGCCGGCCGCCTTGAGGTTCTCCAGTCCCACCACTTCCAGGCGAAGGAAGGCGCGGAACAGGATGGAGACGAAATCGCGGAAGGGGTTCGTCGGCAGGTATTTGAGCATCAGCCAGGCGGCGATGGCGTTGAACATGACGAGGCCGAACAGGATGCCGGCAATGGAGACGCCGGCTGCCTGGATGGCGGCGACGAGGATGCCGCCCACCGTCATGAAGCCGGCGTTGACGATGCTGACGGCGGCGACGACGCGGGCGCGGCGCTCCTCCGGCGACCAGGCCTGTACGGCGGCGAAGGTCGGCACCACAAGGAAGGCGCCTGCAATGGCCATGCCGGCGAGGTCGAATGCAACCCGGATGGTGTTCGGCCCGGCGAAGAACGCCGCCAGGGTTTCGGCCCGGGGCGAAGGCTGCATGCTCCAGATGGCCCAGGCGAGGTCAAGGCCGAACAGCGCGAGCAGTGCCGTGCCGAACGGCGCCGGCAAGAGCACCATGCGTCCCTGCGACATCCATGCGGCAATGGCGGAACCGATGGCGATCGAGACGGCAAAGACCGCGAGATAGGCGGTGACCGCGATTTCGTTGCCGCCCAGCGAATCCTTGATCAGCGCAGGCAGGATCGAAAGCACGATGGCCCCGACCAGCCAGAACCAGGAGGTCATCAGTCCGGCGCGCCAGATGCGCGTGTCGGTGCGCAATTCGCTGACCTGACGCCAGGTCGAGCGGAAGATGTTCCTGTCGATGATGAGGTTTGGAGCCGCCGAACCGGTGGACGGGATGTAGCGGCTGACGAACCAGCAGCCGACGGCGAGCGCCATCATGATCGGCCCGAAGACCGCGACGCCGATGCCGTCGGCGGAAACGACGCCGCCGGCGATGGTGCCGCCGAGGATCGCGGCAAAGGTGGCCGATTCGATCCAGGCGTTGGCTTTGGGCAGTTCCTTGCGTTCGAGGTGATCCGGCAGGATGCCGTATTTGATCGGCCCGAACAGCGCCGAGATGATGCCGAACATGAGCAGCGCCGTCATCAGCACCGGTATCGACGACAGCGCGATACCGACCACGGCGACGGCAGCGGCGGCGATCTCGGTGAATTTCAGCCGGCGGGCGATGAGCGCCTTGTCGAAGCGGTCGGCGATCTCGCCGCCAAGCGCCGAAAGCAGCAGGAAGGGGGCCATGAAAACAGCGCCCGCCAGGGTCACCAGCGACGCTGCCTGATCGGCCGCAAGCGTGAAGAGAATGAGGAACACCAGCGTGTTCTTCAGGAAATTGTCATTGAAGGCGGACAGGAATTGCGTCCAGAAGAGGGGCGCAAAGCGCCGCGATGTCATCAGGTGATTGTTCATGGCGCTTTCCATTGGCAAGATCGTTAATCAATCCGGGCTGGACGGATCAGCGGTTGCTTGCGCGGCTTGGGGGTTATTGTATCGGCAACCCGGTTACATTTCGTTACTACGACTGACATCCTTCAGGGGGCAAAACAGGCCATGACGAATGTATTCCACGACCTTTTGGTATCTTGAGGCCGCAGCTGTTGCGGACCGTCGATATGATCCTTGCGTTTCAGGGTTAAGTTGGCCGGGCGGCGGCCCGTTTCAGGCAGGAAACGGTCGCCGCGCACAAGCGCAAAATCTGCCTTCAGCATTCTGTTTTCCTCCAGATGAACATCGTTCACGAGTGAACATAGCATATTTTGAACAGCGTTCAAGCGAGAAATGAACGCCGTTCAAAAACTGCCTGCAGGGAAGGTCAATGGCCGGGAGACAGACGAGGTGCGCCCAGCCTGATCCTTTTGAGTTGGCGGCAAGCGGCCACAGCGCGGCAATAACGGTCTCCGGCTTGCGGGCGAAGACGACGTCGGGCACATGCCCGGTGACCGGCTGCCGGAGCGTGCAGAGGTCGCGGGCAGCGAGTGTCATGTGATGGGCAGCTCTATTTCAGCAAACCTTCGCAAAACCTTCGTATAACAAGCGTCAAATAAGTGCGGAGGTGCAGAATGGCTGTGAAATCAATACAATCAAACGCTCAACCCGGTGCTGAGGCGATTGATTCCGGAGCGCTCGCAGAGGCGGCCAACGGCTCGCTTCTCGGGGGCGAAGCGGTGGGGGTGGACAAGATCCGCGACCTGCTGTTCGGCAATCAGATGCAGGACTACGACAAGCGGTTCACCAAGCTGGAGGAACGGTTTCTCCAGCGTTTCAAGGACGTCGAGACGGAAACGTCACGCAATCTCAGCGCATTCGAATCGAATGCGAAAAAACAGGTGGATTCGATTGCCAGCCAGCTGCGCGAGGAGAAGGATTCTCGTGCCGAGGCGGATAAGGACATCGATCGGACGCTGCGCGAGCAAAATCAGGCCCTGGAGAAGCGGCTGCGCTCGGTGTCGGACCAATTGAGCCAGCTCGAACGGGACATAGCCGACCGCCTGACGCAAGAAGCGCATGCGCTGCGCGAGGATATCAAGCGCAAGAACGAGGACCTCCAGCACGCGATCGAGAAGATGTTCTCCGAGCTGAGCAATGTGAAGACGGACCGCAATTTGCTTGCCGGACTTTTCGTCGAGGTCGCCAAGGCCCTCAGCCAGGATATGGGGCAGAAGGGCATCGGCAAGAGCGGAGCTGAGCCATTTCGCGGCTGGCCGGCCAGTTGATCTGCTCTCGTGGTGAGTGCATCGCCAGCCGTTGAAAGGCCTTTTCCCATCCCGGACGAGCCCGGGATGGATCGCAAGGTGCTGGCGGGGCTCCTGCTCGAAATCGCCCATGACCTGCGGCCGGAGCTCCGCGCCGAGCGGAACGGCATCCACGCCAGCGATCTGCGGCTGGAGCAGCTCAGGACGCTGCTGGTCGGCCGCGAGATCGAGGTGCTGTCGCGGCTGCAGGACGTGCTGGAGGATCCCGAAAAGCTGGCGGCAGCGGTTGGCCGCGTCCTGCCGACCGCCATTGCCGAGGCAACCGCCGATCCTCGGCTCGGACAGGTCCTGGCGCCTGCCATGGAGAAGGCCACGGAGCGTTCGATCCGCAACAATCCGCGAACGCTCGTCGACATCCTTTATCCAGTGATCGTGCCGACGATCGGCAAGTCGATCCGCGAGACGATCGCCGCGACCTTCCAGTCGCTCAATCAGACATTGAAATACAGCCTCACCTGGCGCGGGCTCAAATGGCGCTGGGAAGCCTGGCGCACCGGCGTTTCCTTCGCCGAGGTCGTGCTCAAGCACTCGCTCGTCTATCAGGTCGAGCATGTCTTTCTGATCCACGGCCATACCGGGCTGCTGATCTGCCACGCCGCGGCCGAGAATGCGGCCAGCCAGGATCCGCAACTGGTCTCCTCGATGCTGGTCGCCATCCAGGATTTCGTGCGCGATTCCTTCGGCGCGGAGAAGCAAGGGCTTGACGCAGCGCGGCTGGGGGAACTCAGGCTGTGGTGCGAACCGGGCCCGTTCGCCATGCTGGTGGCGGTGATCCGCGGCGATCCGCCGGAGCAATTGTACGAAACGCTGCGCCATGCGCTGTCCCGCATCCACGCCGAGCGCCACCAGGCGCTGGAAAGCTTCGACGGCGACAGCGACGGTTTCGCCGAGGTCGAGGCCGAATTGCGCCAATGTGTGGCGCTGCGGCAGCCGGCGCCACCACGGGCCAATTTCAGCCGGGTGATGATCGTGGCCTGGCTGGCGGTGGTGCTGATGCTGGCAGGAGCGTTCATCTCCCGATCCTGGGATCGCGATCGGCTCTGGCAGACCTATATCGCGCAATTGCAGGCCGAGCCCGGCATCGTCGTCACCGAAGCGGGCCGGCGCGACGGCAAATATGTGGTTTCCGGTCTGCGCGACCCGCTGGCGCCTGATCCGCAAATGGTGTTGCGCCAGATCGGGATCGATTCGCAAAGTGTCATCAGCCGGTGGGCGCCATACGAAGCCATGCAGCCGCAATTCGTCCTGGCGCGGCTCCAGGCATCCCTCGATCCGCCACCGACGGTGGGGCTCGCGCTCGAGGGCGACCGCATTGTCGCGCATGGATCGGCTTCGACGGCATGGCTCGAGCGTGCGCGCGAGGCCGCCCGGATGTTGCCGACAGGCGCGCTTGTCTTCGATGTCTCCCAGCTGCATGACACCGAAGAAGCGGGGGCGCGGCTCTGGGCAGGCTACGTCCGCTGGCTTCGCGCCGAACCCGGTGTCGTCATCACCGAGACGGGCCGGCGCGACGGCAAGTACTTCATCACCGGCCTGCGCGACCCGCTCGCTGTCGATCCGGAATTGCTGCTCAGCGAGGCAAAGGTCGATCCTGCCCAGGTGGTCAGCCGCTGGTCCCCCTATCAGGCGCTGGATCCGCAATTCGTCCTGAAGCGGCTGCAGGCCTCGCTCGACCTGCCGCCGACCGTGACGCTCAGGGTCGACGACGGCCGTATCGTTGCGGAAGGATCGGCCTCGCCGCGTTGGCTCGAGCGTGCGCGTCTGGCTGGCCGCATGCTGCCGTCGGGTCCCTCCGTTCTTGATCTCAGTGCGGTGCGTGATCTGTACGAGGGGGCGATCGGCGATCTGCGCGATAAAATCCAGGCTCGCAGCATCCACTTCGATGCCGGTGGCTCGTTGCCGGGGGCGGGCCAGGACGCAGTCCTCGACGCGCAGGCCGAGGACATCAAGCAAGTGGCATCGTTATCCTCCTCGATGGGTGTGAGCACCAGGGTTACCTTGATCGGGCATGCCGATTCCGCCGGCCAGGGCACCTCCAATCTTTCGCTGAGCGTGGCGCGGGCTGAGGTGGTGCGGGCGCTGCTGAAGAAGCGCGGCGTCAATCCGGATCTGCTTGCGGTGCGCGGTGCCGGCGCGCTCGAACCGCTGCAGGAAGAGACTTCCGACGCGGCGCGGTCGGCCAACCGCCGCGTTTCATTCAGTTTAGGGATCGACGAATAGCCATGAATGCTTCCCTGCAAAAGAAACTGTGCATGCTTGGCGGCTTCTCGGTCGGCAAGACCAGCCTCGTCAGGCGCTTCGTCAGCAGCGTCTTCTCCGATACCTACCTCACGACGGTCGGCGTCAAGATCGACAAGAAGACGGTGGACCTCGATGGCCGCACGGTGAACCTGATCCTTTGGGACCTGGCGGGCGAGGACGACCTGGCCTCGTTGCGCCTGAGCTATCTGCGCGGCGCCTCGGGCTATCTGCTGGTGGCCGACGGGACGCGCCGCTCGACACTCGATGTCGCGTTGTCGATCCAGCAGCGAGTCGAAGCGGAATTCGGTTCCCTGCCGTTTGCGCTGCTGCTCAACAAGAACGATCTCACGGACCAGTGGGTGATTGGCGACGACGACGTCGCCAAACTCCGCAAGAATGGCTTATGGGTTCGATCGAGCAGCGCGCGAACCGGCGAAGGCGTCGAGGAGGCTTTCCGGGACCTCGCCGTCCGTGTGACGAGCTAAGGCATGGAAGAGCTGCCCCATAGCGTGGCCCTGCGGCTGCCGGAACTGACCTTCCAGGAGCGGGCGGCCGCCTATCTCGAGGTTGATTCCGCGCTCAACCTGATCAATGCCGGCGGGCATCTCGATCACTACGGGTTGGCGGACCTGCGGCTCGGCGAGCCGGCCATCGACCAGGTCTTTTTCCTGGAAGGATTGCTGCCGCTGGCCGAGACGCCCTATCTTTTCCCTTCGGTAGAACTGGACAATGGCCGTGCGGCCGATTTCCATTTCCATCTCGACGACGGCAGCGTGTGGGTGATCCTGCTCGATGTGACGGCCAGCCGCGACGCAGCCCGCCGCATGCAGCAGAAGGCGTATGACGTGACGCTGCTGCAGGAGAAGGAAGCGCTGCTCAACCGGCGCCTTGAAGCGACCAATGCGGCGCTGATGGAAGCCCAGCAGGAACTGGTCGTCGCCCATGCCGCCGTTCGCGAGGAGTTGCGCCGCAAACAGATCGAGCTCGAGGAAGCGCGCACGCTGCAGCTTGCGCTGGCGCCGGCGACCTTCCGTGGCCTGATCGGCGATCATGCCTTGACTGTGCACGTCATCCTTGAGCCGGCCAGGGAAGTCGGCGGCGACCTGGTCGATCACTTCCGCATCGACAACGACCTCCTCATCCTCGTGCTGGGCGACGTCTCGGACAAGGGCGCCGGCGCGGCGCTGATGATGGCAAGGACCCGCCCTGTTCAGAGGCATTGCGGCGCGGCCGGATGCTTCGTCGCTTTTTCGAAATCCGGAGCAGGCCGTGCAGTTCGTCAACGTGGCGCTGTCGCAAGGCAACTCGAACCTGATGTTCGTAACCTTGCTGATCGCCGCCTATGACGGGACCACGAACCGCCTGACCTATGTCCGCGCAGGTCACGTGCCGCCGTTTCTGCGGCGGGCCGATGGGACCGTCGAGCGCCTGGAGGCCGCCGGCGGCATGCCGCTCGGCGTTATGGAAGACGAAACGTATGAATCCGCCACCGTCGAACTTCGGGTGGGCGATGAACTTCTGATCGTCACCGACGGCATCACGGAGGCCATGGATCCTTCACAAAGGATGTTCGGGGATGACAGGGTGGCGACCTTGATCGCTCATGGCGACCAACGCAAGGGACCGCTCCTGCATCGACTGCTGACGCAGGTACGGACGTTCGAAGCCGGCGGCCCGCAATCGGACGATATCGCGGCGATCCTGGTCGGGTTCGAAGACCGAACGGATCCCTGACTCAACCGAGTCACCGACCGCGTCGTTTCAGATCTCCAGCCCGCGTCTTCCGGGCAATATTTTGCTGGAGACACGATGCTCAGCATGGAGGCCGCTTTCTTGACAACCCGTCGGCAGTTTCATGGTTTAGCTCCACGGTTCACTCGCTCATATCGCGCAGGGCATCGTGCTTGACGATTTCAATGCTACGCAGGCTGAGCAGCCTGATGACACCTTTTTCCTTCAGCCTAGTGAACACCCGCGACACGGTTTCGATGGTGAGGCCGAGATAGTCGCCGATATCGATCCGGGACATTGGCAGATCGACCTGCCGCAGGCCGCCCTGCCTTTCCACCATGTCGACCAAGAAGGCCGCGACGCGTTCGATGGCATTTTGGCGGCCGAGGACCAGGAGATGTTCCTGCGCCCTCGTCAATCCCTTCAGCGCCAAAGGCAGAAGCTGGCGGGACATATCGGCTGCAGAGGCAATGCGATAGACGCGGACGCCGGTCGCGTTGATCGCTTCGGCGAAGAAATGATGCGTGGTGTCTCCCTCGAAGCCGAATGTTTCCCCGGCAAGATGAAAGGCGCTGATCTGCCTGCGGCCATCGGCAAGCAAGCGGTAGATGCGCACTGCGCCGAACTCGACCTGGTAGAGCGCGCCGGCCTTTTCGCCCTGAGCATAGATTTCCCTACCCGCAGGGAAGTAGCTGACCGGCTGGGCGGATACGCCGTCGAAGGCGTGCGAGAGACCCTGGCGGGGAAGATACGAACTCAGTTCGATCTTGGCGTTGACTTGGGCGTACATGGCTGCGGTCCCTTGTGAATTCGTGACGCAGCAATCGCTTAAATCCCACGGTCCGGAAATTCGGTTATGTCCCTAAGGGAAAGTACCTAGTTGTCTGTCGCGCCGGTCGCCTTGACCAAGGTCAAAGCCGGCGTTGTCGGCGGATGCGGGTTGGAGTTGTGGGACGGGCTAATTCGATGAGCGCCTGCCGATGGCACAGGCTTGATTGGGATCAATGTCCCCGCGGAACCGCTCTGTCATGGTTGGATCAGGCAACGAAGGGATTTTGGCCATGACCACCGACATCATTGTTCTCTGGGCTGCCATGCTCGGCTTTGCCTATCTCGCCGGAGCAGGGGCCTGTTACCAACTGGCCTCGGCCAAGAGGCACCCGCCTCGTTTCAGCAAGCTATCGTTTTGGCCGTGAGGCGCTCGGCGGAAGGAATCTCGGCCATCCGGAGATGCCGGAATTTATCGGGTGGCGTCTTTGGCGCCGGCCGCTACGACATCATTGTCGCCAGAACGGTTCGTTTTGGAGGATCAGGCCTCGGTCGCTTCCCGTCCCGAAATGTCCGTGACGAAAATGCGGAAGAAAACATGCGGCAGGTCGTCCGCGACCGGAGGCGTGCCAGGCTTCAGCGCGCCGGGTTCCCACCAGTTGCTGTGCTTGCTCAGCAGTGTCCAGGCGCGGTCGCGCTGGACTTTGTATCCAATCCGATCGGGAAGTTCCTCGTAGCGTCCGTCGACAACAACGCTCCGCCATCCTCGCCCGGTCCCGCGTTCATCGACCTGCACCGACACGAGCGGGTTGGCGCGCATCCAGTCGATCTTCTTGCCTGGCATGGAGAACGCATAAAGGTGATTGTCTGCGTAGGTGTAATAGAACGGCACGACATAAGGCTGGCCGCCATTGGCGCACGCCAGTCGACCGAGGCGGGCCGCTATCAACACCTTGGTGCATTCCAAGTTTGAGAGTGTGCGGATCAGCATGGACGCATCCTCCTAATTCCTTGCAACAGTCCTGTGGCGCTGTTTCTTCGAGGCTTTCGTGACCGGCGTTTCCAGTCGCTGCACGAGGCGAGCGGCGCTTCGTGTCGGCTTCCCGTGGGCAAGAGGTCGGCGTCACTTTCGCCAGCCAGAATAGCCGGATCCCGGCGGACGCCCTTTGATCACGATCAAAAGGCCGGCGGGCAACAGCGCCATCGTCAATATGTCGACTGCCCTCGGTGCGGTCGGCTGCGGCAGTTGGCAATGGAAAAGTGATTCAGATCAAAGCGGAGAACGCACCTCACGGTCACAGTCGCCGGATGTGGAATCTCATCGCCACCGCCCCGTTTGGTCGCAGTCTGGAACTGGCCGTCATGGACCAGGAAGGCTTGCACGCGCTGGTATTCCCCTGCGAAAAAGTACGCGACGGGTGGTGGAGGGACACCATCACCGGGGCGCTCGTCGATATTCGCCCAACCCATTGGCGTGAATGGAAATCGAGGAAAGACCAGACGGATTCGCTCGGCAGTTTGCCGGAGAGCGGTTCAGCTTAGAATCGCCAAACGCGCGTCAGGTCTTTGTGCTGCTAATGCTTGGGGTCGGCAATCAATGCCATCCGCACCAGATGCGACAGGCTGCCGGCGCCCATTTTGCTCATGACGTTGGCGCGATGGATTTCGACCGTGCGCGGGCTGATTCCGAGATCATAGGCGATCGTCTTGTTCGGAAGGCCCGAGACAAGGCCGTCGAGCACCTGGCGCTCCCGCTCCGAAAGCGTAGACAGGTTCTTCCGGATTTCGGCAGTTTGCGGGTGCGCGGCACCGGAATGACTGCGATTGCCAAGGGCCGAGTGGATCGCATCGATGAGCAGCTGGTCGTCAAACGGTTTCTCGATGAAATCGGCGGCGCCTTCCTTCATTGCCTGCACGGCGAGCGCCACGTCGGCATGTCCCGTCATCACGATGACGGGTACGGCATGCCCGCGGCTTCTGAGCTGCCGCAGCAGTTCGATACCGTCGATGCCGGGCATGCGCACATCAGTGACAATGCAGCCGTCGATATCCTTGGGCACCGTTGCCAAAAAAGCTGTCGCCGACTCGTAAAGCCGTACTGCAAAGTCGGCCGTTGCGAGAAGAAAGCCCAGCGACTTGCGAACATCGACGTCGTCATCGACTACATGCACCACATCAGCACTACCGGTCATCGGCGACCTCTTCCTTCTCCACGACACGCAAGGTGAAACGGAACGCGGTTCCTCCGGCAGGCATTGCCTCGGCCCAGATATGACCGCCATGCGATTCGACGATAGTGCGGCAAATAGACAGGCCGACACCCATGCCCTGCTTCTTGGTAGTGACGAAAGGCTGGAAAAGCTGGGTGGAGACCTCCGGCGCCAGGCCAGAGCCGGTATCGATCACGCTCACCTCCACCATTCCGTCATGGCGCGCCGCGGTGGCCACGTGCAATTCCCGGCGTGGGGCGCCCTGCATCGCCTCCACCGCATTTCGCATCAGGTTGAGCAGAACCTGCTGGATCTGGATGCGGTCGGTCAGGACCAGCTCCGCGGCGGGATCAAGGTCGTAGCTGACGCGCACGTCTGCCTCCCTGACCCCGACCAGGCCAAGGGACGAGGCCTCCTCGATAATCGCCGAGAGACGTTCGACCTGACGCTCGCTTTCGCCCCGGGCGACGAAATCCCTCAGGTGGCGGATGACGTCCCCCGCCCGCAAAGCCTGCTCGGACGCCTTCTCGACAGCGTCCCGCAACATGACCGCGTTTTCTTCCCTGCTTTTTTCGAGGAGCCGGCGGCTTCCCTTCAGATAGTTCGTGATGGCGGTCAACGGCTGGTTGATTTCATGTGCCAGCGTCGAGGCCATTTCGCCGAGGGCCGTAAACCGTGCCATGTGCAGGAGCTCCTGCTGCTGCTCCTGGATTCTGGCTTCCGCCCTGTGACGTTCGGTCAGATCGCGACAGAAGCCGGTAAAGAAACGGCCGGTGCCGGGGTGCATCTCGCCGACGGCAAGTTCCATCGGGAAGGTCGAGCCATTCTTGCGCATTCCGGTCACCGTGCGGCCGAGCCCGATGATGCGGCGCTCTCCGGTCGTCAGGTAACGCTGCACATAAGCGTCGTGCTCCTCCCGATAGGGCGAAGGCATCAGCAAACTGACATTCAGGCCGATGACTTCATTGGACTTGTAGCCGAACAGGACTTCAGCCGCCGTGCTGAAAGATTGTATGAGACCCCGTTCGTCGATGACCACCATTGCGTCGGGCACCGTCGCCAGGATGGAACGCAGGTGGTCTTCGCGCAACTGGAGTGCCGCGTTGGCAAACGACAGCTCGCTGACATCGGTGCCTTGGACAAAAATCGCCGTGATGCGGCCGTCCTCGGCTCTGATCGGCTGGTAGACGAAGTCCAGGATGCGTTCTTCGGCAGGTGCGTCCTGGGCGTTGCGAAGGACGACTTTGACGCCGCGGCCAACATAGGGCTCCCCGGTGTCGCTTACACGGTCCAGCAATTCGAAGAAGCCTTGACCCGCAAGCTCCGGTAAAGCCTCCCGTACCGATTTCCCGATGACCTCCCTGTGGCCAATAAGTCGCTGATAGGCGCCATTGGTCAGTTGGAAGACGTGGCCCGGCTCGCTGAGCAGCGTCATGAAGCCCGGGGCCTGCTCGAACATAAGCGCGAGCAGCTCGTGTTCTGCCAAAGTCGCCTCGACTTCATCGTTGGCTGAGGCTGGCGCTTTACTGGTCACATACAGTCTCGGGATTTGAGAAACAGCAGCGGCCGCTGATGTAGCACTCATCCCACGGCGCGCAAACCGTTCGGCTGAAGTCGCGGTGTCTTTTGACCCGTATCAAGGCGCCCCGAGAAAGAGAATGCAATCTGCATGCATTCTTACCCTTCGAGCGTTATCGAGCGCCAGGGCGGCACGTGCCTTGACCTGCGTCAGTTCGACCGCGACGTCATTTCGTGCGGGTCGTCGCGGTCGATGAGGATCCGCTCCGCGGCCCCGTCGAGATCTTCGTACTGACCGCTTCGCAAGGCCCACAGGAACCCGCCCAGACCCAGCGCTCCCAGGAACAGGGCTACCGGAATGAGATAGATCAGCGTCGTCATGAGCGAGCCGCCTCGCTGAGATCGGCGCGGCGCTGGCGCAGGCCGACACCCTGCGATGCCGGTTTCACGACCCCCTGCAGCCGCATCGCGTTGGCGATGACGGCAAGCGAGGACGCCGACATCGCGATTGCGGCGATGAGCGGCGTCACATGCCCCGATATGGCGATCGGTACGGCAAACGCGTTATAGACGATGGCGATGGCGATGTTCTGGTGGATGAGCCGCCCTGCCTTGCGCGAAATATCGAGGGCTAGAGGGAGCGCCAGCAGGCTGTCGCGCAGGAAGACGAAGTCCGCGGCCTTGCGTCCGACATCGGCCGCGGTGGCGGGAGCGATCGAGACATGCGCTGCGCCGAGCGCCGGCGTGTCGTTGAGGCCGTCACCCACCATCAGCACCTTGTGGCCGGCCCGGCTCAGCGTCTCGATCCACTCCACCTTTCCGGATGGAAGCAGCGCCGGCACGAAATTCGAGATGCCCAACGTCCGGGCTACCTCACCACAGGCCTTTGCGGTGTCGCCGGAGAGCATCTCGACCGAAACGCCCGCATCCTTCAGCTTCTCGACAGCCGCCTTGGCGTCGGGACGCGTGGTGTCCTCGAAGGCGAAGGCTGCGACGATCCTGCCGTCTTTTGAAAGCACCGTCCCGCCATAGCCGCCTTTTTTGCCTTCGGCGCCAGTCCGGGCCTTCCACCCGGCCCATCCGCGCCTTCCCAGCCGCCATGTGCTGCCATCAGCGGTGGCCTCGATGCCAAAGCCTGGCTCTTCATGCACGGACCCGAGCCTACCGCGAAACCCGCCATGGGCGGCTATAGCCTGCGAGAACGGATGACGCGAATGCGCGGCCATGTCCGCTGCGATTGCCAGCATCACCGGGTCGATCGACGGCGCGTTGACCAGCCTTGGCCGTCCCAATGTCAGCGTTCCTGTTTTGTCGAACACAGCCCTGTCGATCGCGGCAAGGCGCTCCATGGCGGAGCCGTCCTTGACCATGACGCCAGCCTCGAAAAGCCGGCGCGCCGCGACCACCTGCACGATCGGCACGGCAAGACCGAGCGCGCACGGGCAGGTGATGATGAGCACGGCGATCGCGGTCGTCATCGACCGGTGCCAATCGCCCGACGCCGCCATCCAGCCAAGGAACGTTAAAAGGGCCGCCAGATGCACCACCGGCGCGTAGAGCGCGGAGACGCGGTCGGCGATCCTGCGATAGCGCGACCGGCCGCCCTCGGCGGCCTCCATCAGCCGCACCATTTCCGCCAGGAAAGAATCCTTGGCGGCGGCGGTCGCCTCCATTGTCAACGGTCCGGTGAGATTGAGCGTGCCGGCCTGGACATGTGTCCCCACACTTGCGGTCCCGGGGATGCTTTCGCCGGAAACCAGCGAGCAGTCGAGATCAGAGCTGCCGCCGAGGATGTCGCCGTCGACCGGTATGCGTTCGCCGGCCGCGATGAGCAACTGCATGCCCGGCTCGATTTCGCCGATCGGCAAGTAGTCGCGCGCTCCGTCAGCGCCCAGGACAACGGCGCCCCGTGCCGCCAGCCTCGACAGGCCGTTGACGGCCGTCCGAGCACGCTCCCGCATCATATGGTCCAACGTCCGGCCGATCAGCAGGAAGAAGAGCAGCGACACCGATGCATCGAAATAGGCGTGCGCGCCGTGGTTTATGGTCTCGTAGAGGCTCATCGCATAGGCGAGCGACACACCCACGGCGATCGGCACGTCCATGTTCATGCGGCCATGGCGCAGGGCGTTCGCCGCCGAGCGGAAATAGATGCCGCCGGCGAAGGCAAGCGCGGGGATGGCGATCAGCGCGGATACCCAATGAAACAGATCGCGCGTCGGCCCCTCGGCCCCGGACCAGACCGAAACCGACAGCAGCATGATGTTGCCCGCCGCGAAACCGGTGACCGCGACGGCGCGGATCAACCCGGCAAGGGTCTGGTCTTTCTCGTGCAGCTCGGGATCGAAAAGATGCGCTTTGTAACCCAACCGGCCGAGCCCGGCGAAAAATGGCGGGACATCGCCTCCATGCCAGCGGATCGAAACGCGTTTCGTCGACAGGTTGACGCGGACGCTCTCGACATTTTCCAGTTTGGCAAGCGCCGTTTCGATCGTCCGGATGCAGGCCGCGCAATGGACCGTCGGCACCGACAAGTCGGTCTGGTGAATGTCACTGCCCAAGGAACGGCTGGCCAGTTTGATCTCGTTGCTCGATGGCGGGACGGATGCGACGTCGCTTATGTCCAATGCCATCTCGGCGCCCGGTGCACAGCAGCTCATTGCAGCGCACCCTTGGAAATGATGATGCGACGCACGTCGCGGTAGGGTGCCGCCAGGCCCGCATCGGCATCGACCTCGACGATCCAGACGCCATCCTTCGGAGTATGCCTGGCGGCAAATTCCCGGGATGCATCAGGATTTGCGGACACCGCCGACAGAATGACGGCCTGATCCTGCGCCTCATACGCGGGATGACGAAACAGCACCTTGACGCTGTGGATGGGGACCGGCTTGCCGGCGGCATCGCGCAGGCCGTAGCGGACCTCGCCTGCGGCGATGGTCAGCTTGCCCGTCCAGCCAAGTGCTGCTTGCGCGCGACCCTCCTTGGCCTTCTCGTTGAATTGCTGGCTGGCCACATAGGTGTTTTCAACGACGAGACCGGTCCAGCTCGTGCCGGCCAGCGTCGCCATGGTCACGTTGACCCCGATCACGACGCCGAAGAAGGCAACAATGGTGAGCAGCATGTGCCTGCCGGTGAACTCCCGGACTTTCTGCGGAGGGGTGTTCATCTGGCGATCTCCGGTGCGTTGAACATTGCCGTGTATTCGGCGGACTCGACGCCGGCCTGATCCGCGATCCGGAACTTGAAGCTCATTGCAGCGCCGTCGATCTTGTTCCGCGGTTGGCGCACATAGACTTTGAGCACCTTCAGCCGGTCGGGTTCGACAAGCGTCGTAAATGACGTGGCGGCAGCAAGATCGTTGCCGACGGCGCTCATCTCGGCGCCCGGCAAGCCCTGCAGGCTGACGACGATCGTCCTCGGCTCCGGGATCATGTTCAGCAGCTTGAGAGTGTATCCGTTGCGGATCGAACCGTCGGACAGCGTGACGAATTGCGGGTTGCGGTCATGCAGCACGTTCAGCTCGAGCCGCTCTCGCGTGAGCAGCGAGTAGAGGAGGGCCAGCCCCACCGCCAACCATGAGGCAAGATAGATGTAGGTGCGCAGCCGGAAGATCTTGCGCAGGTGGAAGTGTGCCAACCCTTCTGAGAAGGCGCCGTCGGCGGTCCGCACGAGCGCCGGGTTTACCGGGGCGGTTCCGCCGGCGGTCGCAAGCGCCATGTTTGTGTTGTAGTCCGAAAGCGTCGCGTAGGAGATCAGCCCGCGCTCCCTGCCGAGCTTGTCCATGATGCTGTCGCAGGCGTCAATGCAGAGCGCGCAGGTGATGCATTCGAGCTGCTGACCGTCGCGGATATCGATGCCCATCGGGCAGACGGCGACGCAAGCATTACAATCCACGCAGTCGCCGACCGGCTGTCCGGCGGCAACGGCCTTCTTGGCATGACGCGAGCGCGGCTCGCCGCGCCAGTCGTTATAGGTGACGGTAAGCGAATTCTCGTCCAGCATGGCCGCCTGAATGCGCGGCCACGGACACATGTAGGTGCAGACCTGCTCGCGCATCAGTCCGCCGAACGTGTAGGTGGTCGCCGTCAGGACGCCGATGGTCGCATAGGCGACCGGGGCGCCGGTACCCTGAAAGACCTCGAGTGCCAGTGTCGGCGCATCGGCGAAATAGAAGATCCAGGCGCCGCCCGTGGCGGCCGCGATGAGCAGCCAAATGGCATGCTTGCTCGCCCGCAGCGCCAGCTTGCGCGCCGTCCACGGGGCCGCGTCGAGCTTCATGCGGGCATTGCGGTCGCCCTCGATCGCACGCTCGACCACCAGGAACAGATCGACCCAGACGGTCTGCGGGCAGGTATAGCCGCACCAGGCGCGTCCGACTGTCGATGTGATCAGGAACAGCCCAATTCCAGCCATCATGAGAAGACCGGCGACGTAGTAGAATTCCTGCGGCCAGATCTCGACGAAGAAGAAATAGAACCGACGGTTGGCAAGATCGAGCAGCACGGCCTGATCCGGGGCGAACGGCCCGCGGTCCCACCGCAGCCACGGCGCCAGGTAGTAGATGCCCAGCGTGATCGCCATCACCAGCCATTTGAACTGACGAAAGCGGCCGGAGGCGCGCTTCGGGAAGATCTTCTTGCGCGCGGCGTAGAGCGGCTGCCGCGTCCTGGCGGAGTTGACTGCTTCTGCCTCGAGCCGTTCTATCTGCGCTTGATCGAGCACCTGCATCTCCACTGGCGGCGAGCGGGGACGCCGCCTTGTCGGTCAGTGTTGTCGCAAGTCACGCCGGACTGCGTTGATGCAGGTCAAAATCCGGCGCGCGGAACAAGTCGAGGCCCGGCATGCCGGGCCTCGTCGCTTGGTCGGCCGGGGGCCGAGAATAGGCCCCGCTTCCTATTCTCCACCGCCAAGCGAATGGACGTAGACCGCCAATTCCTTGACCGTGGTCTGGCCAAGTCGCCCGATCCAGGCCGGCATGACGCCGTGTTTGGGCGCCCGGACCTGAGCGGCAATAGCCGCCTCACCGGACCCGTACAGCCAGATCGCGTCCGTTAGATCAGGCGCGCCGAATTCCCTATTGCCCTTGGCTTTCTCGCCGTGACAGGCCACGCAATTTTCGGCAAAAATCTTGGCGCCGGGCTCGACCAGGCTGGCATCCCGAACAGGGCCCGAAAGGCTGGCCACATAGGTGCTGACCTGAGTGATCTGTTCGGGCTGAAGGACCTCGACGAAGGCAGGCATCTCCGACTGCCTGGTGTCCGGGTCCGAGGCAAAGCGGATGCCGTGCGTGATCGTCTGCCGGATCTGGTCCGCCGTTCCGCCCCAAAGCCAGTCGTCGTCATCGAGGTTGGGGAAGCCTTTCGACCCTTGAGCGCCCGAGCCGTGGCATTGCACGCAATTGACCTTGAAAGCCGCTCCGCCGGCCGCGACCGCGAACTCGCGCAACGCGTCGTCGGCTGCAATTTCCGAAACCGTCTTGGACTGTATCGCCGTGACATACTTGGCTTTGGCGGCTTCCGCGGCAGCCAGTTCGTTCTTGACGTCATTGCGGCTGGAGAAGCCCAGCACGCCCCTGCTGGCGGAGGTAAGCATCGGCCATGCCGGATAGGCGATGGTGTAAGCGATCGCCCAGGCGATGGTGACGTAGAAGGTTGTCACCCACCATCTCGGCAACGGATTGTTGAGTTCCCTTATCCCGTCCCATTCGTGACCGGTTGTCGAAATGCCCGAGATTTCGTCGATATGCTCGTTGCTCATGATCAGTCGTCCTCGAGGGGGATCCGGGCAGCTTGATCAGCTTGCGCCCGGCCGCCAGGACGCAGGGCGAAGGCGATGCAGCCGACAAAAAACAGCGCCATGGCGAGCAGGCCCCAGCTGTCGGCGAATTCCCGCATCAGATTGTAATCCATGGTCATCCCCTTCAGCGGTAGCCGGCGGCTTCGTCGTAATTCTTGAAATCTACCAGCGTGCCGAGCATCTGCAGGTAGGCCACCAGCGCATCCATTTCGGTCACCTGCTGCGGATTGCCGTCGAAGTCGCCGGTCTTGGCCTTCGGATAGCGGGCTTCCAGGCCGGATGTGTCGGCGTTGGGATCGGCTTGTGCCATCAGGTCGGCATTGGCGTGGGCGATCATGTCGTCGCTGTAGGGCACGCCGACGCGACGGTTGGCGACGAGGTGCGTGGAGAAATCCTTCACCTCGATCGGCGTGTCCTTCAGGAAGGCATAGCTCGGCATGATGGATTCCGGCACGACGGAGCGCGGGTCGCTAAGATGCTGGACGTGCCAGCCGTTGGAATAGCGGTCGCCGACGCGCGCAAGGTCCGGACCGGTGCGTTTGGACCCCCATTGGAAGGGATGGTCGTACATCGACTCGGCCGCCAGGCTGTAATGGCCGTAGCGCTCCACCTCGTCGCGGAAAGGCCTGATCATCTGGCTGTGGCAGAGATAGCATCCCTCGCGCACATAGATGTTGCGTCCGGCGAGTTCGAGCGGCGAGTAGGGCCGCATGCCTTCGACCTTCTCGATGGTGTTATCGAGGTAGAAGAGCGGCGCGATCTCGACAATGCCGCCAACGGTCACGACCAGCAGGGAGCCGACGAGGAGAAGCGTGGCGTTCCTCTCGATAAGCGCGTGTTTGTCCATCAGGCCCATGTCTGGCTCCTTATTCGGCAGGCTGGAACACGGGCACCGAGCCCGGCATCGGTTGTTCTTCACGCTGATAGCCGAGGATGGTCATGGTGACGTTCCAGGCCATGACCAGCATGCCGGAGAGATACATGGCGCCGCCGGCGGCGCGCATGATGTAGTAGGGATGCATGGCGGCGACGGTTTCGGCGAAGGAGTAGACCAGGAAGCCCTGCTCGTCGTATTCGCGCCACATCAGGCCCTGCATGATGCCGGAAACCCACATGACCGCGGCGTAGACAACGATGCCGAGCGTCGCCAGCCAGAAGTGCCAGGTGACGAGGCGCAGCGAATAAAGCCGTTCGCGGTTCCACAGTTTCGGCACCATGTAGTAGATCGCGCCGAAGGTGATCAGGCCGACCCAGCCGAGCGCGCCCGAGTGGACATGGCCGATCGTCCAGTCGGTGTAGTGCGAGAGCGAGTTGACCGCCTTGATCGACATCATCGGGCCCTCGAAGGTCGACATGCCGTAGAAGGCGATGGCCGCCACCATCATGCGAATGATCGGGTCGGTGCGGATCTTGTCCCAGGCGCCGGAGAGCGTCATCAGGCCGTTGATCATGCCGCCCCATGACGGCATCCACAGCATGATCGAGAACACCATCCCAAGCGTCTGCGCCCAGTCGGGCAGGGCGGTGTAGTGGAGGTGGTGCGGCCCGGCCCAGATATAAAGGAAGATCAGCGCCCAAAAGTGGATGATCGACAGGCGGTACGAATAAACCGGTCGGTTCGCCTGTTTCGGGACAAAGTAATACATCATGCCGAGGAAGCCGGCGGTGAGGAAGAAGCCGACGGCATTGTGACCGTACCACCACTGCGTCAGCGCGTCCTGGACGCCCGAGAAGGCCGAATAGCTCTTCGAGCCGAGGAACGAAGCGGGCATCGATAAATTGTTGACCACATGCAGCATCGCGATGGTCACGATGAAGGAGAGGTAGAACCAGTTGGCGACGTAGATGTGCGGTTCCTTGCGCTTCAATATGGTGCCTAGGAACAGGACCAGATAGGCGACCCAGACGATGGTCAGCCAGATGTCGACATACCATTCGGGCTCGGCATATTCGCGGCTCTCGGTAATGCCCAGCAGGTAGCCCGTCGCCGCCATGACGATGAAGAGCTGATAACCCCAGAACACGAACCAGGCGAGATTGCCGCCGAAAAGCCGGGCACGGCACGTGCGCTGGACGACATAGAGCGAGGTGCAAAGAAGCGCATTGCCGCCGAAGGCGAAGACGACGCCGGAGGTATGAACCGGTCGCAATCGGCCGAAATTGAACCAGGGCTGAACGTCGAGTTGAGGATAGGCGAGCTGTAACGCGATGACCACGCCGACCAGCATGCCGACGACGCCCCAAAACACGGTTGCAATCGCACCGTAGCGAATGGGGCCATCCATGTAGGCAGAGGGATCAATCGGGGCCGTCTTCAAATCCGAATTGCGCAGCAGGACCGCCGTGAAGCCAGCCAGGGTAAAAAACAGCACCCACATATGCTGCCGGAACGGCACGTCCACGCCGAAACCGGCCGCCACCAGGGCCGCAAACGCGAACAAGCTTAGGAGGACAATTTCTGTGCCGAATTTCATGAGGCAGCCCCGAGTGCGAAACCGATGTGCGGGATGTGATCGTTCGCATCAATTCCGCAGCCGGCGGCCAGACGCCTTGATCCAGGTCAAAGTCCGGGCTTTGCCCACTCGGACAATCTTGGCGCATCGCGGAGCCTGTCGCTCGGCCATTGCATCCCCCTTGGTCAGATGCCGCCGGACGCACCACTAATCTCGCCAGGGTCGCGGGCGTTCGTTCCAGACACCTTGATCAAAATCAAAGCTCCGGTGACGAGACATGGTCAAACTGCCGGCCATGCAAAAGGCAGCGACCGTAGACATCAAACCGGAACTGAGCGCGAGTCTGGGCGAGAGCGTGCCGCGCTACACGAGCTATCCGACGGCGCCGCATTTTCACGCAGGCGTGGACGCGATAACGGTTCGTGGCTGGATGGACGCGCTTGAGGGTGATGATGAAATATCGCTCTATTTGCACATTCCCTATTGCGACAAGCTATGCTGGTTCTGCGCCTGCCATACGAAGATGACGCGGCACTATGCGCCGGTAGCCACTTTCCTGCGTTCGCTGCATAGCGAGATAGAGACTGTAGGGAATCTCGTAAGTGGTAAGGGGAGGGTGCGCGCTGTCCATTTCGGCGGCGGCTCGCCGACCATGCTGAAGCCTCAAGACATCCTGGCGCTTGGCAAAGCCTTGCGGGACCGGTTCGATCTTTTCGATGACGTCAGGCTGATGACGATGGTGCCGACGAAAAGATTGAGGATCATGCAAGGACATTGGCTCCGCGGGCGGAACTTTCCTTGCTCAAAATCAAGCCTCGGCGGCTTTTTGCAGAGTTGGGCTATTCGCCCGCGGAGGCCGTGACGGGGCCGACGCGAGAGAACATGGCAAGCTTCAGGCTTGTCGCGATCCGATGCGCGCGTTCGACAAAAACCGCTGCGATTTGCGGGGCGAAAAGTTCGCCTGCCGTCTCGCCAAAGAGCGCCAGCCAGATGTCGAAATCGGCTTCGGTGACCTCGCTGAGCTTCAGATGCGCCGGCACCGGCCGGCCATGATAGTCGCCGCTCTTGAGGATGACCGAGCACCAGAAGTCGGTCATCTTCTCAAGATGAGGTTCCCAATCGCCGGTGATCTCTCTGGCGAAAACAGGCCCTAGGCGCCGGTCTTTGCGGACTTTGGAATAGAAGGTGCGAACCAACGTTCCAATCGAGGCCCGGTCGACGCCGGAGTCGCGCAGCGGCTCTTCGGCAATGGGGCGTATCCTGTCAGCCAAGGCTGATTTCAAGGTCATTCAAGTCCCCCGTGTTTCTGACTTTCCTAGGCCAAGCCCAGGCTGCGAAGGGTGGCCTGCAGAAAACCTGGCGGGTCGCGAACAAGCCGGAAACCCAGATTGTCTGGTGGCGTGCCGACGGCGCAGCCGCCGCTTTTTCCGTCGCGGATGAAGTTCGACATGTATGTGCGGTGGAAGCCTTCCACAACATGCACGCCGCAATTGCTGACCGAGCTGGCAATCTGCGTGCCGCCGCCGGACATCGTCACATGCACATAGCAGGTCGAGGTCCATTCCCAGACGTTGCCGGCAATGTCCGCGAGACCTCTTGAATTGGTGCCGAAGGATCCGAGGGCTCTCGGCTCGGGGTCAGGTTTCCGCGCGAGGGCGGCCTCGGTGCGGTACTGTGCGAGCCACCGGCGTGCCGGATTGTTCGGATCACCTTCGCCGCCCTCGATGTCGGCACGGAATCTTTCGCCGGCCGCATAGGCCCACTCCGTGTCCGTCGGCAGCCGCCATGTCTCGCCCGTGCGCGCCGACAACCACGACGCATAGGCTTGCGCGTCCATAAAACTGACGCCGGTGATCGGAAGGTTGCCGACCAGCACCGAGTCGGCGGGTTTGCAGCCACCTTCCGCCACGCATTGCTCGTATTCCGAAGCGCTTACCTGAAACTTCATGATCTGCAGCGGCGAAACGATGCTCTCCTTCGAGATAGGCGCCGCGACGGGATGACTGTCTTGAAGGAATTCGCCGGGCTGCGGGTGGTTGAAGGAACCAGGGTCCAGGACGACCATCTCGCTGGCCGTGGCAGCAGGTGCGGGTCGGGCCGGCATGATGCCGACCGTGTGGCTCACGCCCAGACCGATGAGCGCGGCAGCCGTCATCGTTCCGAATGTGAAGACTGGATCGAAAGACATGATTCACCCCGGAGATTGCAACCCACCGGCTCTGCCGGCGGGTTGCATGTGAAAAACGGGCGTGCTCGCCTATGAGGCTATTGCCTTGGGCGCCTCGATCTGTGTCATAAGGTCGTCGTTCCAGCTTCCGTCGACCATAAAGTGCGCGGTTGCGCCAAGCTCCACCGCCTCGATCAGATTGTGGTTGACATAGGCATAGATGCCGGGCTGCAGGAATGTGTACAGCGCCGCACCGGCCGACCCGCCACGGATGAACCAGGTTTCGAGATCCTTGGCCGGAGGATTGGCGAACTTGCCCTGTTCCCAGACAAAGTCGCCGTGACCGCCGATCAGGTGCGGACGCGTGTCCCGGTTGGCCTGCGAATGGACGATCAGCACGGTTTCGCCGACCTTGGCCTTCATGGCTTTTTCGCCGGTCAGCGATCCCGCCTTGCCGTTGAACACGACATGGGTCGGGATCAGCCCGCGCATCACCTTCACCGTGTCGTCGTAGTTGTCGCCGGCCGAGTCGTACTTCTTGAATTTTCCCTGCTCGTCGCGAGGGATGTAGAAGTCGTTCTCGCCGATATAGTAGATGCGGTCATAGCGAACGGGTTTGCCCTTGTCGTCCTTGAGGCCGTCGCGCGGCAGAACCATCACGGCTCCGCTCATACCCGAGACGACGTGCCAGGGGATCATCGCTCCGCCGGGCGCGCAGTGGTAGACGAATGTGCCGGGCCGTGTCGCCTTGAAGCGCAGCGTCACCTGCTCACCGGGATTGATCAGCGTCAGACCGCCGCCGCCGAGGGCGCCGGTCGAGGCATGAAAATCGATGTTATGGGCAAGCGTGTTGGTATCGGGATTGATCAGGGTGAGCTCGACATAGTCGCCTTCGTGCACGACCATAAGAGGGCCGGGTATCGAGCCATTGTAGGTCATGGCGTTGAGTTGCGTGCCTTCGGCGTCGATCACAACCGGCTTTTCCTCGATCGTCATGGTGAATTCGACGACCTTCGGCCCGCCCTTGGCTATCTGGTCGTGCGCGTGCACGAAGGGCGGCGCGATGAGGGTCACCTTTTCGCGTGGCAGTCCGGCGACGTCCTTGGCACTCGCCACGGCCGGCATCGCGCCAATGGTGGCCACTGCCGCCGCGGTGAGAACAGAGCCCAACAAAGCTTCGCGTCTCGTAAGCATCTCAATCTCCTTGGTTTCAACCATCGATGCCGCCAGAATAGCTTTTGTGTCGGGCGCGTCTTTGCGCTGGAGCAAATCCCAGGTACTTGCCGAAGATTGCGCTGATCTTTCTAAGAGGGAACGAACCGGTCGCGCCGGGATTCAGCGAAATGGCCGGACCAGACCTCTCCTCAGGTCTGTCCGGCCACCGCCCCCGGCGTGGCGAGCCGGGGGGGTCACAAAAAAGAAGGCTCAGTTGGAGGCGGTTTTGCTGGCTTCGGCGAACAGCTCCGCGAATACCGGCTTGGCCTTTCCGATCTGCTTGACTGCTTCCGCCGCCTCAAGGTTGACGGGCTTGCCGACGACGATCAGAGCCACCATGCCCATGCCGTAATGGGGAGCGCATTTCACGCCGTAGACACCTTCCTTGGTGAGGGTCACGGTAATCTCCTCGCTGGGCTTGCCTTTGAAAGGCTCGGCGCCCTCGGGAATCATGTCCTTGATGCTCTCGGCATCGTGGCCCTTGTCGGTCGGCACGAACTTGATCGTGTCGCCGGGTGCTGCGCGCACAAAGGCGGGCTGGAAGACCATCGCGCCCTTCTCTCCCTTGTTCAGCATTTGCACGACATGTTCTTCGGCATTTGCGGCGCCGACGATGGAGAACAACGCGATCGCCGCGGCAATCAGGGGCAGCTTCATGGAAGGTCCTTTCTTGGTTTCGTCACGGTATCAACCGTTGCGGACCTTCTACGTCATTGGATGATGCTGCGATTTGCGCTGGCGCAAATTCGTCAGTGAAAATGTAAGCGGGAAGCAATATTAACCGGACGGACAGTCGCGCTTGCCGGTTCGTCAGGAGGTGGCGCCCTTTGCTCGCCGTGCCTGCAGGCGCGGTCGCACGAGCATTCCGCCGAAAAGGCAGAGATAGCCGACGAAGGCGGCAATCCAGAGCGCTGCAGCCATATGGAGAAGGATCGCCACGGCCGGTGCGAATGCGGCGGCGATGCGCAAGATGGCTGCCAGCACGATTGCAGCGAAGACCAATGATGTGCCGATGCTTGCCCTAAGCTCACGTCCGGTATGGCCGAGCGTGGCGCGCGCCATGACGGCCAGCGTCATGCAGGCCAATGCTCCGACACCGAAGGCATGGACGCCGGCCACCGGAGAAATCTCCTCCGGAAAGAACACGGCAAGACCGGCAAGCAGGAAGCCTGTCGGCACGAAGGCAAAGGCGACGTGCAGGATCAGCACCAAGGGGTCCGCCAAGGTACGGTCGCCGGCCCAACGCCCGAGCCGAACGGCATTGAGAATGGCCCCGCCCACCAACATAACGCCGGTGCCAGCGCGATCGGGAAAGAAAGCCCAGCCCAGCAAGCCGATTGCTGACAGCGCGATCGTTCCAATGTCGAACGTGCCGAATGACGCCGGCAGGCGGCCCGGCCTTTCGCGCGCCAGCCAATTGCGCGTGAAACTCGGAACGATGCGTCCGCCGATGATCATGACGAGGACGACGGCAGCCCCAAGCCCTAGCCGGCGGCTTACGTCCGACAGGCCGTGATAGTGGGCTTCGGCGTGGAACATGGCGTTCGCCGCCAGAAGCGCCGTCACGGGCAGGAGCACTTTGAGGTTCCGCCAATTTCGACCGGCGATGATTTCGGTTGCGGCGGCTGCGACAACCGCGAGAAGAAAGGCGCAGTCGATCACGGCGCTCGGCAGCCATCCCGTCTCCGCCGAGAAGAAGACGGCAAACCGTCCTGCGACCCAGAGCAATACCAGCGCCAGCAGTGGAAGACCCTGCACGGGCAGACGTCCGGTCCAGTTCGGGATCGCAGTGAGCAGGAAGCCGGTCATAATTGCGGTCAGATAACCGAACAGCAGCTCGTGTATATGCCAGTCGACGGGCGACAGGAGGCTGAAAGTTTTGAGCTTGCCGTAATACAGCGGCAGCCAGAAAAGAACGGCGACAACCGCCTGCAGCGAACCGAGCAGGAAAAACGGCCGGAAGCCGTAGGAAAGAATTGCCGGACCAGCGCTTGGCCGCGTGCGCGGGACTGCCATGACACACCTCGTAGAATTGCAAGCGGGCGCCGCGCGTATGTCGACGGTCGCCCCTGCCAAGTCTTTAGCCTGACCCGCCAAAAGGAATTTGCCCCAACGCAAACAAGATCGGAAATCTGGAGGCACGGCGATGGCTTGCGCCACTTGCCGCCAGTCGGCCGGCCGTGAGACAGTCCGGCTGGAACGATATGGACGCATTTTGGGGCGATCAGGCCGAGGAGAACATGGTTGGCTAGTCTGGATCGCTCGCTGATTGCCGGGCTCCCTGTTTTCGAGGGCATCGCCGCCGCGGATCTCGACCGCATCGTCGGGCAGGCGAAGTCGATCAGAATTGCGAAGGATCGGCCGGTGTTCGAGCAGGAGCAGGAAGCGCATTCCTTTTTCCTGCTGCTGGACGGCCATGTGCGCGTTGTGAAATCGACGCCGGATGGTCACGACGTGACTGTCCGTTACATAAGTCCGGGTGAACTGATGGGCATCGCCCACGCTCTGGGCCGCACCACTTATCCGGCAAACGCGATTGCCGCCGCCGATTGCGTGGTCCTGGCCTGGCCAAGCCAGCTCTGGCCGACATTCGCAGCCAGTTTTCCCAGTTTCAGTGCCAACACATACAAGGCCGTAGGCACAAGGCTGCAGGAAGCGCACACGCGAGTCGTCGAGATGTCCACCCAACAGGTGGAACAGCGAGTGGCGCACGCGCTGCTCAAGCTGGTCAAGCAGTCGGGCAGAAAGACGGAGGAGGGGATCTCGATCGATTTTCCGATCTCCCGCCAGGACATCGCCGAGATGACCGGAACGACACTCCATACAGTCAGCCGGCTGCTCTCGGCGTGGGAAGACCAGGGGCTGGTCAAAAGCGGGCGTCAGAAGGTGACCGTGGTCGAACCGCACCGGCTCCTCCTGGTCGCGGACGGCCGCTCGGAAAAAGGCTAGTCCGGCTCGCCGGCATTTATCGCCGCCAGCAGGTCGCAGCGTAGGCTTTCTTCGCTAAGATCGTGCTCCCGTGCTGCATCGGAAATGGTGTGAAACGAGGCGATGGGGCAACCGACGCAAAGCATGCCATGCTGAAGCACGATCCGGATCGCCGCCGGCGCCTTCCGCATGATTTCGTCCATCGTAGTATCGTCGCTGAATTTGCGTTTCATGGCACTTGTCCGAATTAAATGCGGACATCGTGCGTCTTCTTTTCGGGGTGTTCGTTGCGCCGAAACAAAGAGGAAGCAGCCCGGCGCCCGGTTGCCCGTTGGCTGGGAGAGCCCCGAGTTGCCTTAGGGTCGCGACGCTCCGGAGCGGGCGCGGCAAGCCGCGCCCTCTCTTTCGTGCATCTGCAAGACTATCAGAAGAAGCCAAGCTTCTTCGGGCTGTAGCTGACCAGCATGTTCTTGGTCTGCTGATAGTGGTCGAGCATCATCTTGTGCGTCTCGCGGCCGATGCCGGACTGCTTGTAGCCGCCGAAGGCCGCATGGGCCGGATAGGCATGGTAGCAATTGGTCCAGACCCGGCCCGCCTGGATCGCCCGGCCGAAACGGTACGCCCTGTTGCCGTCGCGCGTCCAGATGCCGGCGCCGAGGCCGTAGAGCGTGTCGTTGGCGATCGACAGCGCCTCATTATCGTCCTTGAAGGTCGTGACCGAGACGACCGGTCCGAAAATCTCCTCCTGGAAAATGCGCATCTTGTTGTGGCCCTTGAACACGGTGGGCTTCACGTAATAGCCGCCCGCCAGATCGCCGGGCAGCATGTTGCGTGCGCCGCCGGTCAGCACCTCGGCGCCTTCCTCGCGACCGATCTCGATGTAGGACAGGATCTTGTCCAACTGCTCGGAGGATGCCTGTGCCCCGATCATTGTGGCCGGATCGAGCGGATCCCCCTGCACGATCGCCTCGACACGCTTGAGAGCACGCTCCATGAATGTGTCATAGATCGATTCATGGATGAGGGCGCGGCTCGGGCACGTGCAGACTTCGCCCTGGTTCAGCGCGAACATGACGAAGCCTTCGATCGCCTTGTCGAAGAAGTCGTCGTCCTCGGCGACGACATCCTTGAAGAAGATATTGGGCGACTTCCCGCCCAGTTCGAGCGTGACGGGAATGAGGTTCTGGCTGGCATATTGCATGATAAGCCGGCCTGTCGTGGTCTCGCCGGTAAACGCGATCTTGGCAATACGCGGCGAGGACGCGAGAGGCTTGCCGGCCTCGAGACCGTAGCCGTTGACGATGTTGAGCACGCCCGGCGGCAACAGGTCGCCGACGAGATCGGCCCACAGCATGATGGCGGCCGGTGTCTGCTCGGCAGGCTTCAGCACGACGCAATTGCCGGCCGCAAGCGCAGGGGCAAGCTTCCAGCAGGCCATCAGCAGCGGAAAATTCCACGGGATGATCTGGCCAACCACGCCGAGCGGCTCATGGAAATGATAGGCGACGGTGTCGTCGTCTATCTGGGAGAGGCAGCCTTCCTGGCCGCGCAGGGCGCCGGCGAAATAACGGAAATGGTCGATGGCAAGCGGCAGGTCGGCCGCGGTGGTTTCACGGATCGGCTTGCCGTTGTCCCAGGTTTCGGCGCACGCCAGGAAATCGAGGTTCTCCTCCATGCGGTCGGCGATGCGATTGAGGACAAGCGACCGCTCGGCCACGCTGGTGCGCGCCCAGGCGTCCTTGGCCGCGTGCGCCGCGTCGAGGGCGGCTTCGATGTCCTGAGCGTCCGAGCGCGCCACCTCGCACAGCAGTTGCCCGTTCACCGGGGAGAAGTTCTCGAAATAGCGGCCGGAGCGCGGCTCAGCCCATTTGCCGCCAATGAAATTGCCGTAGCGCCTTTCGAAGGGCGCCTTGACCGAACGCGAAAATTCAACCTTGTTCATATCTTCCTCCCAAGCTGACGCCGCGGAATGCGACGCGTGGAGGAGATATGCTTGTGCAGTTGCTGCTTGTCAGGCCATCGAAACCAGGTCGTTCGTGCGAGTGTCGCAGAACTGAGACACTCAGGCTGGCAAACTCAGTGGGCGCGCCGCAATTCGAAGCGCTTCAATTTGCGATGCAGTGTTGCCCGGCTGATCCCAAGCGCCTCGGCGGCAGCCGAAATATTGCCCGAGGTTCGAGCCAAGGCTCTCTGAAGGGCAGCGCGCTCAGCCCGGTCAAGGCTTCCTTCCATGTGTTCGGCACCGCACAACACGTCCATCGCGGGCAGTCTTCTTGCCAGCGATTCCCGTGAAATGCCCAATGCGACTTGTGCCGATCGCGTCGCTCCGATCACCAGATCGTCGGAGTCGATCGCAATCAATCCGCCGAGCCCGCTATGTGTTTCCGGAAGGAGGAGGACACGATCACGCTGGAATACCCGGCGAAAGTTCTCCGCTTCGATCCGACGTGCGGCATCCGCGACGGCGATCGAGATCAGGTTTGTAAACGCCTCGGTCAGATCAGCGCGACAGGACGAAACGTCGAGCGCCGCTGCCAGATTGCCTTCGTGATCGTAGATCGGCGCTGTCGTGCAACTCAGCAAGGTGTTGCGCGTGTAGAAATGCTGATCGCGATGGATGGTCAACGCCCGCCGCTCGGCAAGACAGGTTCCGATGCCATTGGTGCCTTCGCTCTCCTCGCTCCAGACCGAGCCCGTCCACAGTCCCCAGTCCTCGAAGGTCCCGTCATCGGAGGCAGCGCCACGGCGATCCACCGGCACCCCATCACGGTCGGCCAGAAGCACGCAGCAGCCGACTCCGCCCACAGCAAGGTAGAGCCGGTCGAGGCTGGCCTGCGCCGCCATCTGCAACGGCTCAATCCTCTGTCTGGCTCTTCTGAACTCTGCTTCCGTCAGGCGCTTGGGCGATTTGCGCTCGGCCGGATCGAGCCGGTGCAGATTCGATGACCGATGCCACGAGGCGACCAGTGCTGATTTCGCGGCCGCGTCGGTATTGATCGCCGCCTGAACGCAGTCTTCGTGATGGCCGGCTGACTGCCCGCTCATGCTGTCCTCCCGCTTTTTCGAAACTTCTCCTTGCGTGTTCGGCTAGCTTTCTTCTCGGAAATGCCCTGCCACGGTGAAGGTGTTTCCCAAGTCGGTCGCCGACCTGTCAATTCGTCGAAGGAACTAGTTGCCCTCCGACAGGTCGGCGACCGCTCGGGGAAATTCATCGGGGCACGCCATCGGCGGCTAACGCCGTATGTCTACAGGTGATGGGGAGCCATTGATATTGATCCTGCGCAAACCGGCCATCAAATCGCCGGCTCTGCCGCACACGCTACGCGCCTTCGCGCACTCATCGATGATCCGTTCCGGTCACCAATGCCGAGTTCGGCATTGACTTTCGTGATCAACGGAGAACGTTTGCCGTACTGATCCCGCAAAAATAGCACGGCGGCGATTCACCTAAGCCATTGGAAATTTGGTGATCCCGACAGGAATCGAACCTGTGACCTACAGATTAGGAATCTGCCGCTCTATCCTACTGAGCTACGGGACCACGCGGCCTGACACATAGCCGCTTCGGGCCGGTTCGCCAAGGGGTGCGAGGGCGCCGGCGTGAATTGCCGTCGCCCTTCGCCGCTGCATCAGGCCGCCAGCACCGTCTCGGCCAGTTTCACCCAGTAGCTCATGCCGTGTGGGATGACCTCGTCGTTGAAGTCATAGGCCGGATGGTGGAGACCGGCGGTGTCGCCATTGCCGATGAAGATGAAGGCGCCGGGGCGGGCTTCGAGCATGTAGGAAAAATCCTCGCCGCCCATCACCGGCTGGATGGCGCGGTGGACTTGCGCTTCGCCGGCGATGTCGGCCGCGATGTCGCTGGCAAAGACCGTCTCTTCCGGATGGTTGAAGGTGACCGGATAGTTGGCGTCGTAGTCGACCTCGATTGTCGCGCCGAAGGCGGCAGCGATGCCGGAGCAGATGGCGCGGATGCGCTCTTCCGATTTCTTGGCTACTTCCTTCTTCAGCGTGCGAACCGTGCCGGCGATCTCGGCGCTTTCGGGAATGACGTTATAGGCGTCGCCGGCGTGAAATTTCGTCACCGACACCACCACGGCCTCCACCGGGTCGGTGGTGCGCGAGGCGATCGTCTGCAGCGCGCCGACCAATTGGCTGGCGATGACGATCGGGTCGATCGTGCCGTGCGGCATCGCCGCATGGCCGCCGCGGCCCTTGACGGTGATGGTGAATTCGGCGGTGGCCGCCATGATCGGGCCGGGCTTGATGGCGAACTGGCCGACGGGAAGGCCGGGCATGTTGTGCATGCCGAACACTTTCGCGATGCCGAAGCGATCCATCATGCCGTCCTTGACCATCTCGTTGCCGCCGCCGCCGCCTTCCTCGGCCGGCTGGAAGATCACCGCCACAGTGCCGGCGAAATTGCGCGTCTCGGTGAGATATTTGGCGGCGCCGAGCAGCATCGCTGTATGGCCGTCATGGCCGCAGGCATGCATCTTGCCGGGCACCGTCGATGCCCAGGGCTTGCCGGTGATCTCGCCGATCGGCAGCGCGTCCATGTCGGCGCGCAGCCCGACGGTCGGGCCATCGCCCTTGCGGCCGCGGATGATGCCGACGACGCCGGTCCTGCCGAGCCCGGTCACCACCTCGTCGCAGCCGAAGGCCTCGAGCTTGTCGGTGACGAAGGCGGCGGTCTGGAAAACATCGAAATTCAGTTCCGGCGTCTGATGCAGATGGCGTCGCCAGCCGGCGACTTCCTCTTGCATTTCCGCGGCGCGGTTCAGGATTGGCATGATCGGTCCATTTCTTTGTTGGCGCAGGCGGTTCAGATCCGCCGCTCAGCAATTGTGATTGTCTGGCATTTTGCCATTTTGGCGTCACATAGGATAAATAGCACCGCAAGAATGCGATCCGGGGTCGAGGGCCGGGCCGCATTTATGCTGGCGTTGGTGTATGAAATCTTACGGAGCCAGCGGCGACCACGGCAAGAGGCGATTTCGGTAAAGATCATGCGGCAAAGGCATTTCTTCAACCTGTTGCTGGCGGGCGCGCTGGCACTTCCGGTGCTGGCCGGTGCGGCGCGCGCCAATCCGGTGATGCTGTTCGACCTCAAGAGCGGTAAGGTGCTGGAGCACCAGGATGCCTTCAAGCGCTGGTATCCGGCCTCGCTGAGCAAGCTGATGACCGCCTATGTGGCCTTCCGGGCGATTGCCGCCGGCGAGGTGGCGCTTGATTCGCCGATCAAGGTGACCAAGCATTCGGCCGGCGAGCCACCGAGCAAGATGGGCTTCAAGCCCGGTTCGGTGATGCGGCTCGACAACGCGCTGAAGATGATGCTGGTCAAATCCGCCAACGATATCGCCATGGCGGTCGGCGAGAATATCGGCGGATCGCAGGCGGCTTTTGCCGACCGGATGAACGCCGAGGCTGTCCGGCTCGGCATGACCGGAACGCATTACGTCAATCCGAACGGCCTCTATTCGCCCGACCAGTACACGACCGCGCGCGACCTTGCGGTGCTGGTAGCGGCGCTTCGCACCGACTTCCCGCAATATGCGCCATGGTTTTCGATCGAGGGACTTGCCGTCGGCAAGAAGGAGATCCCGAACTACAATCTTCTGATCGGCCGCTATCCCGGCGCTGACGGCATGAAGACAGGCTTCGTGTGCTCGTCCGGATTCAACATGGTCGGTTCGGCAACGCGCAACGGCCGCACGCTGGTGGCCGTGGTGCTCGGCGAGAAATCGGCGGTCAGCCGCGCCGAGGCGGCGGCAAAGCTGCTCGACGAAGGTTTTGACATGCCGGCCGACAATTCGACGACGCTGGCGGCGCTCAAGCCCTATGGCGACACGCTGTCGCCCAACGATATGCATGACGAGATCTGCAAGAAGAAGACGAAGAAAGAGCAGTCGGAAGCTCCCCCCGCCGTTGCCGCCAAGAATGCGCCGAAATCTCCCTATCAGGAAAAGCTCGACCACGTGGCGACGCTGGTGGCGGTCGGGCTCGGCGGCGCCACCGGGCCGGCGCCGAAGGCTTTCGCCGATCAGACCGATCAAAACTATGCCGATGTGCCGCTGCCGATCTGGCGGCCCGACAGGCCGGCGCCGGCCGGCGCCGCACCGGCTGCGACCGGAACGGCCGCTGCCGCCATGCAGGGCGACCAGCCGGTCAAAGCGGCGAACCAGTAGCATGATCCCGAAAAGTGGAAACCGGTTTTCGGAAAAGATCATGCTCAAGCAAACAGCTAGAGCCCATCCTGATAATATCAGGATGGAACAGGCTCTAGCTCGATGAGCGGCTTTCCCATTCCAGTCTCGGTGCTCACCGGCTTTCTCGGCGCCGGCAAGACCACGCTGCTCAACCGGCTGCTGAAAGACCCGGCGCTGGCCGACACGGCGGTCATCATCAACGAGTTCGGCGAGGTGGCGATCGACCATCTGCTGGTCGAGCAGGCTTCCGACGGAATCATCCAGCTTTCCGACGGATGCCTGTGCTGCACGGTGCGCGGCGAGCTTGTCGACACCCTGGCCGATCTTGTCGACCGGCTGCAGACCGGCCGTATCGGCAAGCTTGCCAGGGTCGTCGTCGAGACGACGGGCCTCGCGGACCCCGCACCGGTGCTGCAGTCGATCATGGCGCATCCGGCGCTGGTGCAGGCCTTCCGGCTCGACGGGGTGATCACGCTGGTCGACGCCGTCAACGGCGGGGCAACGCTCGACGCGCATGTCGAGGCGGTGAAGCAGGCGGCGGTTGCCGACCGCATTGTGCTGACCAAGACCGACCTTGCCGACGCGGCCGATGTCGAGGCCTTGCAGGCGCGGCTCAGGCAGATCAATCCGGGCGCGGTGGTTCTCGATGTCAACGATGCCGGGGTGGCGTCGCTGTTCAATTGCGGCCTCTACAACCCCGAAACCAAGACCGCCGATGTGCGGCGCTGGCTTGGCGAGGAAGCCGGGCATGACCATCACCATCATGACCACGACCATGATCATGGCGATCATCATCACGATCACCGCCACGACGAGCGTGTGCGCGCGCATTCGCTCGTCCATAATGGGCCGGTGCCGTTCTCGGCGATCGAGATGTTCCTCGACCTGTTGCGCTCGACGCATGGCGACAAGCTGCTGCGCATGAAGGGCGTCATCGAACTCATGGAAGACCCATCACGGCCGCTGGTCATCCACGGCGTGCAGAAGGTGCTGCATCCGCCGGCAAGGCTGCCTGCCTGGCCGGACGGCCAGCGCGGCACCAGGCTGGTGCTGATCACCCTCGACATGCCGGACGATTATATCCAGCGGCTGTTTGCCGCCTTCACCAACCGGCCGTCGATCGACACGCCGGACCGGGCGGCGCTGGAAGCCAATCCGCTGGCGATTTCCGGATTATAGAGAGGCTATCAGGCCAACCCGCCGCGCTCGACCAGGAAACGGTGGCCGCCGGAGACAGCGGCCGTCTCGATCAACTGATGGCCGGCATCGGCGCAGAAGGCGGGAATATCGATCACGGCCAGCGGGTCGGTGGTCTCCAACCAAAGCCGGCTGCCGGGGCGCATCGCAGCCAGCCGCTTGCGGGCTTTGAGCACCGGCAACGGGCAGTTCAGTCCCTTGAGATCGTAGACAATTGTGCGCTTGGCCACGGTGGAAGCGCTTAGACTGTGATGGCGTTTCGTTGAATCGCCATCACAGTCTAACTCTTTGTTGGAGCATGATCTTTCTCCGAAAACCGGTTCCCACTTTTCGGGATCATGCTCTAGCCGCCGAACATGCCGAGCAGCTTCTTCTTCAGCTTCGTCACCGTGCCTTCGTCAGCAGCGGCCGCCTGCTGTGCTTCCGGCGCCGGCTGAGCGGGTGCCGCCGCTTCGACGCCTGCCGTGACAACCTGCTGCTGAGCAGCCTGCTTGGCGGCTTCCTTCTCGGCCAGCGCCTGGGCTTTGGCGGCTTGCTTGGCGGCTTTCGCTGCCTCGATCGCCGCAACCCGCTGCTCTTCCGCCTTGCGCTTGGCTTCCTTCTCCGCGTCGAGCGCCGCCATCTTGCGGCCGAGCGGGGAGTCGATACGACCCATGCGCGCCGTCTCGGTCACCGATCCGTCGTTATTGAGCGACGGCGGATCGATCGGCACCCGCTCACCGCGGGCGCGCCGCTTCGACCAGTCGGAAACGAGGCTGGCTTCCTTGATGCCGGCAATCGTCGGCTTGGGCGCCGGCGTGCTCGACTTGATGGCCGCGTTGAAGGCCGCATCATAGCTTTTCTCGTAGTCGGCATAGGCCGTCTTCAGGGAATCCGGCTGCGTCATTGCCGGGCACGGGCCGGTCGGATCGAAGGTCGTGCCCTCGGGCGCCACCTGGTTGAAGACATAGCGCTTCTCGCAGACGTCGACCTTGGGCGGCACCTTGGTGATCTCGAAATTGTCGTAGCCGACCTTCAGCATCTTCCAGAATTCGTAGTTCGGATCGTTGCGGTAACGCGCCATGTTGGCGGCGGTCATGCGGAACGGGAAGGCCTGGATCTGGAATTCGGTCTGGCCGCCCTGGAAGGCGTCGCGGCCGAAGGCGTAGATCTGCTCGATCTGCGCGTCGGTCATCGAATAGCAGCCGGAAGACGAGCAGGCGCCATGCACCATCAGGTTCTGACCCGTGCGGCCGTTGGCGCGGTCATAGGCATTGGGGAAGCCGATGTTGAAGGACAAATGATAATGCGAGCGCGGGTTCATCTGCGCCGGGCGTACCGTGTAGAAACCTTCCGGCGCCTGACGGTCGCCCTCGGTGTATTTGGGCCCGAGCTTGCCCGACCATTTGCAGATGTCGTAGCTGGCGACGAGATCGTAGCGGCCGTTGGTCTTCGCCTTCCAGATCTCAAGCTTACCTTCTTCCTTGAAGATGCGCGCCATCACCGAGGAGGTGCGCACCATGCCCTTCGCCTTCATGTCGGCAAGGATCTTGTCCGGCAGCGGCTTGTTGGCCTCCGGCGCGAAATCCTTCATCGACGAATCGTTGCAGCCGGCGACGCCTATCGCGGCGATCAGGATTCCGGTGCGGGCAAGCTTGGCAAGCATCGATACAGCTATGTCTTTTCTTTCGGGCCAATGGCTTCGGCGTGGCCGAGCCCGTACGCTGAACACCGACGGACGGTAAGCCCGTTAACCTTGAAAATTCCTTACCGCAAGCCTCGGCCAACCCCTCGCGGCATTTTCCCAACCCTTGCAGCTATCTGATTGAGCCGAATGCGGCGGCATTTTTGTGGCGGAATCGTGCCCGGCCGCCACTTTGCAACGCAGCGTGGTGTTAGAGGCTGCGGCCCATCGCCAGGTATTTCTCGCGGCGCTGCTCGCGGAAATCGGTATTGGCGCCGGCAAAGTCCTTCATCGTCCTGGCGATGAGATCGCCGGTGGCGGCGATCACCGTTTCGGGAGCGCGCTGGGCGCCGCCGACCGGCTCGGGGACGATGGCATCGATGATCTTCATCTCGAGAAGATCCTGGGCGGTGATCTTCATGTTGACCGCCGCGTCCTTCGAGCGCGTGGTGTCGCGCCACAGGATCGACGCCGCGCCCTCCGGCGAGATCACCGAATAGATGGCATGCTCCAGCATATAGACGCGGTTGGCGGTGGCGATCGCGATAGCGCCACCCGAGCCGCCTTCGCCGATGACCACCGAAACCGACGGCACCTTGAGCGCCAGACAGGCGGAGGTCGAGCGCGCAATGGCCTCGGCCTGGCCGCGCTCCTCGGCCTCGACGCCGGGATAGGCGCCGGCGGTGTCGACCAGCGTCAGCAGCGGGATGTTGAAACGGTCGGCCAGTTCCATCAGCCGCACCGCCTTGCGGTAGCCCTCGGGGCGCACCGAGCCGAAATTGTGCTTGATGCGGCTTGCCGTGTCCGCGCCCTTCTCCTGGCCGATCACCGCCACCGGTTCGCCGCGGAAGCGGGCGAACCCGCCGACGATCGCCTGGTCGTCGCCGAAATTGCGGTCGCCGGCGAGCGGGGTGAAATCGCTGAACAGGCCCTTGATGTAGTCGACGCAGTGCGGCCTGTCCGGGTGGCGCGCCACCTGCACCTTCTGCCACGGCGTCAGCGCCTTGTAGAGGTCGCGCAGCGCGTCGCGCGAACGCTTTTCCAGCCGACTGATCTCTTCCGCGACATCGACCGCCTCGCCGGTTTCGGCAAGCTTCTTCAGCTCCAGGATCTTGAGCTCCAGATCCTGCACCGGCTTTTCGAAATCGAGGTAATTGTACATGCTTGGGCGGACCGATCCGTCGGAAGGCAATGGCGGGCGGAACCTTAAGAAATGCTGGCTCCGGGCGGTGGAACGTCGCCCTCACATAGCGATATGAGGCCTAGTCGGCAAGCGGATGATGATCGTTGACGAGCCGCACCAGCCGCTCCTCCAGCACATGCGTGTAGATCTGCGTGGTCGAGATATCGGCATGGCCGAGCAACTGCTGCACTGCCCTGAGATCGGCGCCGTTCTGCAGCAGATGGCTGGCAAAGGCATGGCGCAGCACATGCGGCGAGATCTTGGCGGCGGCGATGCCGGCGCGGGCGGCGAGCCCCTTGAGGTCGCGCGCAAAGACCTGCCGGGAAAGGTGGCCGCTGTCGGAGGCGGCCGGAAACAGGAACGGGCTGTCGGCAAAGGCGGGCACCGCGGCCCTGGCGGCGAGCCAGGCGCGCATGGCGGCGCGCGCCTTGGCCGACAGCGGCACCATGCGCTCCTTGTTTCCCTTGCCGCGCACCATGAAGAAACGGTCGTCGCGCAGCGCCACCGTCACCGGCAGGCCTACCAGCTCCGAAACGCGCAAACCCGTGGCATAGAGCACCTCGACCAGCGCATGCAGCCGTTGCGCCGCCAGCGCATCGCCGTCCGGTCCGCCACCGCCCGCCTCCTGCGCGGCGCGGTCGAGCAGCCGGCCGGTCTCGGCCTCGCTCATCGTCTTCGGCAGCGGCCGGCCCTTCCTGGGACTGTCCAGCGTGCCGGTCGGATCGTCGCCGCGCAGGCCCTCGGCGTAGAGGAACTTGAAGAATTGCCGGATCGCCGACAGTTTGCGCGCCTGCGAGGCCGGCGCGAAGCCACGCGCGGCGATGTCGTCGAGATAGGCGCGGATGTCGGCCGCACCGGCAGCCGCCAGCCCGCCGCCGATGGCGTTCGAAGCGTCCTCTAGATCGCGGCGGTAGGAGGAAAGCGTGTTTTCGGCTGCACCGCGCTCGGCGCTCATCATCTCCAGGAAGGCTTCGATGCGGGCCGCGCTGTTCATTCAGGTCGGATCAGTTCTTCTTCGGATTGAGCTTTTCCGCCGGAATACGGACGCTCATTTCCGCCTTTTTCGGCTCCACGAATATCGCCAGCGCGAACATCGTGCCGTAGGCAATGCCTGCAAGAACCGCCAGCGTCACGACAAACCGAAACAATGTCGGCATTCAATTCTTGCCCGTTTTCTTGTTCTGCGATTCCAAGCCCTGTGCCCTTATGGGACGCCAATCCGGGCAATTCAAGGACGAAGGATTTTGTTCGACCGAGGTTCAGGCGTGGACGACCGCGCGACGGGCGGCTTTCCGGGCCGTGCTTGACGCAAACAGGCTTTTGATGTCGATACGGCGCAAAGAGGGTTTCGCATGAACGCGCTACCAGCAAATCCGCCGGACGAAGGCCGTGTCGCGCTGCTCGAGCAGCTCGGCAGCCGGTCGGTTGTCTTTGTCGGCCTGATGGGGGCGGGCAAGACGGCGATCGGCCGCAAGGTGGCGACGATGCTTTCGCTGCCCTTCATCGACAGCGACCAGGAGATCGAGAGCGTTTCGCGCATGACCGTGCCTGAACTGTTCGAACGTTATGGCGAGGCCGAATTCCGCGCACTGGAGCAGCGGGTGATCCTGCGCCTCCTGGAAAGCGGCCCGCAGGTCCTGTCGACCGGCGGCGGCGCCTTCATGAACCCGCAGACGCGCGAGGCGATCGCCAGCCATGGCGTATCGGTCTGGCTGAAGGCCGATCTCGATCTCTTGATGGAGCGGGTCGCCAAAAAGCAGAACCGTCCGCTGCTGAAAAACCCCGACCCGCGCGGTGTGCTGGAGCGGCTGATGGAGGAGCGTCACCCGATCTATGCCACCGCCGACATGACGGTCGCGACCCGCGACGACCGCAAGGAGGTCATTGCCGGCGAGGTCATCGCGGCGCTTTGCGCGCATCTCGGTGTCGCCGCGATCACTGCCAGCGACGAGGTGCACCCGTGAGCGATGTCGCGCCGGTGAAGGTCGAGGTCGGGCTCGGCGAACGCGCCTACGACATCTTGATCGGACCCGGCCTGTTGTCCGGCGCCGGAGTGGAAATTGCTGGCCGCCTTCCCGGCACGCGCGCGGCCATCGTCACCGACGAAAATGTCGCCGTCGCGCATCTCGAAACGCTGCAGGCGGGACTGAGCAAGGGCGGCGTCGAGGCGGCCGTCATCACGCTGCCGGCCGGCGAAAAGACCAAGAGCTTTGCCCATCTCGAGGAGGTGGTCGATGGCGTGCTCGCCGCCAGGCTGGAGCGCCGCGACGCGATCATCGCGCTCGGCGGCGGCGTCATCGGCGACCTCGCCGGTTTTGCCGCCGGCATCGTGCGGCGCGGCATGAATTTCGTGCAGGTGCCGACCTCGCTGCTGGCGCAGGTCGATTCCTCCGTCGGCGGCAAGACCGGCATCAACAGCGCGCGCGGCAAGAACCTCGTCGGCGTCTTCCACCAACCGAAACTGGTCCTGGCCGATACCGGCGTGCTCGACACGCTGCCGATCCGCGAATTCCGCGCCGGTTATGCCGAACTGGTCAAATACGGGCTGATCGACCGACCGGCCTTCTTCGCCTGGCTGGAGGAGAATTGGCACGACGTGTTCGCCGGCGGTCCGGCGCGCATAGAGGCGATCGCACAAGCCTGCCGGGCGAAGGCCGACGTCGTTGCCCGCGACGAGTTCGAGACCGGCGACCGCGCGCTGCTCAATCTCGGCCACACCTTCGGCCACGCGCTCGAAGCCGCCACGCAGTATGACGGCGCCCGCCTCATCCATGGCGAGGGCGTCGCCATCGGCATGGCGCTGGCGCATCGCTTCTCGGCGCGTCTCAACCTGGCCAGCCCGGACGACGGCGCGCGCGTCGAGGCGCATCTTCGCGCCGTCGGCCTGCCGTGGCGGATGGCCGACATCCCCGGCGAATTGCCCGACGCGGAAACACTGCTTGACTTCATCACCCAGGATAAGAAGGTGTCGCGCGGCGCGCTGACCTTCATCCTGACGCGCGGTATCGGCCAGTCCTTTATCGCCAAGGATGTGCCGGCCTCGGAAGTGCTGACCTTCCTCAAGATGAGCCATCCCGACTGGCTCAAGACGAGCCATTCGGGATGACCGATACCGGCTGGATCGTCGCTGCCGTCCTGGCCGGCATCGTGCTGCTGGCCCTCTTCTTCCGCACACGCCTGCTTGCCGCCTTCGGCTACGCACTGCAGCCCATCGAATCGCAGCGGCCAGCGGATGAGGAGGCGCGTGAGCCCACCGACGCATCCCGCCGCGAGGCGCAGGCGGAACGCGAGCATCGCAACCAGTTGGGCGGCCTGTTCGACCTCGAAGAGCTCGAAGTCTCCGACATCATGGTTCACCGCACCAACATGCGCTCCGTCAATGCCGACAATCCGCCGGAAGCGGTGGTGCGCGAGATTCTGCAGAGCCCCCATACCCGGATGCCTTTGTGGAAGGGCTCGCTCGACAACATTGTCGGCGTGCTGCACGCCAAGGATTTGCTGAGGGCGCTCAACGACGTCGGCAACGACTTTTCCCAGATCGACGTGATGAAAATCGCCTCGAAACCATGGTTCGTGCCCGATACGACCACCTTGCAGGAACAGCTTAACGCTTTTCTGCGCCGCAAGACGCATTTCGCCATCGTCGTCGATGAATATGGCGAGGTGGAAGGGCTGGTGACGCTGGAGGATATCATTGAGGAGATCGTCGGCGAGATCGCCGACGAGCACGATGTCGATATGCAAGGCGTCAAGCAGGAGGCGGACGGCTCGGTCGTCGTCGACGGCACGGTGCCGATCCGCGATCTGAACCGCGCGCTCGACTGGCACCTGCCCGACGAGGAGGCGACGACAATCGCCGGCCTGGTCATCCACGAGACGCAGTCGATCCCCGAGGAAAAGCAGGCCTTCACCTTCCACGGCAAGCGCTTCGTGGTGATGAAGCGTGACAAGAACCGCATTTCGAGGTTGAGGATCAGGCCCGCCGGCGAGGGCTGAGCGCGGCTGCTTCGGTCAAAGGTCCTTGGTCGAGCGCTCGCCAAGCGTTGCGCCCGTTTCGGCGTCGACCGCCGCCAGGCTGACGTCATAACCCCAGAGGCTGCGGATATGGCGCAGCGTCGCGTCGCGGCTGTCATCCTCGAGCGCGATGCCGTCCTTGACCTTGTGCTGCAGCCGCAAATGCCGGTCGCCCAGCAGGTCCACATCCGTCACCTGAATGTCGGGCTGGCTCGCCCCGACGTCATAGTTGTTGGCCAGCGCGGCCCGTATCCTGCTGTAGCCGCGCTCGTTATGGATCGATGCGACCTCGTAATGGGGAAGGTCCGCGCTGTCAGCCAAGGCAAACAGCCGCCATTTGCGTATCAGGGTCGGGCTCAGGTACTGGCGAATGAAGGATTCGTCGCGGTGATTGGCCCAGGCGTCGAGCAAGGTCTCCAGCCAGTCGCCACGGCCGGCAATGTCCGGGAACCAGTCGCGGTCTTCCCTGGTGGGATTTGTCGAGATGCGCTGGATGTCCTGCATCATGTCGAGACCGAGGGCATAGGGATTGATGCCGGAAAACCGCGGATCGTCGAAGGCCGGCTGGAAGATCACGTTCGAATGGTTGCGCAGGATTTCGAGCATGGCGCCTTCGCTGATCCGGCCCCGGTCGAAAAGCATGTTCATGAGCGTGTAGTGCACGAAGGTGGCGCAGCCTTCGTTCATGACCTGGGTCTGGCGCTGCGGATAGAAATATTGCGCGATGACGCGAACGATCCTCAGGATTTCGCGCTGCCAGGGCTGAAGCACCAGGCTGTTCTTTTCAAGGAAGTAGAGCAGGTTCTCCTCTGGAAGATTGAGCGACTTCTTACGCTCGGCGGCATCGTCGGCGATCTCGGCGGGCTTGCCGCCGTCTTTCGACGGGGGCAGCGTGCGCCAGAGATCGTTGTAGGAGCGCTCCTCATATTCCAGGCGCTCGCGCAGCTCTTCGCACTGCATTTCAGAGGACAGCTTCGGCGGGTGGCGATATCTGAACACGCCCTGTCCCATCAGCGCATGGGCCGCATCGAGAACGGCCTCGACGGCGGCCAGGCCATGCTTTTCCTCGCAGCGGGCGATGTAGCTCTTGGCAAAATCCAGATAGCTTAAAATGGCGCCGGCATCCGTCCACTGCCGGAACAGATGGTTGTTCTTGAAGAAATGGTTGTGGCCAAGGGCCGCGTGGGCCGTCACCAGGGCCTGCAAGGCCATGGTGTTCTCCTCCATCAGGTAGACGATGCAGGGATTGGAGTTGATGACGAGCTCATAGGCAAGGCCGCGGCCGCCTTTGCGGTAAAGCAGTTCCTGGAAGAGAAAATGCTTGCCGAACGACCAATGCCGATACATCAGCGGCATGCCGACCGATGAATAGGCGTCGAGCATCTGCTCCGAGGAGATGACCTCCATCTGCACCGGATAGATGTCGAGGTGAAGCTCTTCGACCGCGAGCGCCTCGATGGCTTCGTAGGCGCGCGACAGCGTCTGGAAATTCCAGTCCGAACCGGAAAACAGCAAATCGGATGTTGGAGCCTGCTTTGGCATCCCACAATTCCCTCAACGGCTCTTCTGGAGTTCCAGCGACCTGGTGAAAAGCTTGCGGAAGACGGGGTAGATATCGGCGGCCGTGGCAATGCGGCTTATCGCGAAGTTCGGCCACCGCTCCTTGACGACCTTGTAGGCACGCCAGAGCGACGTCCCGTTCTCGGTGGAACCGAAGATGTGGCTTTCGCGCTCGTCGATGATCTCGACATAGGCGAAATACTGGCACAGACGCATGATCTCGCCGTCGAGCAGGGCGATGCAATGCGCGGAATCGGCAGCGAAATTGTCGCCGTCCGAAGCCTGGGCGGCATAGATGTTCCACTCGCGGCTGGGGTAACGCTCATCGATAATGCGCTGCATCTCCTCCAGGGCCTTGGAGACCACCGTGCCGCCGCTCTGCGTGCTGTGGAAGAATGTGTCCTCGTCCACCTCCTGGGCTTCGTGGGTATGGCGGATGAAGACGATTTCGGTCCGGTCGTAGCGCCGCTTCAGGAAGAGGTGCAGCAGCACGAAAAAGCGCTTGGCCAGGTCCTTCTCGCGCTCGCCCATGGAGCCGGACACGTCCATCAGGCAGAACATGACTGCATTGGCATTCGGCAGGGGCTGCGCTTCGAAGCGGTTGAAGCGGATGTCGACAGGATCGACATAGGCGATCACCTTGCGGCGGCGCTCGAGCCGATCGAGTTCTGCTTGCAATGCCAAGATGCGCTGGCGCGTCGCGGCGTCCGCAGTGCCCGACTCAAGGGGCGCGAGCTCCGCGAGGATGGCGTCGAGCTCTTCGCGCTTGGGCCGCTTGAGCGCGATGCGGCGGCCATGACTGTTTCGCATCGTGCGCCCGATATTGATGTTGGTCGGCGAGCCGGCCGCCGCGAAGCCGGCGCGCCGCGGCCTGAAGGTCAGAATTTCCTTGAGGCTGAGCTTGACCAGGTCGGGCAGTTCCAGATCCTCGAAGAACAGGTCGAGCACCTCTTCGCGGGAGAGGACGAAACGAAAATCATCTTCCGACGGCGTCAGCCCGGGCCCCGATCCCATGCCGCCGCCTTGCCTTGGCTTCGGCAGCCGATCGCCGGCGGAGAAATGCTTGTTCCCGGGCAGCACATGATGCCGCGCGCCGCTATCCTTGGCATCGGTGAAGCTCGGCTCGCTGGTGCCGCTGGCGGGCATCGAAACGGTATGCTCGCCATCCGCATCGGAAATCCTGCCGGTTCGGATCTGGTCGCGGATGCTTCGCTTCAGCTCCGCGCGCGCCCGCCGCAGGAAGCGCTGGCGATTGCCGAGGCTCTTGTCCTTCGGGTTCAGGCGGCGATCGATGAAGATGGGCATGGGCGGCCTTGGCTCAACCCGCCTTGTCGACGCGCATGTACCAGTCCACCAGCCGGCGGACCTGGCGTTCGGTATAGCCGCGCTCGACCATCCGCTGCACGAACTCGGTGTGCCGCTTGGCCGTGACGCTGTCCTGCTTGGAGCCGAAGCTGATCACCGGCAGCAGGTCCTCGACCTGGCCGAACATGCGTTTTTCGATCACCTCGCGCAGCTTTTCATAGCTGGTCCAGGATGGATTGCGGCCGTGATTCCTGGCCCGCGCACGCAGTGTGAACTTCACCACCTCGTTGCGGAAGTCCTTGGGATTGGCGATGCCGGCCGGCTTTTCGACCTGGGACAGTTCGTTGTCGAGAACCTCGCGGTTCAGGATCTGGCCGGTGTCGGGATCCTTGTAGTCCTGGTCCTCGATCCAGGCGTCGGCATAGGCGATGTAGCGGTCGAACAGGTTCTGGCCGTATTCGCTGTAGGACTCCAGATACGCCTTCTGGATCTCATGGCCGATGAATTCGGCGTAGCGGGTGGCGAGCTCGGATTTCAGGAAGTCGAGATAGGCCGCTTCGGTTTCCTTCGGGAACTGCTCGCGCTTGATCGCCTGCTCCAGGATATACATCAGATGCACCGGATCGGCGGCCACCTCCTTGGTGTCGTAGTTGAAGGTCTGCGACAGGATCTTGAAAGCAAAGCGCGTGCTGACGCCGGTCATGCCTTCGTCCACTCCGGCCGCATCGCGGTATTCCTGGATGGACTTCGCCTTGGGGTCCACCTCCTTCAGGTTCTCGCCGTCGTAAACCCGCATCTTGGTATAGAGCGGCGAATTGTCATGCTCGGCCAGACGGGTCGAGACGGTGAAGCGGCTGAGCAGGTCGAGGACTTCCGGCGCGCATGGCGAAGACGCCAGTTCGCTTTCGCGCAGCAGCTTCTCGTAAATCTGCCGCTCTTCGGTGATGCGCAGGCAATAGGGCACCTTGACGACCAGTATGCGGTCAAGGAACGCCTCGTTGTTCTTGTTGCTCTTGAACTGCAGCCATTCCGACTCGTTGGAGTGGGCCACGATGATGCCCTGGTAGGGGAACGATCCGAAATTCTCGGTGCCGTTGTAGCTGCCTTCCTGGGTCGCCGTCAGCAAGGGGTGCAGAACCTTGATCGGCGCCTTGAACATCTCGACGAATTCGAGCAGGCCCTGCGTCGTGCGGTTCAGTCCGCCGCTGTAGGAATAGGCGTCGGGATCGGATTGGCTGAAATTCTCCAGCTGTCGGATATCGACCTTGCCGACCAGGGCCGAGACGTCCTGGTTGTTCTCGTCGCCTGGCTCGGTCTTGGCGATGCTGATCTGACGCAGCCGCGAGGGCATCAATTTGACCACGCTGAACTTGGAGATGTCGCCGGACAATTCGTCGAGGCGCTTGGCCGCCCACGGCGAGATCAGGCCGCTCAGCCGGCGCCGGGCGATACCGTATTTGTCCTCCAAAAGGTCACCCATGCGGTCTGGATTGAAAAGCCCGAGCGGGGATTCGAAAACCGGGCTGATCTTGTCGCCGATCTTCAATGTGTAGATCGGGCGCTCTTCCATGAGCTTCTTGAGCCGCTCGGCCAGGGAGGACTTGCCGCCGCCCACGGGTCCCAGAAGATAGAGGATCTGCCTGCGCTCCTCGAGCCCCTGTGAAGCGTAGCGGAAGTAGCCGGCGATCCGCTCGATCGTGTCTTCCATGCCGTAGAAGTCGGCGAAGGAGGGGTAGATCTTGATTGTCCTGTTGGCGAATATCCGGCCGAGTCGCTCGTCCTTGCTGGTGTCGAAAAACGTCGGTTCACCGATCGCCGTCACCATCCGCTCGGCCGCGGAGGCATACATCGACTTGTCCTCGCGGCAGGCCAGGAGGTATTGCTGGAGGCTCATCTCCTCCTGGGCCGCACTGGTGTAAATCTTCGAAAACAGGTCGAAGACGTCGGATTGATTCTCGCGCATGATGCCTTGCCCTCGGAGCCGCTGTGGCTGCCAGTCGGCTCATCACGTATTCAACTGCCGGAAGTGCGTTGCGGTTCCTTCACACAAAGGAGAATGCGCAATCTGGCATTGAACTTCCGGAGAGCATCCGGCTCAACCGGACGCTTGTCCATAGCAGCGGACGCTTGTCCACCGAGTTTAACGTGGTGATCGCCACGTGACCTTCAAGGGCTACTTTGGAATAGATTTGCCGCATCGGCCGGGTTCCGACCAAGGCTACTGCCGGTCCTTGACTGGACGCCCGCGCCACTCATGTGCACTTTGTCGCATGGCGGTCCGGAGATGACGATGATCGATCGGCGAAGCCTCATCCTGGCGTCCCTGGCGGCAATGCTGCCGGCGGAGACTTTCGCTGCCTGGCAGTTGCGCCCGCCGGAACCGCAGACCGTCGATTATGGACCCGCCAAGCTCGATATCTACGCGCCCGACAGTGCCAGAGGCCGACCGATCGTCTTCTTCATCCATGGCGGCGCCTGGCGGCTCGGCAACCGCGGCAACGTCAACGCCAAGCCGGGTTTCCTGCTCGACAACGGCTTCCTGTTCGTCTCGATCGACTACCGCATGGTGCCGCAGGCCGATGTCGCCACCCAGGCAAGCGATGTCGAGAAGGCTTATGCCTATGTGCGGTCCAACATTGCCAAATATGGCGGCGATCCAGACCGCATCGCGGTCATGGGTCATTCCGCGGGCTGCCATCTGGCGGCGCTGACCGGGCTTCGCGGCGGCTTGCCCGCCGTCGCCGCGCTGGTGCTCGACGATACCGAGGCCTATGACATCGCCGCCCTGGCGCAAGCGCAGGGCGGCAGGCTGCGGCCGATCTATGCCAAGGCTTTTCCGGACCGGGCCCGGTGGCGCGCGCTTTCGCCTGCAACCTACATCGAAAGCGGCAAGCATCCGCCGGTCTTCGTCGCCTATTCCGGCGCGCCGATCCGCTCGGTTGCCGCGCATGCGTTCGCGGACCGGCTACGCGCGGCGGGCACCAGGGTGACCCTGTTCGACGGCAGCGCCTATACGCACATGTCGATCAATCGCGATTTCGGCGAGGAAGGCGACGCTTTGACCGCTGCTGTGATGGCGTTCCTGAAGTCGACGGTCGCCTGATCTCTACCAGCGCGTCTTTTCGCCGGGAGCCGCCGGCTCGATCGCCAGCGCATGCACGCCGGCCTTCAACTCGTCGGCAAGCAATTCGTTGACGGCGCGGTGACGCTCGATGCGGCCCATGCCGGCAAAACTGGGCGAGACGATGCGGACGCGAAAATGCGTCTCGCCGGCGCCGTCGAAGGCGCCGTGGTGGTCGGAGCCGTGGTGGTGATGGCCGGCGTGAAGATGGCTTTCGTTGATGACGACCAGCCGCTCCGGCGAAAATGCCGCTTTCAGCTTGTCTTCCATCGTCGACTGTATGGACATCGGAGCTTCCCTTCACCACATGACGGCATAGCCGCAAATTGTTGACGGCATAGCCGCAAAATCAGCTTTTTGCCCGCTTTAAGCCGCGATTCAGCGGTTAGGGCGATCATCGGCCAAATGTCAATTCTTGTTTCGCATCAGCGAACAGCCCATAAATGGGTGAGATGAAACCGTATCCCAAATATTTCGAAAAAATTCGCATCCGGCCGGAAAAGGACGCGGAGCTGAAGTCGCGTGCGCCGATCTGCCAGTGGGACGGTTGCAAGGAGGCCGGCACGCATCGCGCGCCGGTGGGGCGCCTGAAGGAGGGCGAGTATTTTCGCTTCTGCTTTGAGCATGTGCGCGAATACAACAAGAGTTTCAATTATTTCTCCGGCGTGTCGGACAGCGAGATCGCCCGCTTCCAGAAGGAGGCGCTGACCGGCCATCGGCCGACCTGGAAGATGGGCATCAATGGCGGCACGACGCGCTCGGCGCCCGACTTCGCGCAGCAGCGTTCGGGGCGCGCCGGCTACTACAACCGCATGCGCGACCCCTTCAACCTGTTCACCAACGGGCCCAGGGAGCCGCGCGAGCGCAAGGCCAAGCCGCTTGAGGCCAAGGCGCTGGAAACGCTTGGCCTTGATACAAAGGCGACTGGCAAGGATATCAAGGCGCGCTATAAGGAACTGGTGAAGCGCCACCATCCGGATGCGAATGGCGGCGACAGAGGTTCGGAAGACCGGTTCCGCGATGTGCTGCAGGCCTATCGTGTGCTCAAGCAGGCCGGATTGTGCTGAGCGACCGTTAGCACGTGTCGTTTTCCAACTTTCATCAGGTTGGAAAAGGCTCTAAGACCGCCCCCGAACAAAATCGATTGCCGGCGAAACGCGGCGTTTCGCCCGTGGAGACGTTGACAGAGATGAACAAGGTCGATCGCGATATCGCCAACCTGCCCGACACGACGGTGTCGGTGAAGGAGAAATTCGGCTTCGATTCCAAGATGATCGTGCCGGCCTATTCGGCGGCGACGGAACATGTGCCGGATGTCGACCCCGACTATCTGTTCGACAAGGGCACGACATTGGCGATCCTCGCCGGCTTCGCCTACAACCGCCGCGTCATGGTCTCGGGCTATCATGGAACCGGCAAATCGACGCATATCGAGCAGGTCGCCGCGCGCCTCAACTGGCCCTGCGTGCGCGTCAACCTCGACAGCCATGTCAGCCGTATCGACCTCGTCGGCAAGGACGCGATCGTGGTCAAGGAAGGGCTGCAGATTACCGAATTCCGCGACGGCATCCTGCCCTGGGCCTACCAGCACAATGTCGCGCTGTGCTTCGACGAGTACGATGCCGGCCGCCCGGACGTGATGTTCGTTATCCAGCGCGTCTTGGAATCATCGGGCCGCCTAACGCTGCTCGACCAGAGCCGGGTCATCCGTCCGCATCCGGCGTTCCGGCTGTTTGCGACAGCCAACACGGTCGGGCTGGGCGACACCACCGGTCTCTATCACGGCACGCAGCAGATCAACCAGGCGCAGATGGACCGCTGGTCGATCGTCACCACGTTGAACTACCTGCCGCATGACAACGAAGTGAACATCGTGCTGGCCAAGGCCAAGCACTACCGCGACAGCAAGGGCAAGGACATCGTCAACAAGATGGTGCGCGTCGCCGATATGACGCGCTCGGCCTTCATCAACGGCGACCTGTCGACGGTGATGAGCCCGCGCACGGTGATCACCTGGGCCGAGAATGCGGAGATCTTCGGCGACATCGGCATGGCGTTCCGGCTGACCTTCCTCAACAAGTGCGACGAACTGGAGCGTTCGCTGGTGGCTGAATTCTACCAGCGCGCCTTCGGTCAGGAACTGCCGGAATCGGCGGCGAATGTCGTGCTGGGCTAAGCAGAGGCTCGATGGCGGGTCCAGGCGACAACACGCGCAACAAGCCGAAGACGGGGTCTGAAGCCGACAGCTTCAAGCGCGCCGTCAGCGTCTGCATGCGCGCCATCGCCGGCGACAAGGATCTCGAAGTCGGCTTCGCCAAGGACCGGCCGGCGCTTGCCGGAAACCGTGCCCGTTTGCCTGAACTGCCGAAGAAGGCCTCTGCGGCCGATATCGCCATCACCCGCGGTATCGGCGATTCCATGGCGCTGAAGCGCGCCTGTCACGATGCGCGCATCCACACCAGACTGGCGCCGGAAGGCAAGCTCGCGCGGGCTGTTTTCGACTCGGTCGAGCAGGCGCGCGTCGAGGCGATCGGCAGCCGCGCCATGCAGGGCGTCGCCGACAATATCGGCTCGATGCTCGAGGACAAATACGCCAGGGCGAACCTCGTCGACGTCAAGGACAAGGCCGACGCGCCGCTCGAGGAGGCGCTCGCGCTGATGGTGCGCGAAAAGCTCACCGGTCGCGCAATCCCGAAGAGCGGCGAGCGGCTGGTCGATCTGTGGCGCCCCTGGGTCGAGGACAAGGCAGGCGCCGATCTCGACGGGCTGTCGGCCAAGCTCGACGACCAGCAGGCTTTCGCCCGCGTCGTGCGCGACATGCTGGTCTCCATGGAAATGGCCGAGGAGCTCGGCGACGACCAGGAAACCGAGGACACAGAGGACAACGACGAGAACGAGCAGCAGGGCGAGGAGCAGAGCGAAGAGGGCGGCGAGGACGATTCCGGCTCCGAGCAGTCGCAGTCCGAGGATGCCGAAGCGTCCGCCGACGAGGAAGATACGGCCGAGACGGAAGCAACCGACGCTACGTCCGACGACCTCTCCGACGAGGACGATTCCGACGCCGAGACGCCGGGCGAGGCGCGCCGCAATGACAATCCGTTCCTCAACCTGCCCAAGGAAATCGATTACAAGGTCTTCACCACCGCCTTCGACGAGACGGTCGGTGCCGATGATTTGTGCGAGGAAGAGGAACTCGACCGGCTGCGCGCCTTCCTCGACAAGCAGCTTGCCAACCTCTCCGGCGTCGTCGGGCGACTGGCGAACCGGCTGCAGCGCCGCCTGATGGCGCAGCAGAACCGCTCCTGGGATTTCGACCTGGAAGAAGGCTATCTCGATCCGGCGCGCCTGGTACGCGTCGTCATCGACCCGATGCAGCCGCTGTCCTTCAAGCAGGAGCGCGACACCAAGTTTCGCGACACGGTGGTGTCGCTGGTGCTCGACAATTCGGGCTCGATGCGCGGCCGGCCGATCACGGTCGCCGCTACCTGCGCCGATATCCTGGCGCGCACGCTGGAGCGCTGCGGCGTTTCGGTGGAGATCCTCGGCTTCACCACCCGCGCCTGGAAGGGCGGGCAGGCGCGCGAGAAATGGCTGAAGGACGGCAAGCCGCCGAATCCCGGCCGCCTCAACGATTTGCGCCATATCATCTACAAGTCCGCCGACCATCCGTGGCGGCGGGCGCGGCGCAATCTCGGCCTGATGATGCGCGAGGGCCTGCTCAAGGAAAACATCGACGGCGAGGCGCTGCTTTGGGCGCACAACCGGCTGATCGGGCGGCCGGAGCAGCGCAAGATCCTGATGATGATCTCCGACGGCGCGCCGGTCGACGATTCGACGCTGTCGGTCAATCCCGGCAACTATCTGGAACGGCATCTGCGCGCGGTGATCGAGCTGATCGAGACGCGCTCGCCGGTGGAGCTTTTGGCCATCGGCATCGGCCATGACGTCACCCGCTACTATCGCCGCGCCGTCACCATTGTCGACGCCGAGGAGCTGGCCGGCGCCATGACCGAGCAGCTCGCTTCGCTGTTTGGCGAGGAAAGCGCGCGCGATACGCGGCGCGGCGGCATGCGGCGCGCCGGATGATAGTGCTGTCGGCCCTACGATCCCTGAAAGCGGCAGCGCCGCGACAAATTCAGCGGACTCTGTAAAGCTCGACCGGCTCGCCGGCGGTCGAGGCGACCGGTTCCAGCCAGTCGGGCACGTCTCCACGCAGCAGCTGCGCTGCAAGGCCCGTCGGACCCTCCTTGGCCAGCGACATCTCTTCCGTGTCGCCGCGGCAGATAGCGACCAGTCCGACATGTTCGCGCGCGATAATGGCGCGGGCAACATCCTCGGCTCCCGTGAAGGCGTCGAGCATGGCGAGATTGCCGCCGACATTGCGATGATAGGGACCGGCCAACGCCCGGTGGCCGGTAAACAACAAGATGGCCGAGCCGAGATTGGAAGACGCAAGCACCGTGGTCGCCGGCGTTGCGGCAAGGTCGACGAAGTCAGCGGCCTTGCCGCAACTCAGCGCATGATCGGCATCTGAGTTGACCTGTCCGGGCGCCTTCTGGACCGCGGACTGCGCGGCGACCGCGACACCGGCCCAGGTCGCGTTGAGCGAGACCAGCCACGCCGCGGCGATGCGGGCGGAGAGGCGCCATGACTGTGCGGCACTCGCCTTGAGACGTGTTCTGGCAATCCAGGCCGAGAGCGGCAGCACCGCGAAGGCGACCGAAAAGGTGGAGCCGCGCACCTGCCAGAGGCTGACGCCGAAGGCGACGATGAGAAGGATTGCGGCGAGTATTTCCTCGCGATGCAGCCGGCGGCTCCGGAGTTGAAAGCCAATCAGAAGCAGCGCGACAAAGGGCGTCACATAGCGCGACGCCATCAGCTTCGGCTGATTGACGGCTACGCTGAGGAAGGGCTGCGCCTCGACCACGTCGTTCAGCCAATATGCGCGAAGACGCTGGTCGATACCCGCATAAGGCGATGCCAGACATTGCGGAAAGAACACGATCGCAACAGCCGCGACCGCGACCGCCAACGCCAGCATCCAGGCAGCCCGCGTCTTCACCGTGGATCGCCCGGACAGGCCGGCGATCGCCGCGAGGCCGAAACCGGAGAGCGCCGCGATAACGAACTGAACCGCCGAGAAGGCGTCGCATTGGACCGTATTCCAGGCCGAGGGGCGTATGGTTGCGACGAGGACCACCAGCGCCACCACGGCAAAGCCGAGGCCGAAGGCACGCGCGGTCAGGCGCTCGTTTTCATCGAGGATGCAGACGACGGCAACGCAAATGCCAAGTGCCGCCACATAAGGAGCGGTCTCCATGCCGACGGCGAGCGTGATCCCCGCGCAGAGGCCCGACAGAAGCGCCGCAGGGCGCCAGAAGGGCGCTTCCATCAAAAGCCAAAGGCTGGTCGTGGTCAGAAGAAGCTGGACATTGTGATGGTCGAGCGTGCCGGGGCTGAAAATGCCGAGGAAAAAAAGCGCCGCGGTCGACAGGACGAGCGACGGCATCGCCACGTTGGCGCCGGCGAAACGCTGCGAGGCACGCATGATGACGAATATGGTCAGGCCGTAGAGGAAGAGCGGCCAGATGATCTGCGCAGCCCTTTCGGCGGTGGCCGTGCTGGCCCCCAGCGCATCGAAGGCCAGGATGATCAGGGCAATGGGCGTGTCGACAAGCCGCGACCAGTGCATGACGAAGCCGCCCGCCAGGCCCATCCTGTATTGATGAAGATCGAACCAGCCCTGGCCGCCGAGCAGGTCGCGGACCTCGACCAGCCGCAGCATGCTGTCATTGTCGGCGCCATAATCCGCCAGCGACGGAAAGCCGGATGTCGCGTTGATCGCCAGCACGACCAGCGTGGCGCAGAACGCCAGCAGGAGATCGTTTTTCCAACTGGTGCCCTGCGTGATCATGCTGGTCGCGATGCCCTGGATGTTTTTCGCGATCCTGGACCATCGGCCGTAACAAACAGTAAAGCCGGCGGAATATCGTGCGGTGACGGCCTATCGCCCTGCGTTGGTGGCAATCCAGATGACATGGCGGGCACCGCGCTTGCCGTGGGCGCGCGTGCTGATCTCCTCGACCACGAAGCCCGCCTGCTTCAGCCGCCGCGTGAATCCGGCATCGGGCCCTTGCGACCAGACCGCGAGCACGCCGCCGGGCTTCAATGCCGCGCGGGCCATGGTCAGGCCGGCCGCGTCGTAGAGCGCGTCGTTGCCTTTGTAGACGATGCCTTCGGGACCATTGTCGACGTCGAGCAGGATGGCGTCCCACACATCCGAGCCGATAATTTGCGAGCGGATAATTTGCCCGACATCGGCCTCACGGATGGTGACGCGGGGATCGTCGAGGCAGCCTTCGAAGATCGCGGCCATCGGGCCGCGCGCCCAGGCAACGACCGCGGGGACCAGTTCGGCGACGGTGACCGCCGCGTCGCCGCCAAGCGCGGCAAGCGCGGCGCGCAGCGTAAAACCCATGCCAAGCCCGCCGATCAGGATTTTTGGCTGCTTGTGGCCGGCGATCCGTTCGCAGGAAAGCCTGGCGAGTGCCTCCTCCGAGCTGCTGAGGCGGCTGTTCATCAGCTCATTGGCGCCCAGCATGATCGAGAATTCGGCGCCGCGCCGCTTCAGGCGCAGTTCCCGGGCGCCGTCGGGCGTCTTTGCCGAGTCAAGCTGGACCCAGGGGATCACGGCCTAGGTTGCCAGCGCCGGCTGGCTCCAGCGCGCGGCGAGCAGCCGGTAGGGGATGAGCGCCACCACTGCGATAATCAGCTTGACCGAGAGGTCGCCGAGCGCCCAGGACACCCAGCGCATCGTCTCGACCGGCAGCACCCCCATCAGCGGCGCCGTCTCCAGTGCGAATGCGTCGTTTGGGCCGGCGAAGGCGAAAGCGGCGGAAAAGGCGACACCGAAGAAAACCATGGTGTCGAAGACCGAGCCGGCCAGCGTGCCGACGATCGGCGCGCGCCACCAGCTCTGCCGGCGCAGCCGGTTGAACACGGTCACGTCGAGCAATTGCGCGATCAGGAAGGCGGCCCCGGAAGCGGCAGCGATGCGCACCAGCCGGTCGGCGGCGGTCTGGAATTCGATCAGGCCGTGGCGGAACAGGAAGGGCGGCACCAGGATCGAGCAGATCACCGCCGTCATGAAGCCGACGAACACCACCTTGCGGGCCACGGCCGGGCCGTAGCGACGGTTGGCAAGGTCGGTGACCAGGAAGGAGAACGGGTAGGTGAAGGCGCCCCAGGTCAAAAGGTCGGCCAGCGACAGGCCGCCGATCTGCCCCTGCATCGGGAACTGCACCAGAATGTTCGATGCCACGACGACGAGCGCCATGGCGGCCACGAAGGGCAGGTATCGCGAAAGGAAGTTCATTTTTTTATCCTGGGTAATGGAACCAGCCGAGCGTCATGCCGGATCGCGCTCGCTTCGTTCGAGCACCGGATCGTTCCGAATACGCTGTGCGGCTTCGGTCCGGCGCTCAGGCGGTCGTCCCCCGCCTGAAAGTCAGGTCAGGCGGCGGGCTGCTCGGCGAGCTTCTTGGCGATCTGCTTCTTCAAGAGGCGCGCGCGCTGCGACAGCTCCTTGGCATCGGCCTTGGCCAGGAACGCATCGAGGCCGCCGCGATGCTCGACCGAACGCAGCGCGTTGGCCGAAATGCGCAGGCGCACATTCTGGTTCAGCACTTCGGAAATCAGCGTCACATTGACCAGGTTCGGCAGGAAGCGGCGCTTGGTCTTGTTGTTGGCATGGCTCACATTGTTGCCGGTCTGGACTGCCTTGGCAGTGAGCTCGCAGGTACGGGACATTTGGTCTAACCTTCAGTTCTAAACCTGCCAAACCATTCTGCCCGCGCCGGGCGGCGCGCGGTCTCGGTCAGGCGGCCTTTGGAAAAGTTGGCGTTCCATAGTTGCATTTCGCCAGCACGTCAAGCTCCGGCGCATGCGCGCGGCCAGGGGACGCGTTCCATATAAAGGCCGGAATTCATCCTATAAGCCCTTCGCGAAGGGATATGCCAGGCTGGAGCATAGCGTTTCCGGCCGAACGGACCAAGGATTTGCTGCCCGCCATGCTTCGCCCCTCACATGCATTCGCTGTCCTGCTTGCCGTTGCTGTGCCGACGACAGGCTTCGCCGCCGCCTCGCCGCAATCGTTCAAGGGCGAATATACGGTGTCGTTCCTCGGCCTTTCGGTGGCCCGGGCGTCGTTTTCGAGCCGTTACGAAGGCGACAGCTATACGATCAACGGCACCGTCTCCGCCGCTGGGCTCGCAAGGATCTTCGACGACACCAAGGGCACGATCTCGTCGAAAGGCACGATCGTCGGCGCGCAGATGCGGCCGCAGGTCTTCCGGGCCGACTATACGTCCGGCAAGAAGGCCTCGGTGGTCGACATCCGTTTCGCCAACGGCGCGGTCACCTCGACCCAGGTCATTCCGACGCCGGGCAAGCGCGATCCCAGGAACTGGGTGCCGATCGGCGACGGCGACCTGAAATCGGTGCTCGATCCGATGGCGGCGACCGTCATCCACGCCGACAGCCTCGACAAGGTCTGCGGCCGAACGGTCAAGTTCTATGACGGCGAAATGCGCGCCGATCTGACGCTGACCTATGCCTCGAAAGGCTCGATCTCGGTGAAGGGCTACAAAGGCGATACGGTGACCTGCAAGATGGGCTTCGAGCCGGTGGCGGGCTATCGCAAGGGCCGCAAGGCGCTGAATTTCCTCAAGGACAAGAGCCGCATGATGGTGACGTTTGCACCGCTCGGCCAATCCGGCATATATGCGCCGATCCGCGCCACAGTCGGGACCCAGATCGGTCCGCTGACGATCAGCGCGGGACGGTTCGAAGCAGCAGATTAGGCGCCGCGGCGCGCCGCCGGGGACGATTATGGGGCGCGCAACACTGATCGGGTTCTCGGCTGTCGCCATGTGGGCGCTGCTGGCGCTGCTCACCGATGCCTCGGGGCAGGTGCCGCCTTTCCTGCTGTCGGCTATCACCTTTGCCATCGGCACTTGCGTCGGGCTTGCAGCGCGGCTGGTCATGCCGGCTGCCGCCAAGGGTCAGAAAATTCCTCGCCAGGTCTGGGTGATCGGCATTGCCGGCCTGTTTGGTTACCACTTCTTCTACTTCACCGCCTTGCGCAACGCGCCGGCCGTCGAGGCGAGCCTGATCGCCTACCTGTGGCCGCTGCTGATCGTGCTCGGCTCGGCGCTGATGCCGGGCGAGAAGCTGGCCTGGAACCATGTCGTCGGCGCGCTGCTCGGTCTTGCCGGCACTTTCCTGATCGTCACCAAGGGCGGCGGGCTCGCCTTCAATGCGCGCTATGCCTTCGGCTATGCGATGGCCGGCGTCTGCGCGCTTTTGTGGTCGTCCTATTCGCTTTTGTCGCGGCGCTTCCCTTCGGTGCCGACCAGCATCGTCACCTGGTTCTGCGCAGCCACATCGGCGCTTTCACTCGTGTGCCATCTGCTGCTGGAAAAGACGGTTCTGCCTGATGGGCCCGGCCAATGGCTTGCCGTGCTCGGGCTCGGGCTGATGCCGGTGGGCGCTGCCTTCTATGCCTGGGACATCGGCGTCAAGCGCGGCAACATCCAGGTGCTGGGGGCGGCTAGCTATGCCGCGCCGCTGCTCTCGACGCTGGTGCTGATCGCGGCGGGCGTCGCCGAGCCGTCGCTGCGCATCCTCGCCGCCTGCGTGCTCATCACCGGCGGCGCCGCGCTCGCGGCGAAGTCGCTGCTGCTGCGCAAGCCGGCTGCCGGCGGGGCCGGCGCATGATGCCGTTTGCGGGCGGCATCGAGGCCAACGCCAATGCGACGCTGCTGTTTTCGGTGGCCGCCGCGGCCATCTACACGCTTGCGCTCGAACTGTCGCCCCGGCTCGCCCGCTCGGCGGCAAAGACGCTCGCGGTCGCCTTGCTGGCGGCGCTTGCCTTCATGCAAGGCGGCCCGGTGCTGCTGGTCGCTGCTTTGGCGCTCAGTGCCGTCGGCGATGCCTTTCTCTCGCGCGACGGCGAAAAAGCCTTCCTCGGCGGGCTGGCGAGCTTCCTTGCCGCGCATATTGTTTACATCGCGCTGTTCGTGAATGCCAGCAGCGGCATCGGACGGCTCACCGCCGAATCGTGGCGCGGCGCGATCGCGTTGGCGATGCTGATGTTCGGCATAATCATGCTGGCTGCTTTGTGGCGCCGCGTCGGCCCTGCCTTGCGCATCCCGATCGCCGTCTATGTCGCGGCAATCCTTGCCATGGGCATTTCCGCGCTCACCACGAGCTATCCCTGGGCTATCGCCGGCGCGGTGCTGTTCATGGCTTCGGACGGGCTGCTGGCGGCGGAACGGTTCCTGCTCGCCGCGATCTCGCAGCACCGCGTCTGGATGCGCTATGCGATCTGGGTGCTCTACTACACAGCTCAGCTGGCAATCACCCTGGGGTTCCTGTTGAGCTAGAGCGTTTCACCGTTTCACGGAAACGGCGAAACACTCTATCTGTTCGTTTTCACGCAATTCCGGACGGAAAACCGTGTCACACTTTTCCTGGAATTGCTCTAAGCAGTTCCCGGCCGCCAGCCGGGCTCGGCCAGCTCAAAGGCGGCGAAATCGAAGCCCGGGGCCACCGTGCAGCCGACCAGCGTCCATTCGCCCAGGCTGCGCGCCGATTGCCACCAGCCGGCCGGCACGACGATCTGCGGCCGTTCGCCCGCGCTGAGAGCCGTGCCCAACACCTGTTCGATGACGTTGCTGCCTGGCTCGTGCATGGCGAGCGCCAGCGGCGCGCCGGCATAGAAATGCCAGACCTCTGCAGCGTCCTTGACCCGATGCCAGGCCGAAAGCTGGCCGCGCTCGAGCAGGAAATAGATCGCGGTCGAGTGGCCGCGCGCGCCTGCCTCGCCGTCGCGAAAAGTCTCGGCATACCAGCCGCCCTCGGGATGCGGCTTGAGATCGAGCGTTGCGATGATTTCGGCGGCGCTTGTCATTCAGAGGCGCTTAAAAAAGGTCCTTGCGCTTGCGGATTTCGGCAAAGACTTCGGCGTCGGAAGCGCTCTCCATGCCGAGATGCTTGCGGATTGCCGGGTCGTGCCAGCGCAGGAACGGGTTGGTCGACAATTCCTCGCCGATCGTCGTCGGCAGCGTCGGCTTGTTGTCGGCGCGCAGCGCCTCGATCCTGGCGGCGCGCTCCTTCAGAACCGGATTGCCGGGGTCGACGGTCAGCGCGAAGCGGGCGTTGGCAAGCGTGTATTCATGGCCGCAATAGACCATAGTGTCAGCCGGCAGCGCAGCGAGCTTCTTCAGCGATTCATACATCACCGGCGGCTTGCATTCGAGCAGCCGGCCGCAGCCCAGCGCAAACAGCGTGTCGGCGGTGAAGGCCACTTTCGACGCCGGCAGGTGATAGGAGACATGGCCGGCGGTGTGGCCGGGCGTTTCGATGACATCGATCGTTTCAGCGCCGAGACGCACGACCGATCCTTGCTTGACCGTCTCGTCGATGCCGGGGATCTTGGCCTTCTCGGCTTCCGGCCCGACGATGCGCAGCTTGAAGCGCTCTTTCAGCGCCAGATTTGCCTCGACATGGTCGAGATGGTGATGCGTGGTCAGGATCATGGTCGGCGTCCAGCCGGTGCGCTCGATCGCGGCCAGGATCGGCGCCTCCTCCGGCGCGTCGATGATCATCGTCTGCCCGCTTTTGGGGTCATGCACCAGCACGCCGAAATTGTCCGTGCGGCACATGAACTGCTCAACTTCCACCGGCATCGCATCTCTCCTCTTGTCGTCCGCAGACATAGGGCGGCCGGCCGCCGATGTCATCCGCCTTTGTTGAACTTGACCGTTTGTTGAACTTGGCCCTTTGTTGAACTTGGAAGGCATCGCGGCTACCGTCCCGCGCATGCATTCCGATATTGTCGACCTGCGCTCCTTCTACTCGACCATGCTCGGACGCCTGGCCGAGCGTTCGATCACCATGGCGCTGTCGTCGATATGGGCGACGGTGCCGAACGAGCGGCTGGTCGGCCTCGGCTATACGCTGCCCTGGCTGGAGCGGTTCGGCACTGATGCCGAGCGCGTCTTCGCCTTCATGCCGGCGACGCAAGGCGCGGTGGTGTGGCCGGCGAACGGACCGACGGCGACCGCGCTGGTCTTCGACGAAGAGCTGCCACTGGTCGATTCTTGCATCGACCGCATGCTGCTCGTCCACTCGCTCGAACATGCCGAGAATCCGCGCGAGACGCTGAACGAGATCTGGCGCGTGCTGTCGCCGGCCGGCCGCGTCGTCATTGTCGTGCCCAACCGGCGCGGCGTCTGGGCGCGTTTCGAGCACACTCCCTTCGGCAACGGCCGGCCGTTCTCGCGCGGCCAGCTGACGGAGTTGCTGCGCGAGGCCAACTTCACCCCGGCGGCATGGTCCGACGCGCTGTTCTTCCCGCCGTCGCCCCGGCGCTCCATGATGCAGTTCCACAACGTGCTGGAGCGTGCCGGCCGGCGGTTCTGGCCGATCTTTTCCGGCGTCATCGTCGTCGAGGCGCAGAAGCGGCTCTACCAGGGCGTGCCCGTCGCGCAGCGCGCCTCGCGCCGCGTCTTCGTGCCGGTGTTCTCGCCGCAGGGCGCGACACGACTCGGCCGGCAGGCTGCCGAAAAATTGCCTCAAGCCGGCCCAGTGACGCGTTCGTGATCGGCGCCGCGTCTTGCGTCACGCGGCGATCGTCACCCTATCTCAAGCCAAGGTTCGCGGCGCGGCATCGGTGTTGACGTGACCGTCCCGAAAGCATGGATCATCGCAGATGAACGACCAAGTGGATCATAACCCCGCCGCCGCCCAACAGGCCGCCTTCTCGGTCGAGGCCAGCAGCCTCGGCGACCAGCTGGCAACGATCAGGCTGGGGCTGACGAAATCGCCCGTGCGCAAGTGGCTGCTGTGGACATCGCTCGGCATGGTGGCCGTCATCGCCGCGACCTCCATCGGCCAGGTTCTACTCAACCGCTGGAACCAGCCCTTTTATGATGCGCTGGCGCGCCGCGACATGGCGGCGTTCCTGCACCAGCTCATGGTCTTTGCCTTCATCGCCGGCGGAATACTGGTGCTCAATATCGGTCAGACCTGGCTCAACCAGATGATCCGGCTGAAGCTGCGCGAGGCGCTGACGCTCGACCTGATCGATCAATGGATGCGCCCGGCGCGCGCCTTTCGGCTGGCCAATGCCGGCGCCATCGGCGTCAATCCCGATCAGCGCATGCAGCAGGATGCCGCACATCTCTGCGATCTGTCGACGGACCTCGGCGTCGGCCTCTTACAATCCTTCATCCTTCTGGTGTCCTTTGTCGGCGTGCTCTGGCAGCTCTCTTCCGGCTTCGTCTTCCACGTCGGCGGCTATTCCCTGGCGATACCGGGCTACATGGTGTGGGCGGCGCTTCTCTATGCCGGCGCGGCGTCCTGGCTGAGCTGGCTGGTCGGGCGCCCGCTCATCAACCTCAACAGCGATCGCTACACGCGCGAAGCGGAGCTGCGCTCCTCGATGGTGCGCGTCAACGAGAATGTCGATGCCATTGCGCTGTACCATGGCGAAGCCGATGCCAGGCGACGGCTCGAACTCGACCTCGGCACGGTGCTGGGCGCCATGCGGCGTATCTATACCGCCCAGATCAACCTGTCCTGGGTCACCGATACCTATGGCTGGATCACCGTGGTGGCGCCGATCCTTGTCGCGGCGCCGGTCTATTTCGCCGGCGACATCAGCTTCGGCGGGCTGATGATGGCCGTCGGCGCCTTCAACCAGGTGAATTCCTCGCTGCGCTGGTTCATCAACAACATCGGCAGCATCGCCGACTGGCGCGCCACATTGATGCGCGTTGCCGACTTTCGCATCGCGCTCGATGAAACCGATGTGCTGCACAACAGGGAAAAGCGCATCGAGTTCGGCGACAATGACGATGGCAGCCTGACGTTCGAGAAACTCGAAGTGGCCTCGCCGGACGGATGCACCAAACTTGCCGACAGCCACGTCGAGATCCATCCCGGCGAACGCATCATGATCACCGGCGAACCGGGCGCCGGCAAGACATTGTTCTTCCGCGCCATTGCCGGCCTGTGGCCATGGGGGAGCGGGAGGATCGGCCTGCCGGCGGGAGAAACTCCCATCTTCGTGCCGCGCGTCCCCTATTTCCCGGCCGGCACGCTGCGCGAGGTCCTCGACCATCCGGACGGACCAGCGCCGGCGAGCGACGCCGATATTTCGGCGGTGCTTGCCGAGGTTGGCCTTGGGCGCCTGTCATCCTCGCTCGACCGCAGCGCGCGCTGGGAGCGTGAGCTGGCGGACGACGAACAACGCTTGCTCGCCTTCGCCAGGCTCGCCGTGCGGAAGCCGAAATGGGTGATCATCGATGAGGCCCTGGATGCGTTCGACGGCCCGTCGCTAAGGCGGGTGCTGGCGATGCTGGAGAAGCATCTGCCAGGGACCGCGATCCTCAATATCGGGCGCGGCCAGCATAACATTCATTTTTTTCCACGCGGATTGACCATTGTCAAAGATACCGGCGCGCCGGCGCTTAAGCCGGTCCGTGTCAGGGCCGGCGCAATCGAACCGCCGCCGGTGGCGGCTCGCGTCAGGAGGGGGTAGCTTTATTTCGCCGCGATCGCCGGGAAAAATCCAGGCATCGTCGGAGGCTGCCATGCTGGATATGCTCGGCCTGCTTGCTTGCCTCACCTGTGCCGGGGCGGCGCCGCTCGCCTCGTCCGGCGAGGGCATGCCGGTCGATGTCGAGCTGGTGCTCGCCGTCGACATCTCGCAGTCGATGGACGAGGAGGAGTTCGCCTTGCAGCGCGCCGGTTATGTCGAGGCGTTGCGCCATCCAGACTTCATCAGCGCGGTGCGCTCCGGCTCAAACGGCCGCATCGCGCTCGCCTATTTCGAATGGGCGGGCATCGTGCGCGACGACGGGGTCATCGCCTGGCAGGTCATCGACGGCAGCGACAGCGCAAACGCCTTCGCCGACAGGATCGCGTCACGGCCGTTCCGAAGCTTTCGCGGCACCTCGATCTCCGGTGCGCTCGGCTTCGGCGCCGGGCTTCTGGAGAAAAACGCATTTGTGGCACGGCGCCGCGTCATCGATATATCGGGGGACGGGCCCAACAATGCCGGGCTGCCTGTCGCCGCGACCCGCGACGCCGTTGTGGCCAGGGGCATCGTCATCAATGGCCTGCCGATCCTGATCCGCCCGTCGACAAGCGTCAGCCATCTGGACCGCTACTATGCCGATTGCGTGACCGGCGGCCCCGGGTCCTTCGTGCTGCCGATCTATGCGCCTTCCGAATTCTCGACCGCCATACGCCGCAAGCTGATCCAGGAGGTGAGCGGCATCAATCCCGCCGGAACGGTCCGCGCCGCTGCGGCGCCGACAGACTGCCTGCTGGGCGAGCGCCTCAGACAGCGGTTTTCCGACCCCTATTTTCCGGAGTTGGACCGATAGCGGTTTGAGGCGCTAGGCCGGACGGGCGCCGTATTTGGCGCGAAACTCGTCATAGCAATCGCGGCGCCAGCGCCGGCCGACGACATAGCCGCGCAGCAGTTGCGGCAGCGAATAGCCGAGAGCCTTCGAGGACCGGTTGGCCAGATAGCCTGAGAAGGCCTGCGGCAACCTGCCTTTGAGTATATCGGCGATAATCTGGCGCGCGATCATATAAGGCGGGACATCGGGAAAACGGTCGGCGATATAGGGGTGCTTGTTGATCAGGTTGGCATAGGCCTCGACATAGCCGTCGCGGCGGCCGGAGATCGAATTCTCCGAATTGTACTTCTTCCAATCGATTTCCTCGGCCAGCAAGGCGCCGCTGCGGCGGGCAAAGCGCAGCAAGATCTCGCGATCCTGCATGCGGGTGATGTCGCTGTCGTAGCCGCCGATCGCCAGCAGCGACTCATGCCGGGCGGTGATCGCCGAGCCGGCGATGAAGATCGTCTGCGAGACCAGCGCGCGCTGCAGCGTGCTCTTGTCGAGAAAAGCCTCGCGATTGATGCATTTGGTGCTGCGGTTGCCCTTCACCGACAGGTACGAGCTGATCAGCACTTCGAGCCCGGGGTTTTCGTCGAAGCGCGCCAGCGTCCGCTCCAGCCGGTCGGGCAGGTAGACGTCGTCCGAATCGAGGAAGGTCACGATCGGCGTCCGCGCGCGCTCGATGCCTGCGTTGCGCGCCGCATTGGCGCCGCGCCATTTCGCGCCGACATAGATCAGCCTGGGGTCGTGGATTTCCGCCAGGGCCGCGGCCGTGCCGTCGGTCGAGCCGTCGTCGACCACAATGTGCTCAAAGCGGGTAAGGGTCTGGGCGAGGACGCTTTCCACGGCGCGCACAACCTGACTGCGCCGATTGTGCGTCGGCGTGATCACCGTGATCAGCGGAACCGTGTCGGTCGGCATCTGACTTCCGCTATATCCGCGGGCTTAAAGGTGCTGGTTGAATATGCTGCCCCTCGCTGTGCATGCCCGTCCCAGGATATGTGTGGCGAAGCTACAAAAAACGGCGGTCGCTGTCACGTCGATGTGTCTTGACCAGGGACTACTTTTTCGCCAGCAGCGGTTTGAAGGCAACAGTTCGCTGCGATCTTCGTTGATGACGTCGAACATCATAGCCAGTAAGTAGCGTCAGCTCCGCCTCAACAAAAACACCGCCTGCTGGCCGAAAAAATTCCAGAACCACCACGGCATCGACAAGCCGATCTTCTGGCCGTTGCCGTCGAGCGCGGTCGCTTTCTCGACCGTCGCGCCGAGCTCTTCGCACAGGTTGACGAAGTCGCGGATGGTGCAGAAGTGGATGTTGGGCGTGTCGTACCAGGAATAGGGCAGGTCCTTGGTGACCGGCATCCTGCCCTTGACGAACAGCGACAGGCGCACCCGCCAGTGGCCGAAATTGGGGAAGGAGACGATGGCGTGCTTGCCGATCCTGAGCAGTTCGTCGAGCACCAGCTTCGGGTTGCGCGTCGCCTGCAGGGTCTGCGACAGCACGACGAAATCGAAGCCCTTGTCGGGATAGAATTCGAGGTCCTTGTCGGCATCGCCCTGAATGACGGAAAGGCCGCGCGCCACGCATTCGTTGACGCCGCGTTGCGACAGTTCCAGGCCACGGCCGTCGACCTGCTTGGTTTCCTGCAGCAATTCCAGCAGCGAGCCGTCGCCGGAGCCGACGTCGAGCACCCTGGACGCGGGCGGGATGAGACCGGCGACGACTTCGAGGTCGACGCGCTGGGCGCGGTTGACGCTCATGCACACACCCCTTGGGATCGCGAGCCGGTCATAGGCTGAGCCCTCTGGCCCGTGCCGCCGAGGCGATGAAGCCGTTGATGGCGGCGAACAATTCCGGCTCGTCGAGCAGGAAGGCGTCGTGGCCGCGGTCGGTCTCGATCTCGACAAAGGAGACGGAGGCGCCGGCGGCGTTCAGCGCATGCACGATCAAGCGGCTCTCCTCGGTCGGAAAAAGCCAGTCGGAGGTAAACGACACCAGGCAGAACCGTGTCCTGGTGCCGGCGAAGGCATCGGCCAAACGCCCGCCATGGTCGGCGACAAGGTCGAAATAGTCCATCGCGCGGGTGAGATAGAGATAGGAATTGGCGTCGAAACGGTCGACGAAGGTCATGCCCTGGTGGCGCAGATAGCTTTCGATCTGGAAATCGGCGTCGAAGCCGAAGGTGAGCGCCTCGCGGTCCTGCAGGTTGCGGCCGAATTTGCGATGCAGCGCCGCCTCCGACAGATAGGTGATGTGGGCGGCCATGCGCGCCACCGCCAGCCCCTTTTCCGGGCGCCTGCCGAGCTCGAAATACTTGCCGCCGTGCCAGTCAGGGTCAGCCATGACGGCCTGTCGGCCGACCTCATGGAAAGCGATGTTCTGCGAGGAATGGCGGGCGCCGGTGGCGATCGGCAGCGCGGAGAAGACGCGCTCCGGATAGGTGGCGGCCCATTCCAGCACCTGCATGCCACCCATCGAGCCGCCGAGCACGCAAAACAGCTTCTCGATGCCGAAATGGTCGACCAGCATCAGCTGGGCGCGGACCATGTCGCGGATGGTGATGACCGGCAGATCGAGGCCGTAGGGCTTGCCCGTCGCCGGATTGGTCGAGGCCGGGCCGGTTGAGCCCAGGCAGCCGCCGATGACGTTGGCGCAGATGACGAAAAAGCGGCTGGTGTCGATGATCTTGCCGGGGCCGATCAGCACCTCCCACCAGCCCGGCTTGCCGGTCACCGGATTGGTGCTGGCGACATGCTGGTCGCCGGTCAGCGCATGGCAGACAAGGATGGCGTTGGAGCGCGCGTCGTTCAACGTGCCGTAGGTCTGGTAGGCGATCTGGAAGGGTGACAGCAACGTGCCGGCGTCCAGCTTCAGCGGCTTGTCGGGGCCGAAGCGCAGCACCGGGCTCGACGGTTGGTCGGCCTCGTTGTTGGTCCTTGCAATGCGCTCAGCGGCCATTCGCATTCCCCATCCGTCCCACATCACGCCGATGCGGTGTCCGGCCGGCGGCGGACAACAAAAAACCGGCAATGCCGTCGCAAAGCCGGTTACGGATGCAAACGGCCCTTTAGCGAGTTGTTTAACGTGGCTGCAAGCCGACCGGCCAAATCACCACGGAAAGTCTTGTCGCTCTTCTAGGACTAGTGCTGCGCTTCGTCAACGGGAAGCCTTGTGGCGCAACCGCCGCCTCTCGACATTCCGGACAACGGCTTGTATTTCCGCTGCGGCCTGCCGACAAAGGCCTTCTCGACGGATTTGTGACATGAAGCAGGATCAAGCACGTCCGACGCCCCGCGCGGGCATTATGGACATCGAGGCCTACGTGCCCGGCAAGAGCACGGCGCCGGCCGGCGTGACGAAGGTCTACAAGCTGTCGTCGAACGAGAATCCGCTCGGGCCCTCGCCCAAGGCGATCGAGGCAGCACGAGACGTGGCCGCCAGGCTCGACGTCTATCCTGACGGCAGCGCCAGGCGGCTGCGCGAGGCGATCGCCGAGGTGCATGGGCTCAACCCGGCAAACATCATCTGCTCCAACGGTTCCGACGAGATCCTGGGGCTGCTGGCGCAGACTTACCTTGCGCCCGGCGACGAGGCCGTGTTCACCGAGCACGCCTTCATGGTCTACAAGATCTACATCCAGGCGGCGGGCGCCACGCCGGTGGCGGTCAAGGAAACCGACGAGCGCGCCGACATCGACGCGATCCTCGCCGCGGTGACGCCGCGCACAAAAATCGTGTTCCTTGCCAATCCCAACAATCCGACCGGCACCTACGTGCCCTTCCAGGAGGTGCGCCGGCTGCATGCCGGGCTGCCGAGGAATGTGCTCCTGGTGCTCGACGCGGCCTACGCCGAATATGTGCGGCGCAACGACTACGAAGCCGGCATCGAGCTGGCGGGCTCGTCCGAGAATGTCGTCATGACCCGCACCTTCTCCAAGCTCGGCCTCGGCGGCGCGCGGATCGGCTGGATGTATGGGCCGGCGCATATCGTCGATGCGATCAATCGCGTACGCGGCCCCTTCAACGTCAATGCCACCGCGATCGAGGCCGGCATCGCGGCGATCCGCGACCGCGCCCATGTCGAGCGCAGCGTGGCGCATAACGAGAAATGGCTGGCCTGGGTCAGCGGGGAGTTGACGAGGCTCGGGTTGCGGGTGACGCCCAGCGTCGGCAATTTCGTGCTGATCCACTTTCCCGACGACAAGAAGCATTCGGCAGCCGCCGCTGACGATTATCTCAGCCAGCGCGGCTATATCCTGCGCCGCGTTTCCGGCTACGGCTTCCCCAACGCGCTGCGCATGAGCATCGGCATCGAAGAGGCCAATCGCGGCGTCGTCGATGCGCTGACGAATTTCCTGAAAAGCTAGAACGCCATGACATCACCGATGTTCGAAAAGATCGCGCTGGTCGGCATCGGCCTGATCGGCTCGTCGCTCGCCCGGGTCATCCGCCGCGAGAGGCTGGCCGGCCATGTAGCGATCGCCACGCGCAGCAAATCGACGCTTAAGCGCGCCGAGGAACTCGACCTCGGCGATTCTTATACGACCGACGCCGGCGAAGCGGTCCGCGATGCGGATCTGATCATCGTCTCGGTGCCGGTCGGATCGTCCGGTGAGGTGGCGAAGGAAATCGCGCCGGCGCTGAAGAAGGGCGCCATTCTCACCGACGTCGGTTCGACCAAGGCTTCGGTGATCGCGCAGATTGAGCCGCATGTGCCCGAGGGCGTGCATTTCATTCCCGGCCATCCGCTCGCCGGCACGGAAAAATCCGGACCGGATGCCGGGTTCGCCGATCTCTTCGACAACCGCTGGTGCATCTTCACGCCGCTTCCCGGCACCGACCCGGCAGCACTGAAGAAGCTGTCGGAATTCTGGCGGCGCTGCGGCTCCAACATCGACACGATGGACCCGCAGCATCACGACATGACCTTGGCCATCGTCTCGCACCTGCCTCACATCATCGCCTACAATATTGTCGGCACCGCCGACGATCTGGAATCGGTAACCAAAACGGAAGTCATCAAATATTCCGCTTCCGGCTTTCGCGACTTCACCCGCCTGGCCGCTTCCGATCCGACCATGTGGCGGGATGTGTGCCTGCACAACAAGGACGCCATCCTGGAGATGCTGGCGCGCTTCTCGGAGGACCTTGCCTCGCTGCAGCGGGCGATCCGCTGGGGCGACGGCGAAAAGCTGTTCGATCTCTTCACCCGCACGCGCGCCGTCCGCCGCTCGATCATCGAGGCCGGCCAGGACATCGATGCGCCGGACTTCGGCCGGCAGGCCGTCGAGCATCCGGTTTCCAAGACCTAGCCAGGTGACTGTGACGGCGGCCAGCGGCCGCCATCATCGCCAGCCTTAGTCGACCGGCTTGATCTTGCCCAGCGGGATGAAGCCGAGCGATGCCTTGCCCTTGACGATCCTGAGCGGCATCGACGGTTCGTTGCCGAGCATCGCCAAGCCGGCAAAGCCCTGCTCGATCTCGCTCTTGTGTTCGGGAATGGCGCCGGCAAGGATGGCCGCCACGGCCTTTGGATCCTTGAGCTTGACCGTCAGATCGGCATCGACCAAGCCGTCGGCGCCGACCGAGACGGGTCCCGACACGGTGATGCGCGCCGTTCCCGACGACAGGTCGAGCCTGGCGATGTCGACCGCCTGGCCGCGAAGGCTTTTGGGCGGCGCCGCGATCAGCGCGACACCGTTCTTCAATGTCGCCTCGCCGCTGCCGTCGAGCGCCGGCAGCATGCGTCCGCCGATTGCGTCGGCGTCGATCTCGAGATCGCTGAAGCTGGCGGTGTAGAGGACGTCCTGGTTCCTTGGCTCCAGCTGGCCAGCTGCCTTCGCGGCGTAGAACAGCTCCGCCGGATCGGAATCGTCGGCCGGGTCGGTCTGTCCGGACACACCCTCGGCCTGCAGTGCAATGCGTCGCGGCAAAGGCCAGGACACCTTGACCGCGGCGTTGAGCTTGTCCCAGTCGATCCATAGCGGCGGCATGCCCGGAACGGAGGTTCTGAGCGGACCCCTGACGTCGGCGACGGGTGTAAGCGGCTGCGTGATCTGCGCAACGGCGTTGAAGCTGCCGGTCGAGGCGGCGATTTTTTTTGCGTCGTCCTGGTAAGCCAGATTATCGCAAGAGACGGCAAAGCTCAGGGGATAGCCACTAACCGTGAGATTGGCGCAGCCGGCCTCAATGCCCCTGCCGTTGAGCGCCGCGACCGCCTTGTCGGCTTCGGTCTTGACCCGGTCGGCAAGATAGAACCAGCCGCCGCTGTAGATGGCGAACAGCACGGCAACAACGCCAACAAGCCAGAACAGCCGGCGGCGAAAGTTTGGCGATCGCTCGTTACTTGACGTCATGCTGCGGCTCTCGTTAACCCCTCGTTTGCGAGCAGGCTGTTCATTCACGCACAACAAGCGGGGACAGAAGAAACACCGTTGCCGGTGCGGTGTCGTCACTCGAAATGCGATCAAGGCTTGGCGATATGGGCGATTTTTGGGTTTTTGGCTATGGGTCGCTGATCTGGCGGCCGGGATTCGCCCATGTCGAGACGCGGCGCGCCCGTCTCTACGGCTATCGCCGGTCGCTATGCGTCTATTCCTTCGTGCACCGCGGCACGCGCCAGCGGCCGGGCCTGGTGCTCGGCCTCGACCGCGGCGGCTCCTGCATCGGCCTGGCGTTTCGCGTGCCCGGCAAATTGCGCGACGAGGTTCTCTCCTATCTGCGCGAACGCGAGCTGGTGACCAGCGTCTACCTTGAACGCGTGCTCGACGTCAGGCTCGACGGGGCAGGCGGGGAGACGGTCAAGGCGGTCGCCTACATTGTCGACCGCGCCCATGAGCAATATGCCGGAGCGCTCGACGCCGGCCATGCGGCAAAAATCGTGCGCGGCGCTATCGGTCAATCGGGAAAGAACGAGGATTATGTGCTGAGCACGCTCGATCACCTGAAGGCGCTGGGCATCCGCGACCACTGGCTTGAGGAGGTGGCGCGGCAGGTCGCGCCTTCGTGAAGGGCATTTCCGGCGAAACAAGGTCGCCTCCAATGCTCTATCTCTTTGTTTTCACGCAATTCCGGACGCAAGGCTACGGCGAAGCCGCCGAGCCCAACCGCTGCGCACTTTTGCTGGAATTGCTCTGGCCCGATCAAAAAGCAAAACCATGCCTTTGACCTCGGCGAGACGAGACCTAGCTTAGGCCCAACCCGACCGCTCGGGATTTCAACGGTCCAGCCCAGCAAAACGGAGATCAGTCTTGCACAAACGCCGTCTCGGTCGCACCGACCTGTTCATCGCGCCGCTGGTTCTGGGTGGCAACGTCTTCGGCTGGACCGCCGACGAGAAGACTTCCTTCGACCTGCTCGATCGCTTCGTCGAGGCAGGCTTCAATGCGGTCGACACCGCGGATTCCTATTCGCGCTGGGTTCCCGGCAACAAGGGCGGCGAATCCGAGACCATCATCGGCAACTGGATGAGGAGCCGCGGCAACCGCGATCATGTCATCGTCGTCACCAAGGTCGGCTCCGACATGGGCCAGGGCAGGCGGGATCTCTCCGCGGCCTATATCGAAAAGGCTGTCGATGGATCGCTGAAGCGGCTGCAGACCGACGTCATCGATCTCTATCTGTCGCACTGGCCCGACCCGACCACGCCTTACGAGGAAACGCTCGGCGCCTATCAGCGCCTGCTCGAAAAAGGCAAGATCCGCTATCCGGGGTGCTCCAATCTCGATGCCGGCCAGTTGCGCGCCGCGCTCGACGTCGCCAGCCTGCGCAGCCTGCCGCGTTACGAGGTGCTGCAGCCCGAATACAATTTGTACGATCGCTCGAAGCTCGACGGACCGCTGCTCGATCTCTGCAGGGCGGAGGATATTGGCGTCATCACCTATTTCAGCCTCGCCAAGGGATTCTTGAGCGGCAAATACCGCTCCAAGGCCGATCTCGGCCAGAGCGCGCGCGGCGAAGACGTGGCCGAGTATCTCAACGAGCGCGGCATGCGCATCCTCTCGGCGCTTGACGCCGTCGCCGAGCGCCATTCGGCCAAGCAGGCGGAGGTGGCGCTGGCCTGGGTGATGGCGCGGCCCGGCATCACCGCGCCGATCGCCAGCGCCACGACGCCCGCCCAGATGGACAGTCTGGTTCGCGCGGCATCGCTTGAGCTCAGCGCGGACGACGTCGGGGCGCTCGACCGGGCCAGCGCCTAGCGCGGCCGCGGCGGACTGCGCAAGGGCTGATCCACGGACAGGTCGCGCACGATCGTCCAAGACCCCTGCTCTAACCTTGCGATAATTCCTGCCTGATCGCGGCAGGAATTTGGGTTCGGCATGGCGGGAGAGATTCTATCCCAGGCGTGGCAGCAATTGCTGGCGCTGGTCATCGCGGCGGGCGTCGTCATGGGCAGCCCCGGACCGGCGACGATCAGCGTGACCGCCGTCGGCGCGGCTTTCGGACTGCGCTCTTCGTTGCGCTATGCCTCAGGCGTCGTGATCGGGACGATCGCGGTGCTTTTGGTCGTGGCTGCCGGCATCGTCGGCATGCTTGCCTCGCTGCCGGGACTGGCGCCGGCGCTGACGATCGCCTCGGCCGCCTACATCCTCTATCTCGCCATCAGGATTGCGACGGCGCCGCCGCTGGCCGAACGTGAAAGTTCCGCCGCACGTCCCACGTTTCACGGCGGTTTCATGCTCGCCATCGCCAACCCCAAGGCCTATGTGGCGATCGGCGCCGTGATGGCCGGCGCTTCGTCGCAGGCCGGCGGGCTTGGCCTTCCCGCAAGGCTGCTTGTGCTGGCGGCAATGATCGTCGCCATCCATGTTTTATGGCTTCTCGCCGGAACGGCCTTCGCGTGCTTCCTGCGCAATCCGCTTGCGTCGCGGATCATCAATCTGGTTTTCGCGGCGACGCTGCTGCTGACGACGGCCCTGGCGGCGCTGCCGTGAGAGACCTCAGGCTTTTCCCGTTGCGCCAAGCTCGGCCAGGCGCTTCACCGCGGTCGGCGGCATGGGTGGCGGGTTCGGCCCGCGCGAGGCCTCGACCAGCAGTTCATCGCAGGCGGCTTCCGTCTCGCCGATCAGGCGCTGCATGAACGTCTCCTTGTCGAGCCCAGGCGGTATCGGCGGCAGGAAGCGGGCCTTGATGGTGCCGGGGTAGCGCATGAACTTACGGCGCGGCCAAAAGAGCCCGGCGACATGGGCGACCGGCACCACAGGGATGCCCAATTGGCCATAGATCTCGACGATGCCGTATTTGTAGGACGGCTCGGCGCCTGGCGGTCGCCGCGTGCCTTCCGGATAGATGATCAACTGGCGCGGATTGCGTTCCATTTCGGCTTTGGTGGCAGCCACCACTGCCTTCAGCGCTTTCGAGCGGCTGCCGCGGTCTACCGGGACCATGCGCATCTTCATGATGTACCAGCCGAAGAACGGAATCCAGGTCAGCTCGCGCTTCAGGATGTAGAGCGGGTCCTGCAGGTAGGGAAAGAAGGCGATCGCATCCCAGAAGGACTGATGCTTCGGCGCCAGGATGAAGGAGCCTTCGGGGAGGTTTTCGATGCCCGTGATCTCGTTCTTCGTGCCGGCGATCTTGTCGTAGAGCCACATCGAAGTGCGCGACCAGAATTTCGGCACGAACCAGGCACGGTGGCGGGGTGACAGGAAATAGTAGGGTGTCCAGAAGATCATCTGGACGATCAGGCTGAGATAGAAGACGAGGTTGAACGCCAGCGAGCGGATAATGAGCATACAGGGAAGCCTGGTGAGGAGGTGTGCGTTGGTTACACCAAGCAAGGCCAAAAAGGAAACGGCGCTGCGGTCGAATCCCGATGCTACAACGATCGCGCCAGCCGTTCCTTCAGGCGCGGCGCGGCGAAATCGAGGAAGGCGCGCAGCTTCACCGGCAAGCGGCCCTGGCCGGTATGGACAAGGCTGACGGGCCAGGGCGACGGCTCGAAAGGTTCGAGCACGACGCTGAGCGTGCCGGCGCTCACGGCAGCGTCCGCCTGGTAGGAAAGCACTTTCGTCAGGCCAAGGCCGGCGGTCGCGGCATCTATCGCCGCCTCGGCTGTGTTGACCTGCAGTCGCGAGCGGACCGGAACGTCGATTTCCGTCTTGCCCATCGCAAAACTCCACGTGGCGGGAGAGGTAAGCCCTTCGAAGGTGATGCAGTTGTGGCCGGCAAGGTCTTGCGGTTTCGCTGGGGTGCCATGCTCCGCGAGATAGGCCGGACTTGCGCACGCGATGCGGCGGATCGAGCCGACACGCGTTGCAATCATGGTGGAGTCCGCAAGCTCGCCGATGCGAATGGCGAGATCGATATGCTCGTCGACCAGCTGCGTGATCCGGTCGGACAGCGTCAGGCGAATATCCACATCGGGATAGGCGGCAAGAAAGCCGGTGACGACCGGCAGCACATGGAGGCGACCGAAGACGACCGGCGCGGTGATGACCAGCTCGCCGGTCGGGGCGCTGTATTCGCCGGCGGCGGCGCGCTCGGCCTCGCCGACCTCGTCCAGGATGCGGCGGCAGGCGGCCAGATAGGACTGGCCGGCATCGGTCAAGGTGAGGCGGCGCGTCGAGCGGTTGAGAAGGCGGGTCTTCAGATGCCTTTCGAGATCGGAGAGCCTGCGGCTGACGGTTGCCAGCGGCATGCCGGTGCGCCGCGAGGCGGCGGAAAGACTGCCCGCCTCCACCGTGGCGACGAACAGGGACATGGCATCCAGGCGATCCATTGATCTTCCAGAAAATGGAAAGATGGATTGCAAATATGCCATCTACATCCTGGTAATGGAAGATTGCATATTTGGCGCGCGGTGCAATGCTGCCTGAAATCCACCTGTCGCAGTCACTGGAGTTGTCATGTCCGAAAGCCGTCCGCCGCTGCCGCCCTTCACTGCCGAGACCGCCGCACAGAAAGCGCGCATGGCCGAGGATGCCTGGAATTCGAGGGATCCGGCGCGCGTCGCGCTCGCCTATACGAGCGACAGCCGCTGGCGCAACCGCGCCGAGTTCCTGCAGGGGCGCGAGGCGATCCAGGCTTTTTTGACGCGCAAATGGAACCGCGAACTCGACTACCGGCTGATCAAGGAGGTGTGGGCGTTCCACACCAACCGCATCGCCGTGCGCTTCGCCTATGAATGGCATGACGACAGCGGTTCATGGTTCCGCAGCTACGGCAACGAGAACTGGGAATTCGACGAGCATGGGCTGATGCGCCTGCGCATCGCCAGCATCAACGACCTGCCGATCGCCAAAGCCGACCGCAAATACCATTGGCCGCTCGGCCGCCGGCCGGACGACCATGCTTCACTGTCCGAACTCGGTTTTTGAAAACAACTCGATCTTAGAAAAGCAAGGGAGGCTTTTGATGAACGCCTTCACCAGCGATGTCGCCTTCACGCCGACCGTCAAGGCGATCCAGTCCCGCAAGGGGTCGCGGGAATCCTACGCCCGGGTCGAGGAACGCGGCGGCTGGCAAGGGGCAATCACGCCTGACCTCGACGGCTTCATCGCGGCGCAGACCAGCGTGTTCCTGGCGACGACCAATGGCGAAGGCCAGCCCTATATCCAGCATCGCGGCGGCCCGGCCGGCTTTCTCAAGGTGCTCGACGAGCGCACGATCGGCTTTGCCGATTTTTCCGGCAACCGCCAGTTCATCACGCAGGGCAACCTGCAGGACAATCCGAGGGCTTTCCTGTTCCTGATCGATTACATGCTTCGCCAGCGCATCAAGATCTGGGGCGAAGCGCGCGTCGTCGAGGACGATCCGGAACTGACGGCAAGCCTGATGCCGGCAAACTACAAGGCGCGGCCCCAGCAATCGATCCTGTTCACAGTCTCGGCCTGGGATGCCAATTGCCCGCAGCACATTCCGCAGCGTTTCGAGGCGGCGGATGTGGCGGCGGCCTTGGCCGAACGCGACCGGCGCATAGAAACGCTCGAACAGGAAATTGCGCGCCTGCGCGGCACTGAGAGGCCGTCTGGTAAAATCTAATTCTTCACCGTCGAGGCTTCGGCAACCGTGACCCCTTCGGCGGGCCGAACCGACACAATGCCGCGCACCAGCGACAGCACATATTTGCTATATTCGGTGAACAGCACCCGCAGCGCTTCCGGCTTGGTCAGCCAGCCGCCATTGCCGAGGTTGGTGTTGACCACCGGATAGGGCTCGAGCCTGGCGCCATGCAGCAGCCGGCTCATCTCCAAGAGGCTGCGCGGCATGTGATAGTTGTTGGTGACGAGGATGACACTGCCATAAGCGTGGCTTTCCACCCATTTGGCGCTTTCCTCGGCATTGCCGATGGTGTCGAGCGCGGCACGGTCGATATCGACGCAGCAGGAGAACAGCTGCTTGTCGCCGCCGAGCGCGGCCTGCAACTGACGGCGGCTGGCCGAGGGGTGGACGCCGCTGATCAGCAGCCGCTCGCCCTTGCCGGACGCAAGCAGCTCCATGGCTGCGTCGAGGCGCGACTGCCCACCGGTAAGCACGATGATGGCATCGGCCTTCGGCGGATCGAGCGGCGTCGACATGTGGCTGACCCTGTCGGCAAACCAGCCGAAGCCGCCGGCAAAAAGCGCCAGCACGGCAAGCAGGGCGAAGCCGCAGATACGAAGCGCAAGCCTGAGCCGACCAGATCCGGTGGGTGCAGCGGCACGCACAAGCGCCGCTGGCATCCTTCCAGCCGTACCGGTCTGCTCCCTCGCGTCCATCATCCCCAGGTTAATCCTGAAAGCATCCTATGGTTAACTCTGAAATGCGATCTTTGATAGATAAGACGGCGCACATTGCGTTACGGCAGCTGCCCGGTCCGTGATCGTTGCACCGGATGGGCATAACGCTTTCAGGCGGCCTTTCCTCTTGTCCTGCGGCCCGATCATCGTCAGCCTCCATCCGGCTGGCGGACGTCGATGTCGCTGAGATAGGCGACGACCGTGACGTGCGAGGTCGCCGCCGTCAGCGCGCCGATCACCAGCACCATCAGGCCGACGCCGAGATAGCCGGCGGTGCCGATGGCGAAATTGCCGAACAGCGCAGTCGCCTGGTCGGCCTGGGGTGTGGCCATGTTGCGCGACGACCACCAGGAAAAGACGATGAAAACCAGGATCGCGGCGGCACCGCCCGCGGCAGCGCCCTTCATGCCGGTGACCAGGAAATGCCAGCGGAACTCGCGCGCGATGAAGCGCGCCTCGGCGCCGACGAAATGCAGCACCTCGATGATGTGGCCGTTGCCGGCCATGGCGCCACGGGTGGCGAACACCACGGTCAGCACTGTCGCCGACAGCATCAGCGCCAGCACGGCGACGCCGATCGTCACGGTCGTATGGGCCATGGCGACCAGCCGGTCGACCCAGGTGCGGTGGTCGTCAAGCGCTGCGCTCGGCAGCTTGGGCGTGATCGCCGCGCGCATGGCGGCGAAGTCCGGCGGGCTGGCCTCGTCGATGGTGACGATGATGAGACGCGGCACCGGCAATTCGTCGATGTTGAGGCCGCTGCCCAGCCATGGTTCCAGCAGGCGGGCCGTCGCGTCGCGGTCGATGATCCTGGTGCCGGTCACGCCGGGAAATTCGCCGGCGATCCGCGAGGCCTGCGCAAGGGCCGCCTCCATATCGAGGCCCTCGGCGGGCTTGATCTGGATCGTCGCCTCGCGCGAGATCTGGTTCTGCCACACCGAAGCGGTGTCGCGCACCAGGGTCACGGCGCCGAAGGTCAGGCAGGACAGGAAGGTCATGATGGCGATGACCAGCACCAGCGCCCTGCCGGCGATGTTCTGCGCCGGCACGATCGGCGCCATGCGGCGCTGGACGCGCTGCGCCGTTGCCGTTGTCTCGGCGGCTTCGTCGTGGAGATGGTCGGCCGGAAGGTCAGTCATAGACGTCCAGCCTTCCGCCGGCCAGGATCATGCGCCTCGCATCGACCTGTTCCATCAGGCCGAGATCGTGGGTGGCGATGACCACGGCGGTGCCGAGCCGGTTGAGCTCGATAAACAGTCTGAGCAGCCGGCGCGCCAGCGGCGGGTCGACATTGCCGGTCGGCTCGTCGGCAAGCAGGATTTCCGGTTGTTCGATCAGCGCCCGGGCGATCGCCGCGCGCTGCTTCTCGCCGCCGGACAGCACCGGCGGCAGCACATGCATGCGGTCGCCGAGGCCGACCCATTTCAGGAGCTCGGTGACATCGGTGCGGTAGCCCGCTTCCTCGCGCCCGCGCACGCGCAAGGGCAGCGCCACGTTCTCATAGGTGGTCATGTGGTCGAGCAGGCGGAAATCCTGGAACACCACGCCGATGCGGCGGCGCATGAGCGGCAGCTCGCTGCGCGAGATGCGTGAGCGGTCCTTGCCGAAAATGGTGATCAAGCCGCGCGTCGGCTTTAGCGACATGAACAGAAGCCGCAGCAAGGTCGTCTTGCCGGCGCCCGAGGGACCGCTCAGGAACTGAAAGGAGCGCTCCGGAATGTGCAGGGAGATGTCGCGGAGAATTTCCGGACCCATGCCATAGCGAAGGCCGACATTTTCGAAGCGGATCACGTTCGGCGACCTGAAACTTTCGGCGGCGGTTTGCCAGCCTTTTCTCCCATAAGACCATCGGCCGGCATGGTTAATCGTCGGTTAATTTCGGCTCGTTTTCGACCTATCACAGCGGTTCCGGTGGGGAAGCGTTAACCAATTCCGTTTACGCAAAAGAAACGAAGACTGCACTGGAGCCGTAATGGCCGAGGATCGAACCGCGCGCCCTGTTTCCGGCGAAATCATGGCCGGAATGCCGGCAAACGCAGCGGGGCGCGTGATGCCCGATGCGCAGGTCGACATTGTCGATGCCGACTATGTCGTGCTGCCGCGTTCGGATATCCGTTCTGCCGCGGCGGCATCGCATCCGCATTCCTCGCCTGCCATGCCGCCCATCGAAGGCATGGGCATGCTGCGCAAGCCCGAGGTCGTGCCGGCGCGGCCGTCGCGCGGCGGTCCGATCTTCTGGATCGCCGGCGTCGGTGCGGCGCTGGCCGCATTCTGGGTGTCGGGCGGCCACGCTTTGGTGCGCCAGAGCCCGTTCTGGGCGAGCCCGCAGCCGCTCAGCGCGCTCAGCATTTCCGGCGTGACGTCGCGTATCGATGCATCGGGGCTGAAGCCTGTCCTGTTCGTCGACGGCGAGGCCGCCAATGACGGCGCCAGCGCCTCACCTTTGCCGCCGCTTGAGATACGCGTCACCGACAACAACAGCAACATCATCCGGTACAGACTGGGGACACCCAACCGGTCGCTGGCGCCCGGCGAAAAATTCGGCTTTTCCAGCCGCCTCGATGTGCCTAGAAACGGGGTGAAGGCCGTCGCGGTCACTTTCGCCGGCTAGGTGGTTCTCTGGAAAGGTAGTCGATGCCAGTTGTGCGCGGCAAAGATATCGAGGTCCTGTTTTCGGCGTCGGCAATCGCGCGCCGCAATCTCGAACTCGCCAAGGAGATCGCCGGGCGCGACTATCACGACCTCTTGGTGATCTCGATCCTCAAGGGCTCGTTCGTCTTCGCCGCCGATCTCATCCGCGCCATGCATGATGTCGGCCTGTCGCCGGAAGTCGAGTTCATCTTCATCTCCAGCTACGGCGCCGGCACCACGAGCGGCGAGGTCAGGGTGCTGCGCGACATCGACAACGAGGTCGCCGGCCGCGACGTGCTGTTGATCGACGACATACTGGAATCCGGCAAGACGCTGTCCTACACCCGCGACCTGATGCTGTCGCGCGGGGCCAAGAGCTGCGCAATCGCCGTGCTGCTCGACAAGCGCATGCGCCGCCAGACCTCGCTCAACGCCGATTATGTCGGTTTCGACTGCCCCGACTATTTCGTCGTCGGCTACGGCATGGATGTCGCGCATGCGTTCCGGGAATTGCCGTTTGTCGGCGTCGTCAAAGGCGACGCCTGAGGCCGCCGGCGCGATTTTTGAAAAGTCTCGCCAACGATTCAAATTTTCAGAAAACATCAACATTTCCCCGCCATCTATTTGGCCATGGCAAAGCTTCTGATCGTCGAGGACGATGAGTCCGTCCGCACACTCGCCGCCCGCGCGCTGGAGCATGACGGGCACAGCGTCACCGTCGCCGCCGACGGCGCGCAGGGACTGGCGCTAATCAATCAGGCGCGCGGCGGCTATGATCTGGTGGTGTCCGATATCCGCATGCCGGAGATGGACGGCATCGAAATGGCGACGGCCGCAGCAAAACAGTTCCCGGCGATGAAGATCATGCTGATGACCGGCTACGCCGACCAGCGCGAGCGCGCCGAGGAGCTGAACGGCATTATCCTCGACGTCGTGCAAAAGCCTTTCACGCTGGCCGAAATCCGCGCCCGCGTCGGACGCGCCCTGGCAGCGCCACGCGCCCTGGCAGGCGCGCAAAGGTAAGACTTTGAGTTTTGCGCATGGCGATCACCACGTCGCGTCGCCGGTTGCGGCGAGCGCCGGTGAAGCCCTGCGTCGGCGTTCGCCGCCAAGGGCAAGCAGGCCGGCGCCGATGATCAGCGCTGCGCCCAGCGCCGTCGTTGCGCGCGGCACCTCGGCGAAGAACAGAAAGCCCCAGAGCGGCGACCAGATGATGCCGGTGTATTCGAAAGTGGCGACGCGGTTGGCGGGCGCCATCCGGTAGGCCTGCGACAACAGGATCATGCCGGCCGAGGCGACGAAGCCGCAGGCGGCCATCTTGAGGAAGTCCTGCATCGTCGGCCACACCCATGGCCTGACCAGGAATTCGAGGCTCGGGTGCGCCGCGTGGGTGATGCCGGCGAGGTGGAAGGCGGCGGCCACAACTATGGCGCCGGTGAGATAGGCGCCGTTCTGGTAGAAGGCCATGACAGTCGAGGATTCGGTGTTGCCAATCCGGCGCGCCATCAGTTGCGAGAAGCCGTAGAGGAATGCCGAGCCGAGCGACAGCAGCGCCGCCCAGTCGAACAAGCCGGCGCCCGGCCGCAGCATCACGATGACCCCGACAAGGCCGATGAGCACGGTCGCCAGCGTCTGCCATGACACGCGCTCGCCAAGATAGGGCCCGGCAAGCGCCATGATGAACAGCGGCGCCATGAAATAGAGCGCCACCGCGTCGGCCAGCGGCAACGCGGCGATCGCCAGATAGTAGACCGTGTAGGATGAGAACTGGATGAAGGCGCGCAGCGTCAGCATGGCGAAGCGTTTCGACAGCAGCGCGCGCAGGCCGACATCGGCATGGACGATCACGATCAGGATCGGCAGCGCGACAATAGCGCGGATCGCCATCACCTCGGTCACCGGATATCCGCCCGACACCGCTTTCACCAGCGGATCCTGCAGCGAAAACACCAGCACGCCGAGGCAGAGGCTCAGAATGCCAAGCGCCGTCCGGTTCTGCATGATCGATCCAGCGAAAAAGAGCCCGCTACCGTTTCGGGCAGCGGGCACGAGTGAGGACTTTCGAATTGGTCCGCGGCCGAATCTCGCGGCCGCATATCCAATGGGTGGAGCAAATATCCCGCGGTATTTGACATGTTGCAAACGAATTGGAATGATACCAGCAATCAGAATTTCTTATGGCGGCACTGCATGAAGCCCACCCTCGACAGCGACCTCCTCGCACCTTCGTGGCGGTAGCCGAGACCGGCAATTTCACCCGGGCGGCGGAAAGGGCCGGGCGCACCCAGTCGGCAGTCTCCATGCAGATGAAGAAACTGGAGGACATGGTCGGCGACAGCCTGTTCGAGCGCGGCTCGCGCGGCGTGGCGCTGACGCGCCGCGGCGGCGAGCTCATCGGCAACGCCCGCCGAATCGTGTCGCTGCTCGATGAGACGGCGGCCTCGCTGGTGGCGCCGCCGCTCGGCGGCCTGGTGCGCATCGGCATCCCGGCCGAATACGGCCGCTCGATCCTGTCGCGGGCGCTCGGCGAATTCGCCAAGCGCCATCCGCGTGTCGAGGTCACCGTGCGCTACGCCCATTCGGCCTCGCAGGTGAGGGCGCTGGCGGCGGGCGAGCTCGACCTCGCCGTGGTGTTCGAGTGGGAGGGTTTTTCCGGCGGCGAGGTGCTGATGCACGACCCGACGGTGTGGGTGACATCGACGCTGCATCACATGCATGAGGAGCGGCCGGTGCCGATCGCACTTTACAGTCGCGATGGCTGGTGCCGCGACTTCGCCGTCAAGTCGCTGCAGCAGCGCGGCCTCGACTACCGCGTCGCCTATACCAGCGACACCAATGGCGGCTTGACGCTGGCCGTCACCTCGGGCCTTGCGATCGCGCCGATCTCGCGCAGCAACATCCCGCCCGACTGCCGCGAACTGACGGCCGCCGACGGCTTCGGCGACATCGATTCCTCGAATGTGGTGCTGCACCGCAACCCGCAGTCGACCGGCGAAGCGATCGACGGCATGGAGGACGCGATCCGCGAGGCTTTCATGCTGACCAGGCAGGGGCGTCCAACGCCTGATCTCTGAGCAAGTTCAGTCCTTTTCGTAAAAAGTCAGGCGGTTGCCGAAGGGATCGATGACCGTGACCTCCTTGGTCTCCCACGCTGTAGTTTCCAGGCCCGGCCGGTTGAAGCGGTATTTCTTCTCCTTGAACTCGCGATGCAGGGCGACGATGTCGACAACCTCGATGCGGACATTGGCGCCCGGCGAACCATCGCCGTGGTGCTCGCTCAGATGCAGTTCGCAGCCGTCGCGGGCGATACCCATGTAGAGCGGCGCATTGTCGTCGAAGCGATGCTCGAAGCGGACCTCGAAGCCAAGGAAGCCGAGGTAGAATTCCTGCGCCTTGGCGATGTCGAAGATGCGCAGGATCGGGGTGACGGTTCCGAGTTTCGGCATGGCGGTGCAACCGTCCGGAGTAGTCTGGAGCTATTTCAGCTCCAGCAGGCGTTCGAGATAGCTGCGTTCAATGTCGGGACTCAGCGAATTGCCGAGCCGTTTGCGGATCGCTTCAAGGATCTGGCGGGCCCGCTGCACGTCGATCTCGTCCGGCACCTTGACCGAGTTGCCGTCGTCGGGCCCCTTGGTGGCGCGCGGCCGGCCGAGCGGGTCGCGGTCGGCATCCTGCTGACGCCCGCCCTGCTCGCTGCCGCCCTGATCGCCCTGCATGGCCTGCATCTGCTTCATCATGTCCTTGGCGCCGCGCCGCAATGCATCCAGCGCGCGGCCCTGATGGCCGACCGCCTGGTCGCCTTCGCCTTCGCCGAGCGCCTGCTTGGCATCGCCCATCGACTTGCCGGCCTCGCCAAAACCCTCATTGGGCTGCATGCCCATGCCTTCGAGGCTCTTCTTCAGCTTGTCGAGCTCGCTCTGCAACTGGCCCTGGCCTTCCTGCAGCTGCTTGAGGGCGTCGGAAAATTCCTGCGGCGTCATCGGCTTTGGCCGGCCGAGCGGATCGCGGTCGTCGCCGGGGCCGGGCTTCTGCCCGTCTTGCGACTGCCCCTGTTCACTATCCTCACCCGGCTGCTGATTGCCATTTTGACCGCGCTGGCCGCGCTGCATCTGGTCGAGACGGAAGGTGTCGTTCATCATCTCCTGCTGGCGGCGCATGATCTCGCCCAGCTTGTCCATCTGCTGGCGCATCTCGCTATCCTGCTCGCCGTTCGGCTGCTGGCGGCCGGCCTGCAGATTGTTCATCATGTCCTGAAGCTCGGACAGGAGCTGCTGGGCCTTGTCGCGATCGCCCGATTTGGCGAGGTTCTCGATCTGATCCATCATGCGGTTGATGTCGCTCTGCCGAAGCTCGCGACCATTCTGCTGCATCTGCGGCGCGTTCGGGTTCTGCTGGGCGCGCTGCGCGAATTCCTGCAGGAACTGGTTCATCGCCTCGCGCAGTTCCTTCATCGCCCTTTCGATTTCCTGGTCGCTGGCGCCGTTCTTGATGGCGTCCTGCAGCGCCTGCTGCGCTTGGCGCAGCCGCCGCTCGGCCGCCGACAGATTGCCTTCCTCGATGCCGAGCGCGATTTCCCACAGATAAGACACTTCGTTACGCAGCTGGTCGTCGGTCTCGGCCAGCTTCAGCCGGGTCATCGCGCTCATGATGGCGAGATAGTTGGTCATGCTGTCGAACGTGTCTTCGGGGCGCAGCGTGATTGCGTCCATCAAGTCGAGCACGCGCGGCTTGGCGTTGGCGTCAAGCGCCAGCAGCCGGCGCTGCTCGATCACGGCGCGCGCCAGCGGGTTCGAGAAGGGCCGCTCCGGCATCACCAGGGTCCTGGTGTCGCTGGTCGCGGTGTGGCCGGCATCGTCGGTGGCGGTAAGCGTCAGCTTGATGTTGCTGCCCGCCCAGACATGCTCGGTCAGGTCCTTGGTCGTCTTGGCGGCGTTCGCCTTGCCGCCGCGGCGCGGCAGCGTCAGCGGCATGTCGGGCGGGCCGTAGAGCGGATGCGCGTTGGCCGGCGGCGGGTCCGACAATTCGAAGACGGCCTTAGCGGAGGCGGCACCGTAATCGTCGTCGATCTGGTAGCTGAGCTCGATCGCGCCGTTGACGGCGCGCTTCGGCTCGCCGACGAAGCGGATCGTCGGCGGCTTGTCCGGGATGACGGCGAAGGCCCAGTGGCCGAGGTCGCTGTCGCCCGACTTCAGCGTCAGCGTGCCGTCGGTGTTCAGCTTGCCGGAAAACTGGCGCACCTTCGGCGCCGTCTGGCCGGCGGCAGGTGGGGGACCCTTGGGCGCCGTCGGGTCGATGGCGCGGGCGTTGCCGCCCGCATCGGCATAGCTCAGCGTCTCCTCGCCGGAGCCGCCGGTGACGCGCAGCGAGACGTCGCTGCCTTGCGGGACGCTGAAGGTTGCGGCGGCCTGATTGGCATCGGCGGTCAGGAATAGCGGCGGCCTGCCGGTATAGGCGGGCGGCGTCACCCAGGCATCGATGCGCGGCGGCACGGCGTCGCGCGCGGCGCGGGCGACGAAACCGTCGCTGATCCTGCCGCCCGAAGGTCCGAAGGAGAAGGCGAAGGCAGTGACGAACAAAAGCCCGGCCAAGGCGCGCAATCCCCAGCGGTCGTAGTCCGGCACGTTTGTGCGCGGCAGGTCGGCGCCAAGGCTGCCGAGCCGCTCGGCCATACGCTTCTGATGCTCGCGCCACAGCGCCTGCGAAAAGATGCTCTCCGATCCGCTCGGTCGGTCGGTCTGCACCTGAACCGGACTGTGCAGCAAGTCATTCGCCGCCTCGACGCGCCTGTCGATCTCGGCAGCGGACGGCATGCGGAAGAAACGCAGCGGATAGAGCGCCGCGAGCGCGGCCGCGGCAAACAGGATCAGGAGGCCGATACGCGCGGTTTCGGGTAAACGCGGGAACAGTCCCAGCCATGAGAGACTGAGGAACAGGCTGGCGACGATTGCCAGCGGCAACAGCAGCGGCCAGCCGCGCTCGAAGATCATCGAGGCCCGTGTCGCCAGCCGGCTGAGCGCCAGACGCCCGGCAAGGCCGCGTTCGCCGCTGGAAGTTCGTTCCGTCATCGGCCTTTCCTGCCCCGGCACAATAGCCTGGACCACATGTGCGGAAGAATACCAACAAACACGGCAAAGGCGAGGCGGGTTCCAAAATCGTGAAGAGGTCCGCCCCGATTATCGTCAGAAACTCGCCGGGTTTGTGTTGGAGCCGCAGATCAGAATGGCCACGCGCTCGCCGGGAGCCGGCACGTAGCGGCCGGAAAGCATGGCGGCAAAGGCCGCGGCGCCGCCGGGCTCGGCGATGATTCGCGTCCGGTCCCACAGCGCCTTCTGCGCCGCGACGATGTCGTCGTCGCTGACCAGGATCGAGCGCTCGACGAAGGCCTCGGCGATCGGGAACATCATTTCGCCGACGCGCTTTGGCGCCAGCGAGTCGGCGGCGATGCCCTCGGCCGGCGCATCGACCGGCCGGCCTGCCTCAAGGGCGCGGTAGAGCGTCGGCGCGCCCTCGGGCTCGATGGCGAGGATGCGAATGCGGCCCGAGAACCAGGCGGCGATGCCGCCGATCAGGCCGCCGCCGCCGACGGCAACCAGCAGCGTGTCGATGTCGGGCAGATCGGCCTCGATCTCCAGGCCGAGCGTTCCCTGGCCGAGCAAGGTCTCTTCCTGGTTGAAGGCATGAATTTGCAGCGCGCCGGTCTTTTGGGCAAAATCCTCGCTGGCGGCCAGCGCCTCGGCGTAGCGCGCGCCGCCGACGATCAGCTCCGCGCCATAGCCGCGGATACGTTCGAGCTTCGCCGGCGGGCTCACTTCCGGCACGAAGATCGTAGCCCTGTGCCCGCGCTTCATGGCGGCGTAGGCGACTGCCGCACCATGATTGCCGCCGGAAGCGGCGACGACGCCGGCTTCGGGCACCTGCCGCTCGAGCAGATTGGTGAAGGCGCCGCGCGCCTTGAACGAGCCGGAATGCTGCAGGCATTCGAGTTTCAAGTCGACCGGAAAGGGCGGCCGGCCGAAATCGGCCATGTCGACGCGCATCACCGGCGTGTGGCGCACGTACGGCCGGATGCGCGGCTCTATCGCCGCAATGCGTTCGCGCGTGATCGTCCTGCTGTTCAACATGCCAGGCTCCTCGGGGTTGACTTCAATTAGTAACTTAGCAAAATGGCTAAATGCAAGAGGTCGACATCTTCAAGGCGATCGCCAACGAGCGCAGGCTGCAGATCCTCGACTGGCTGAAGGACCCGCGTGCCCATTTCCCGCGCCAAGCGGATGGCGATCTGGTCGAGGACGGCGTCTGTGCGCTGCTGATCGCGGAAAAGCTCGGCATCACCCAGGCCACGCTCAGCGAACATATGCGCGTCCTGACCCAAGCCGGCCTGCTCACCGCCAAGCGCACAAGGCAATGGATCTTCTATCGCCGCAACGAGGACAGGATCGCCGAAGCCAAGGCGCTCATCCTGGAGAAAATCTAGCGCTTCGCCGGGCGCTGCTACTTCAGCCAGTCCGGCAAAGAGTCGAGCCCGATCAGCTCGTCGTAGGTCTGGCGCGGCCGCACGACGTGAAAACGGTCGCCGTCGACCAGCACTTCCGGCACCAGCAGACGGGTGTTGTAGGTGCCGGACTGCACCGCGCCATAGGCGCCGGCGGTGGCGATGGCGATGAGGTCGCGGGCCTTCAGCCGCGGCAGGTCGCGGTCGAGGCCGAGATAGTCTCCGGTCTCGCAGACGGGTCCGACGACATCAACCTTCATGCGCGGCATCGCTGAGGGCGGCTGCACCACCGGCCGGATGTCATGGAAAGCGTCATAGAGCGTCGGCCGGATGAGATCGTTCATGGCGGCGTCGACGACAAGAAAGTTCTTGGCATCGCCTTCCTTCACGAAGATGACTTCCGAGACCAGGATGCCGGCATTGCCGACGATCAGCCGGCCGGGCTCGAACATCACCTTCAGGCCAAGCCTGGTGACATGCTTCCTGACGAGCGCGGCATAGGCGTCGGGCAGCGGCGGCGGGCTGTTGTCGAGCCGGTAAGGGATGCCGAGGCCGCCGCCAAGATCGATATGGTCGATGGCGTGGCCGTCGGCGCGCAGCACGCCGACCAGTTCGGCAAGCAGCGCGAAGGCGTCGTCGAAGGGCTGCAACTCGGTGATCTGGCTGCCGATATGGGTGTCGATGCCGGTCACCTTGATGCCCGGCAATTCCGCCGCGCGGGCGTAGACCTGGCGGGCTCGCTGCCAGGCAATGCCGAACTTGTTCTCGGCCTTGCCGGTGGAGATCTTCTTGTGCGTCCTGGCATCGACGTCCGGATTGATGCGCAGCGAGATCGGCGCCACCTTGCCGAGCGTCGTCGCGCGGGCCGACAGCAGTTCGAGCTCCGGCTCGGATTCGACGTTGAAGCAGAGGATGCCGGCGGCCAGCGCAAAGTCCATCTCGCGCGCGGTCTTGCCGACGCCCGAAAACAGGATCTTGTCGGCCGGAATGCCGGCTGCGAGCGCGCGGCGCAATTCGCCTTCCGACACCACGTCGGCGCCGGCGCCTTGCCTGGCAAGCGTCCTTAGCACGGCCTGGTTGGAATTCGCCTTCATGGCATAGCAGACCAGCGTATCGAGCCCGGCAAAGGCCTCCCTGAAGACGCGGAAATGCCTGGTCAGCGTCGCCGTCGAATAGCAGTAGAACGGCGTGCCGACCTGCGCTGCGATATCGGGGATCGCCACGTCCTCGGCGTGCAGCACGCCGTCCCGGTAGTCGAAATGGTTCACGGCAAACGGTTCCGGGAAATTGGAGCGACGAGATCGACCGATCTCATCGGCACTAGAGTAAGGGATCGAGAATGAATTTCTTGTCCTTGACCGGTTTTTGCGGTTCGGGCGGCAGCGGCTGCTTGGCCTTCTCCGCATCCTTGCGGGCCTGGACAGCCGCCTCATAAGGCGTGTCGAGGCCGCCCTTCCTGCCGCAGGCGGTGACGGTGACAACCGCCGCCAGCAGCGCGAGCGTCACCAAAATCCTGCTTCCGGTCATCGATTCATCCGTCCGAACTGTTTTCGTGCCGCCGCTTTTAGCCGAGTTTTCGGCGCATTGCACCTAACTCACGCCTTGGCCAGGCGCTTTTTCCAATAGCGTATCTGCTTCCTCACTTCAGACGGCGCGGTGCCGCCGAAGCTTACCCGGCTCTTGACCGAATTCTGCACCGCAAGCACCGAGAAGATGCCGTCGGTGATGCCGGGATGGATCGACTGCAATTCTTCCAGCGAGAGCCTGTCCAGCCCGACCTTCTTTTCCTCGGCAAGCGCCACGGCGCGGCCGGTGACGTGATGGGCCTCGCGGAAGGGCAGGTCCAGATTGCGCACCAGCCAGTCGGCGAGGTCGGTGGCGGTGGCATGGCCGGCGCCGGCGGCCTTCTTCATGGCAGCGGCGTTCACGGCCATGTCGCGCACCATGCCGGTGGTCGCCGCCAGCATCAGGTCCAGCGTCTCGGCGGCGTCGAAGACCGATTCCTTGTCTTCCTGCATGTCCTTGCCGTAGGTCAGCGGCATGCCCTTCATCACCGTCAGCAGGCCGACGAGATGGCCGTTGATGCGGCCGGTCTTGCCGCGCACCAGTTCGGCGGCATCCGGATTCTTCTTCTGCGGCATGATCGAGGAACCGGTGGAGAAGGAATCCGACAGCCGGACGAAGCCGAATTGCGGCGTCGACCAGATGATGATCTCCTCGGCCAGGCGCGACAGATGCGTGGCGCAGATCGCGGCAAGGCCGAGAAATTCGAGGGCGAAGTCGCGGTCCGATACGCTGTCCAGGGAATTGCGCATCGGCTCGCGGAAGCCGAGCGCCTTCGCCGTCTGGTGGCGGTCGATGGCGAAGCTGGTGCCGGCCAGCGCAGCGGCGCCCAGCGGGCTTTCATCCATTCGCTCGATGGCGTCGCGGACACGCGAGAGATCGCGCCCAAACATCTCGACATAGGCCATGCAATGATGGCCGAAGGTCACCGGCTGCGCGGCCTGCATATGGGTGAAGCCGGGCATCACCGTCGCGGCGTGTTCCTCGGCGCGCTCGAGGAAGGCGGCGATCAATCCCTTCAGCGCCTCGGCGACGCGCAGGCATTCCTCCTTGACCCAGAGGCGCAGGTCGACCGCCACCTGGTCGTTGCGCGAGCGGGCGGTGTGCAGGCGGCCGGCCGGCGGGCCGATCAGGTCGGCAAGGCGGGCCTCGACATTCATGTGGATGTCTTCCAGCCGCGTCGAGAATTCGAATGTACCGGCCTCGATCTCTTTCAGAATCGTGTTCAGCCCGTGAGCGATTTTTTCTTGATCGGCTGCCGAAATAATGCCCGTTTGCGCCAACATCTCACTGTGGGCGATCGACCCGCGGATATCCTGTGCGTAGAGTTTGCGGTCGAACGCAATCGACGCGTTGATCGCTTCCATGATCGCGGCCGGACCCGAGGCAAAACGTCCGCCCCACATCTGGTTGCTGGCCTTCTTGTCGCTCATCGCTATAACCCGTGCTCCGGAGCAGTTTTAGAAAAATGGCAGACGGCAATAGATTCTTTTTTCCGGCGACGCGCCTCGTCCTCGCCGCCCTGGCGGCGGGCGTGCTGGCCGGCGCGGTCGCGGTATATGTCAGCGAGAGCGGTTATGGCAACAAGGCTCCGGACAAGGTTGCCGCCACCGGCAGCAAGGACGATGTCGCCTGCGAGGCCAAGGCCGAGCGAGCCAGGCAGGTCGCCGCCAAAGCCGTCGGCCAGGTCGCGGCGTTGCAGCCGGCGGATCCGCCGCAATCGCTGAAGGGCCTCGCCTTCAACGGTCCCGACGGCAAGCCGATGACCATCGCCGATCACGCCGGCAAGACGGTGCTGCTCAATCTGTGGGCGACATGGTGCGCCCCCTGCCGCGCCGAAATGCCGGCCCTTGACGCCCTGCAGAAGGAAAAAGGCAGCAACGCCTTCGAGGTCGTCGCGGTCAATGTCGACACCGGCGACGACGCCAAGCCGAAGAAATTCCTCAAGGACATCGGCGTCGAAAAGCTCGGCTACTACCGCGACCCGACCATCGGCCTGTTCAACGAGGTCAAGACGCGCGGCCTGGCGCTCGGCCTGCCGGTGACGATGCTGATCGACAGCGAAGGCTGCCTGATCGCGCATATGAACGGCCCGGCCGGATGGTCGAGCCCGGACGCCAAGCGGCTGGTGGAAGCCGCGCTTACCCCCTCAGGCTGAGCGCAGCGCCGCGGCAGGTTCCAGCATCAGGATGCTGGAGCCACGCTGCCCGGCGTCGTTGTCGTCCGCCGACGCCGGCACGCCGGTCAGATCGCTGAACCCCTCGATCGGGCCGGGCCTGCCGAGGTAAAAACCTTGCCCGATCTCGCAGGCCTCGGCATCGAGGAAGCGCAGTTCGTCCACCGTCTCGACGCCTTCAGCGAGCACCGGCAGGCCGAGCCCGCGGCCCAGCCCCAGCACGGCGCGCACAATGGCCGCGACCTGGCCGTTCCTGTCGACCGATTTGATGAAAGAGCCGTCGATCTTGATCTTGTCGAAGGGAAAGGCGCGCAAATTGGACAGCGAGGAGTAGCCGGTGCCGAAGTCGTCCATGGCAACGTGCACGCCAAGCGCCTTGACCTGGCGCAAGGTGGACAGGGCGCGCGGCATGTCCTTGATCAGCGCCGTCTCGGTGATCTCAAGCTCCAGCCGGCCCGGCGCCAGGCCGGATCGCAGCAGGACTTCATGCACCTTGCGGCTGAAATTCGGATTGTGGAGCTGCACTGCCGAGACATTGACCGCGACCATCAGCGGGTTCTTCCAGCGGGCGGCCTCCTCGCAGGCCGTCGCCAGCACCCATTCGCCGATATGCATGATGGCGCCGCTGTCCTCGGCAACCGGGATGAAGACAGTGGGCGATATGTCGCCATGCTGCGGATGCCGCCAGCGGATCAGCGCCTCGAAGCCGACCATCCTGCCGCTGCTGATCTCCTTCTGCGGCTGGTAGACGAGCCGAAACTCGCCGCGCGCCACCGCCTGGCGCAAATCGTGCTCCATGGCGCGCCGGTCGCGCGCCTCCGCACCCATGGAGGCTTCGAAATAGCGATAGGTGTCCTTGCCCTCGGCCTTGGCGCGGTAAAGCGCGGTATCGGCATGGCTGATGAGCGCCGCCTGGTTGTCGGCGTCAAGCGGATAGAGCGCGATGCCGATGCTGGCTGAAACCAGGGCCTCGCCGGGCGACTGGCGGTCCTCTTCGCGCAAGACGGAAAGCACCGCCTCAGCGATGCGGCTGGCGGCCTGCGGGTCGGGAAGGTTCGGCGCGATGATGGCGAATTCGTCGCCACCGAGACGCGCCAGCATCTGCCCCTGACGAAGCACGCTTGAGGCGCGATGCGCCACCTTCTGCAGCACGGCATCGCCGGCGGCATGGCCGAAGAGATCGTTCACCTCCTTGAAGCGGTCGAGATCGAGAAGCATGAGCGCGAGCTGCCCATCCTTGCCGCCTGGACCCGCGGCTGCGATGTCGGCTTCAAGCCGACCGGTGAAGCTGCGGCGGTTGGCAAGCCCGGTGAGCGGATCGAAATGCGCCAGCCGCAGGATCTCCTGCTCGGCCTTCTTGCGCTCGCGGATGTCGCGGACGGCGACAACGTCGTGCGGCTTGCCGCAATAGTCGATGCTTCGGGCGATCAATTCGACGGGAATCCGGGTTCCGTCCCGGCTTCGCAGCTCGACTTCCTGCGCCTGGCCATTGCTGCCGGCGATGCCGTTAGCGGTACGCTCGCCGAAAAGGTCGCCAAGCATCATCGTGTTCAACGTGCCGGCGGCGATGCCGCTTAAAGTCGCGATGCTGTCATTGGCGCTGACGATGCGGTTGCCATCGCAGACGATAAGCCCTTCCACCGCGGCATTGGCCAAGCCGTGCATGCGCTCGGCCTCGACCCTGTGGCGGCGGAAGCGCAGATCGATCCAGAGTGCCGCCGCCGAGAGCACAAGGATGACGAGGCTGACGGCGGCGACGGCGAAGGCCTGTGACATCGGCTCGATCGTGTGTCGGGATATCACTATCGAAGAGTCCGGATAGATCGAGACCGCGGCCATGGCGATGAAATGCAGGCCGCAGATCGCCAGCGTCAGCAGCGCGGTGCCACCGATTGTGGCCTGAAGAGACGGGCGGCGCAGCACTACGAGAAGCGCCATCGCCGCGAAAAAGGCGCCTGCCACGATGGAGGCCGCGACCAGCAGCAGGTTCCATTCGACCCGTCCTTCCACCTCGAAGGCCGCCATGCCGACATAGTGCATGGCGGTGATGCCGCCGCCGAGGACGGCGCCGCCGACAAGACAATGATCGATGCTGCCGCGCATGGTGGAGATCCACATCCCGGCGGCGGTCAAGGCGACGGCCGCGGCAAGCGAAAGCGCGGACAATTCAGCATTGTAGGCGTTCGGTATTCCCGGTGAAAACGCCAGCATCGCGATGAAATGCGTTGCCCAGATGCCAAATCCGGTCGATGTGGCGGCAATCATCAGCCAGGCAAAACGGTTTCGGTCGGTAGATCGGCTGACGTGGCGAAGGAGGTTGACTGCTGAAAACGAAGAAATTCCGCAAATCAGCGCCGCCAATGCGACCAGTCTCAGGTCGTGCTCATGCACGATGCAATTGTAGACCGTCAACATCCTGTTTCACCGATCTAATCGAAATAAACAAGGAATTCGTTGTTGTTTAGCGCCTGGAAGTTAAAGAAACGCTTAGTGGAGCTGCGACTTCGACGCAACTTCAACGCGCTTTTTTAAAGCCGAAGTTGAAAAGATCGGACTGTGCTGCTCGAGTCAGGCGCATGGCTGCAGTAAGCCACAAGCATGGCTGCCGGTATGCGCGTGTTGTGCCTAAGGTGTGTTGATATTCAGGTGAGACCGGCCTGCAAATGACGGTTTCCTGCGCTTCCGGTGCTCACGTACTGAAATGTACGCTCCGCTCCGGTTTTCGGAAGCCGCCATTTTCGGCTCGGCCTGACCTGAATCTCAACACACCGCAAAGCGTCAAGCGACGCGGACCGTTACAACAATCGCGTCATGGTCCGAGCTCGGACTGCCATCCGGCAACAAAGCCGGCAAGGTTGCCGGCGCGCTGGCCACGAGGCCGCGGTTGAAGAACCAGTCGATGCGGCCGACAGGCGTCGGATCACCAGCCGCCCGCCGCTGTGTCGGCTGGTCGAGGGTGTTGGCGGCCCGCCAGTCATAGCCTCGCCCGGCGAGCACGGTGAACAAAGGCTCGTGGCGCTCGGGGCGGATCAGCCGGTCCGGTTCGGCCGCGATCAGCGCCTGCCACACGGCCGGATCGTCATGGCGTTCCCCATGGGTGGCGGTCAGCGTGTTGACGTCGCCGCCGATCAGCACCGGCGCCTGCGCATCGTATTTATCGATGGCGTCGAGGAGATGGCGCGTCTGGTCGGCCCGCCCGACAGGGTTGGTGCGGTTTTCCAGATGCACTGAAACAACGGTCACCCGGCGATCACCGACCATCAGCTGGCCGCCGATCGCCATGCGGCCGCCAATGCGCGGCTGGCCGTGTTCCGGCAGGAACCAGGCGCCGGCGGCATCCAGGCGAATGAGGAAAGGGCGAAGCAACGGAACAGCGCTGGTTATGGCGTTGCCGTGAAAGCCTTCCGCGTTCTCGGATTTGCCTGTCGCTGCCTGTTCCGCCTCGTTGCCGGTGCCGAGCTCGAGGAACTCGACGCCATAGGCGAAGGCATGGCCAAGCCTGTCGGCAAGCCGGCTCAGGAGATGGCTATTGCCGGAGCGGGCCATGCCCTTGTCGACCTCGGACAACAGCACAACGTCCGGCGCCCGGCCGGCGATCGTTGCGGCGATGGCATCGACATGACGAAGCCGCTCGACGTTCCAGGCCATGACGGTAAGGGTCTCGCCGGCGGACTCGCGGGACGCCTTGCCGCCGATCTCGATCTCGCCAAGCGCGGGCATCGCGGCCGCGAGGCGCAGATGGGTGGCGCTGTCACGCGGTCCATCGTGCATTGCCTTGCGGTCAGCGACAGGCACATGTGTAAGCTGCGGGACCAGCATGTCTTCCTACCCAGTTAGCCGGTTAATCACAGGAGGTCTTTTCAACGCTTCCAGTTGCCCTAGCTTCCTAGAGCGCCGATGTGACGTTTTCATGCCGGCGTGACCGCTGCGGGGAGGGAGAGACTGGCTGTCCACAGGGCGTCAAGGGCCACAACAGAACTGTCACATACCTTCTCTATGAGAGCGGGCAAGGACTTGCGCAAAACCCTTGTCAAACTGCCACTCAAGAGGGAAAAATCATGACGATCATCAAGCGGGGCCTTAGCGCCCTTGCCGCAGGCGCGCTCAGCACCGCGCTTGCGGTTCCTGCTTTTGCAGAGCCGGTTAAGTTCGATTTCTGGTTCGGCCTTTCGGGCGACCTCGCCCGCGTCGTCGATACGCTGTGCAAGAACTTCAACGCCTCGCAGTCCGATTATGAAGTGGTCTGCACCAGTCAGGGCAATTACGATGCCACGCTGCAGAACACTATCGCCGCCTTCCGCGCCGGCAAGCAGCCGACCGTCGTCCAGGTCTACGACGTCGGCACCGCCACGATGATGCTGTCGGGAGCCTACAAGCCGGCCGACAAGCTGATGGAGGAAAACGGCTACAAGATCGACTACAGCGACTATTTCCCCGGCATCGCCCGCTACTATGCGACGTCGAAGGGCGAGATGCTGTCCTTCCCGTTCAACTCGTCGACGGCGCTGATGTACTGGAACAAGGACGCCTTCGCCAAGATCGGCAAGACCGAGGCGCCCAAGACCTGGGAAGACGTCGGCGCCGACCTCAAGGCGCTGAAGGACGCCGGCTATGATTGCCCGATGGCGATCAACATCTCGGGCAACGAAAGCTGGCAGCTGATGGAGCAGTTCTCGGCCATCCACAACCAGCCGATCGCCACCAAGAACAATGGTTACGACGGCCTCGACGCCCGCCTGGAAATGAACAAGACCAAGTTCGTCCAGTACGTCACCGACCTCAAGAAGTGGTATGACGCCGGCCTCATCAAGATCAAGTCGAAGGATCTCGGCCAGGACATGGTGCAGGCCTTCGCGACCGGCACCTGCCAGGTCATCATGACCTCGGTCGGCGACCACGGCACGGTCGGAAAGACTCAGAAGGAAGGCATGAACTGGGATGTCGCCGAACTGCCGGTCTACGCCGGCACCGAGCGCAAGAACTCGCTGGTCGGCGGCGCCTCGCTATGGGTGCTCTCCGGCAAGTCGGACGCGGAGTACAAAGGTGCCGCGGCTTTCCTCAACTTCATCCACGACCCCAAGACCGCTTTGTTCTGGTCGACCAATACCGGCTATATCCCGGTTACGAAGTCGGGTTTCGAATACATGAAGGCCAACGGCTTCTACGATAAGGCGCCTTTCAAGGGCCGTGAAACGGCGATCGCCAGCCTGACCGCCTCGGAGCCGACCGAAATCACCCGCGGCATCCGGCTGGGCAATTTCACCCAGATTCGCGCCGAGTTCGGCACGCAGATGCAGGCGATCTTCGCCAACAAGGTCAGCGTGCAGGAAGGCATCGACAACCTGGTCAAGAACGGCAACGCGATCCTCGACCGCTTCCAGCAGACCTATCCGAACAAGACGCTGCCCTAAAGCATCGACAATTCATGGCCGTCCGCCGATAAATGGCGGGCGGCCATTTCATGTTCTCAGGGCTGGTCGTTGGACGGCTTCGGCGGATCGATGGAAAAACGCGTCACTTTCGGCAAATGGACGATCGGCATCCTGTTCGCGGTGCCGCAGCTGCTCCTGATCTTCACCTTCTTCTACTGGCCGGCCGGACAGGCGGTCTACTGGTCGCTGACGCTGCAGCAGCCGTGGGGCGGCGGCAACATCTGGGTCGGCCTCGACAATTTCCGCTCGATACTCTCCAACGCCGACTATTGGAATTCGATCACCGCCAGCCTGATCTTTGCAGGCATCAGCACCGGCCTCGCCATGATCATCGCGCTGGTGCTGGCGGCGCTGACCGATCGCCAGCTTGCCGGCTCGCGGCTCTACCGCGTCGTGCTGATCTGGCCCTACGGCATCGCCGCCCCGGCGCTGGCGATGGCCTTCCGCTTCATCCTGGCGCCGGAAGCCGGCTTCATGGCCGTCGTCAACCAGTTCTGGCCGGGCTTCTGGGATCCGGGCCTCGACGGCGCCGACGCGATGGCATCGATCATCGTCGCCTTCTCGTGGAAATATGTCGGCTATAATTTCATCTTCTTCCTCGCCGCCTTCCAGGCCATTCCGCGCTCGCTGATCGAGGCCGCGGCAATGGACGGCTCCGGTATCATCAGGCGCTTCCGCGACATCCAGTTTCCGCTGATCACGCCGACGATCTTCTTCCTTCTGGTCATCAACATCACCGAAAGCTTCCAGGATTCCTTCGGCATCGTCGACATCATGACTTCGGGCGGGCCGGCGAACGCCACCAATCTGATGGTCTACAAGATCTATTCGGACGGTTTCAGAGGCCTCGATTATTCGGGCGCCGCCGCGCAGAGCATCATCCTGATGCTGCTCATTATCCTGCTCACCATCTTCCAGTTCCGCTTCATCGAGCGGCGCGTGCATTATCGTTGAGGCGGACATGGTCGAGCGCACCCCGATCCTCAATTTCCTGACGCATCTGATCCTGTTCGCCGGCTTCATTTTCTGCGTGGCGCCGTTCGTCATCGTGGCGGTCGCCGCCTCGCACAATCTGAAGGATGTCAACGACGTGCCGATGTCGCTGCTGCCCGGCAGCGACTTCTGGCTCAACATGAAGACCGCCTGGACGACGGCTGACCTTGGCCCGAAGCTGTTCAACAGCTTCGTCATGGCCGCCGGCGTCGCCGCCGGCAAAGTGATCATCTCGGCGCTGACCGCCTTCTCGATCGTCTATTTCCGCTATCCCGGCCGCATGTTCATCTTCTGGCTGATCTTCGTCACGCTGATGCTGCCGCTCGAAGTGCGCATCGTGCCGACCTATGCGGTGGTCGCCAACGTGCTGTCGCCCTACCAGGCGATCATGGATGTGACCGGGCTTTCCTGGCTGATCGAGAAGGTGTCGGGCGTGCAGGTCCAGCTCAGCCTGGGGCTGCTCAATTCCTACACCGGCCTGATCATGCCGCTGATCGCCACGGCCACGGGCACCTTCCTCTACCGCCAGTTCTTTCTGACGGTGCCGGACGAGCTCACCGAGGCCGCCCGCATGGACGGCGCCGGCGCGCTGCGCTTCTTCATCGACATTCTCCTGCCGCTGTCGCGCAACAACATGGCGGCGCTCGGCACCATCATGTTCCTGTGGGCCTGGAACCAGTATCTATGGCCGCTGCTGATCACCACCGACGCCAGCCACGCCACCGCGGTGACGGAGCTCAAGCAGCTCATCCCCAATGTCGGAGGCGCACCGGAATGGCATATCGCCATGGCCGGCACGCTGATCGTCATGCTGCCGCCGCTGCTCGTCGTGGTGCTGATGCAGCGCTGGTTCGTGCGCGGCCTGATCGCCACCGAAAAATAAGGAGACGGGACATTGGCCTCCATCACCATTCGCGACGTCAAGAAGAGCTACGCCAAGATGCAGGTCGTGCATGGCGTCGATCTCGACATCAAGTCGGGCGAATTCGTCGTCATCCTCGGCCCGTCGGGTTGCGGCAAGTCCACGCTGCTGCGCATGATCGCCGGGCTGGAGGACATCTCAGGCGGCACGATCGCCATCGACGGCACGGTCGTCAACAAGCTCGAGCCGCGCGAGCGCGGCTGCGCCATGGTGTTCCAGAACTACGCGCTCTATCCGCATATGAGCGTCGCCCAGAATATCGGCTATTCGCTGAAGGTGGCCGGCGTTGCCGCCGCCGAACGCACCCGGCGCATCCAGGCGGTCGCGCGCATCCTGGAGCTCGAACACCTGCTCGACCGCAAGCCGATGGCGCTCTCCGGCGGCCAGCGCCAGCGCGTCGCCATGGGCCGCGCCATGATCCGCGAGCCCAAGGTCTTCCTCTTCGACGAGCCGCTCTCCAATCTCGACGCCAAGCTGCGCGTGCAGATGCGCTCGGAAATCCGCAAGCTGCACCGCAGGCTGAACGCCACCTCGGTCTTCGTCACCCATGACCAGGTCGAGGCGATGACGCTCGCCGACCGCCTGGTGGTGATGAATGGCGGCCGCGTCGAGCAGGTCGGCACGCCGGCCGAAGTCTACAGCCGGCCGGCAAGCCGCTTCGTGGCGACCTTCGTCGGCGCGCCGGCCATGAACATGCTCGAGGGGACCGTCACGCTGGAAGGGCTGTCGCTGCTGGGCGACAGCCATAAGCTCAATGTCTCGCGCACCGGTCTCCCCGTCGGCTCGAAGGTGGCGGTGGGCATCCGGCCGGAGGCCGTGCGCATGGTCGCATCCGGCACGCCGGGAGCGCTCGACGCCACCGTCGACCTAGTCGAGGAACTGGGCGCGGGCCGGGTCGTCTATGTCGATCTCGACGGCGCGCCGTTCTCGGTGGTGACCGCGGAGACCGTCCACCCTGCACCAGGAAGCACGGTTGGCCTGCAGTTCGCGGAGAAGGATCTGCATTTCTTCTCCTCCGAGACAGGCAGTCGCCTCGACGTGTTCAAGGCTTCGGTGCCGCTTCCCGCCCACTGATCGCCGTGGCCTTCCGCCATCTCATTCCTGCCCGGTCCGGGCATTCAGCAAATTCCCTGCCGGCCGAAGAAGGACACGCCATGAAGATCATCCAGGTCACCGACGTGCATCTTGGCCGGCGGGGCGAGCTACGCTATGGCGCGGACCTGCATGAGCGGCTCGACCGCTGCATCGACCATATCAATGCCCGCCACGGCGACGCCGCGCTTTGCGTCTTCACCGGCGATCTGACCGAATCTGGCGACGCCCAGAGCTATGCCGACCTGAAATCGGCGCTGGGTAGGCTCTCCGTACCTTACCGGCTGCTTCCCGGAAACCACGACCGGCGCGCCAACCTGATCGCCGCCTTTCCCGAAAACCCCGCCGACGGGAACGGCTTCGTGCAATCGGTCTTCGACACGCCGGAAGGGCGGCTCGTTTTCCTCGACAGCCTGGCGGAAGGCCGCGTCACCGGCGAATTGTCCGACGACCGGCTCGTCTGGCTCGATACGCAGCTCGGCGAGGCTGCCGGCAAGGCCGTCTATCTCTTCCTGCATCATCCGCCGGTCGAGCTTGGTCTGTCGCTGCTCGATCCGCTCGGCCTCGAACAGCCGCACCGGCTGCTCGACCTGCTGACGCACCACGGCAATGTCCGCTGCATCTTCTTCGGCCATGTCCATCGCGACATAGCCGGCACCGTCGCCGGCATCCCGTTCTCGGCGCAGCGCGGCCTGCATGCCCGTTTCATGCTCGATCTCATCGGCGACGAGATGGTCGAGCAGGCGCCGCCCGCCTATTCGATCATCCTGATCGACGGTGCCCGCGTCGTCATCCACAGCTGCGATTTTCTGGAAGAATGGCCGCTCTGGTCGCCGGCGACCGGTGAGCGGGCACGTTAGAGAAAGCCATCAGGCGAAGACATGCGCCTTGCCGGAGACGGTAAGGCGCACGATCTCGCCGATGGCCGGGGCGTCCATGCCGGTCTTGCGCAGGATGAGCGGCGTGTTGCCGATCGCCGCCGCATCCGGCGGATCCGGGCTGTTGAGCAGCCGCACCGCGATAGTGCAGACGGAACCCGCGAATTCGGATCCCGTCACTTCGCCGAACAGCATGTCGGGCGTGCCCGACATGCCCTCGCGCGAGGTACGCTTCAGCAGCACCTGCTCGGGCCGCAGCATGATGCGGGCGACATCGCGCCGCTCAGCCGTGTCGACGGCGATGCGGCCGAGCGGCGAAATGGCAAAACCGCCGGCGATCTTGGCCGGCAGTATGATCGCGTCGCCGAGGAATTCGGCGACCATCCTGTCCCTGGGCTGGAAATAAAGCTCGCGCGGCGTGCCGACCTGCGAGAACAGGCCGTCTCGCATCACCGCGACCTGGCTGGCGAAGGACAGCGCCTCGGCCTGGTCGTGGGTGACCAGGATGGTGGTGATTCCGGCCGTTTCCAAAAGCTCGGCCACCGCCTTGCGCATCGAGGCGCGCAAGCCGGTATCGAGCGCCGAGAACGGCTCGTCGAGCAGCATCAGCCTGGGTTTCATCGCCATGGCGCGGGCAAGCGCGACGCGCTGCTGCTGGCCGCCGGAGAGCTCGTGCGGGCGGCGTTTCAGGACCGCCTTGTCGAGCCCGACGATATAGGCGAGCTCAACGATGCGCTCGGCGCGGGCCTCTTCATGGCGCGCCATCCCGAAACCGATGTTGTCGGCGATGGTCAGATGCGGAAACAGGGCGCCGTCCTGGGCCACCACGCCGATGCCGCGGCGATGCGCCGGCACAGCATGGCCGCCATTGGCGAGTACCTGGCCGTCGAGCATGATGCGGCCGCGATCCGGCGCTTCAAAACCGGCGATCAGCCTGAGCAAGGTGGTCTTGCCGCAGCCGGACGGCCCGACGATCGCGGTGCGGCTACCGCTTTCGACGGTAAGGTCGACGCCGGCAAGTGCCGCCACCTTGCCGTAATACTTCGCCACGTCGTTGAGTTCGAGGAAGCTCATCGTCCGGCCATCCGCTTCGACTGGACGTAGAGCATCAAGGTGAGCGGCAGCGACATCGCCACCATGATCAGGGCGTAAGGTGCGGCGGAGGCATAGTCGATCTCGCCGCTATAGGACCAGAACGCCATTGCCAGCGTGCGGGTGCCGTTCGGTGCCAGCATCTGGGTGGCGGTCAACTCGTTGGTGATGCCAAGCGCCACCATCGCCATGCCGGCCGCTGCGCCCGGCGCCGACAGCCGGATGGTCGTCGACCACAGCGCCTTGAGCGGCGGCCTGCCGAGGCTGGAGGCGGCGCGTTCGAGCTCCACCGGGGCCTGCGCGATCGAGGCGCGCAGGCTGACCAGGGCGCGCGGCAAAAACATCAGCGCGTAGCCGAAAAGGATGGTGAAGAGCGTCTGATAGAGCGGCAAGGCGATGCGCACGGTTATGGTGACCAGCGCCAGCGCCGTCACCACGCCCGGCAGCGCGCCGACGATGTAATTGCAGCCCTCGAGCAGGCGCTGCAGAGGTCCAGGCGCGCGGATCGACACCCAGGCCATCGGCATGGCGGCGACGGTGGCAAGCAGCGCGCCGGCGATGGCCAGGAACAGCGTCTGGCCGAGCGCCAGGCCGATCTCGTCCATGCGCCAGACGTCGGCGCCGCCGGCCAGCAGCCAGCGGCCGACGGTGACGAAGGGCACGCCCAGCGTCAGCAGCGCGACGGCGGCAGGCAGCAACAGGCAAGGCAGCGCGGCGCGGCCGAGGCGGGTGCGCTGCTGCAGGCGCGCAGCGCCCGAGCCGACCCTGGCGTAGCGCTCCTCGCCGCGCACGATGACCTCTACGCCGAGCAGTACGAAGCAGCAAGCGACCAGCACGGCGGCGAGCATGTTTGCGGCCGGGCCGTTGAAGGTCGACTGGAACTGGTCGACGATCGCCGTGGTGAAGGTATCGAAGCGGATGAAGACATAAAGTCCGTATTCGGCGAGCAGATGCAGGCCGACCAGCAGCGAGCCGCCACAAATGGCAAGCCGAAGCTGCGGCAGCACAACGCGCGCGAAAACGCGCCACGGGCCAAGCCCAAGCGCGGCGGCGGCATCCTCCAGCGCCGGGTCGAGCCGGCGCAGCGCGGCGGCGATCGGCAGATAGAGGAACGGGAAGTAGGCGATGACAGAGACCAGCACGCCGGCCCAAAGCCCATGCAGGCCGGGCACCAGGCTGATCCAGGCATAGCTATGGACGAAGGCGGGAATGGCGAGCGGCGCAACCGACAACCAGGACCAGAGCCGGTTGCCGGGCAGGTCGCTGCGCTCGGTCAGCCAAGCCAGCGCCACCGACAGCACGATGGCGGTCGGAACGGCGACGACGATGAGCAGAACGGTGTTGACCAGAAGCTCGCCGACGCGCGGCCGGAAGATCAGCGCCACCACGGTGTCCCAGCCGGCCTGGATGGCTGTCCAGACGATGAAGGCAAGCGGCAGCAAGGCAATCAGCGACACCAGGGCGGCGACAAGCAGGATCCACGATATGGATCGGCTCTGCCGCCGACCAGCGGCCGGAAGGTTCGAGCGTGCGAGGTCGACCGCCGATTGCATCAGGCGGGCCACCGCCTCGCAGCCGCCGATCGGCGGCTGCGGTCTGATGAGCCAGAAACGCAGCTGGTCGTCATCGACGAAGCCATCTCCAAAAACAAAGCGCTCCCGCGGAAGGCGAATTCCGGCGGGAGCACGGTCGGTTGCCCTTTTAGGACGAACGCGGACTAAAGCAAGCCGGCTTGCGTCATCAGGTCAATGACCTTCTTGGAGTTCAGCGTCGCCGGATCGACCTTCGGCGCCTGCAAATCGGCCAGCGGCACCAGCTTCGGGTTGGACCCGGCACCCTTGCCGACCGCATATTCATAGGATGTGCCGGTCTTCAGCACTTCCTGGCCGCCCTTGCCAGTGACCCATTTCAGGAACGCCTGCGCTTCCTTCTGATGCTTGCTCGAGGCAAGCACGCCACCGCCGGAGATCGATAGGAATGCGCCCGGATCCTGGTTCTTGAAATAGTGCTGCCCGATGTTCTTGCTGTTCTCGCCGGTCTTGGCCTGGTCGCCGAAATAGTAATAGTGGAAGATCACGCCGCCATCGATCTCGCCGGCATTGACTGCCTTCATTACCGTATTGTTGCCCTTGTATGCGGTGGAGTTCTCCTTCATCGCCTTCAGCCAGGCGGCCGTCGCGGCCTCGCCCTTCAGCTGAAGCATTGCGCTGACAATGGCCTGAAAATCGGCGCCTGCCGGCGAGGCAGCCCAACGACCCTTCCAGCTCGGATCGGCGAGGTCGAGAAGCGACTTGGGCAACTGGTCTTCCTTCAGCTTGTCCTTGTTGTAGACAAAGACGGTGCTGCGGGCGGCGACGCCCACCCATTTGCCGGTCGAAGGTTGGTATTCCTGCGGCACCTGCGCCAGCGTGTCGGCGTCGACCGGCGCGAACAGGCCCGCTGCTTCGACAAGCGCCATGGCCGGCGAATTCTCGGTCAGGAAGACATCGGCCGGCGAGGCGGCGCCCTCGGCGACGATCTGGTTGGAGAAGTCACTGTCGCCGCCGTTGCGCAGCGTGACCTTGATGCCGGTTTCCTTGGTGAAGCCTTTCGCCCATTCCTTGGCGAGGCTCTCATGCTGGGCGTTGTAGACGATGATGCCGGCATCCGCTGCCATGGCTGGGCCGGCGATCAGGCCGAACGCCAGCACCACGGCGCCGGCAAGGGTGGAAATGGCAAGTTTCATGGGGCATCATCCTCAATCTGGAGACAGGGGTTCGGGCACGGACGCCACCTATAAATACCTGATTGGCATAGTCAACATTATGCGCTGCTTCAATTGGTCGCCCGCGCAAACTTTCGTGATTTTCCGGCACTTTGGCTTGGACATTATTTCGCCGGCCACGTAACAAACCAGGGCCGAGAAGCGAACATCGGGGGTGAACTCTTGTGACCGGCAAGGACCAGGCCGAGCTCTCCCGGCTGCTCAGAGCCGCAATCGCTGGAGATGAAAGGGCTTATGCCGACTTTCTGCACCGGATAGCTGCTCTCGTTCGCGGCTTTGTCCGGCGCAAGATTGTGCAGGGCGGGGTCGACCCCGAGGATGTCGTGCAGGAAACCTTGCTGGCCATTCACGTGAAACGGCACACCTGGCGTGTCGATGCGCCGGTTTTGCCGTGGGTCTACGCCATCGCCCGCTTCAAGCTGATCGACGCGTTCCGCAGGCGTGGACGGCGCATCGAGGTCGAGATCGACCAGATCGCCGACACTTTCGCCGAGCCGGAAGCCGAGACGGTCAGCGAGCGCGACATCGGCCGGGCTCTCGACGGCTTGCCGCCGGCGCAGCGCTCGGTGGTCGCGGCGATTTCGGTCGATGGCCGCTCAATCGGCGAGACGGCGGCGAAGCTCGGTGTCAGCGAGACGGCCGTGCGCGTGTCGCTGCATCGCGGCCTAGCCGCGATCGCGAAACGATTCGGGCGACCGTGATATGAAAACCGAGGAGCTCATCAAGGCGCTCGACGCCGATGCCCGCAACAAGGCGATGCCACTGGGCAAGGCCTGGTGGCTGGCCATCGGCGTGGCGGCGGTGATCGCGGCTGTGGTCTTCTGGCTGACCATCGGCCCGCGCCCCGACATCATGCCGGCCATGCATACGATGCGTTTCATGTCGAAATTCGTCTTCACGCTTGTGCTCGCCGCCAGCGCCTTCGCGCTCGTGCGGGCCCTGTCGACGCCTGGCGCCGCGACGCGGCGCAGAATGGTCTGGATGATCGCCGCACCGCTTCTGGTCGTGTTGGCAGTGGTTCTGGAACTCTTCGTCGTGCCCGAGGCCGATTGGGGCAGGCGGCTGGTCGGCACCAATTGGTACATCTGCATGAGTTTCATCCCGCTGATCGGCATCGGCCCGCTGGCGATATTCCTCGGCATGCTGCGTTACGGCGCGCCGACACGGCCGGTGCTGGCCGGCGCGGTTGCGGGGCTTCTGGCGGGCGGGCTGGCTGCGACCTTCTATGCCGCGCACTGTTTTGACGATTCGCCGCTGTTCGTCGCCACCTGGTACACGATTGCCATTGCCTTCCTCGCCTTGCTCGGCGCGCTCGGCGGGCGATTTTTCGTCCGCTGGTAGGACTGCAAACCGATCCTTAATCATGCCGGTAATTGTTTGCCGGTTAGCGGTGCGGTCGCGTCCTTCCACGCAACCATTCCTTAAAATCGATCCGCCAGGGTTGAGCAACGCAAAGTTGCGCGTTGGGGGGTGGATCGCATTGTGGCGTGGTTGAATTGGAAAGGTGCGCGGGCCGGCAAGCGCGCTGTGCCCGTCTTGATGGCAGCAGGGCTCGTTACCCTGACTGCATCGATCCTGTTGCCGGCGCTGGAACTCGGCTCGGACGCGCTGAAGGTCTGCCTGCAGATATCCGTCGCCGTCACGGCCGTCACGCTGTTTGTCTCGGCGCTGTTCATCCGGAAGATCATCGACGACCGTCGCCAGATTGCCGAGAGCGAGCAACGCTTCCGCCGGGCTATGGAGGATTCGGCGATCGGCGTCGCCATCGTCGGCCTCGATGGCCGGATCCTTCAGGCCAATGCCGCCTTCGCCGCCATGCTCGGCTATAGCCGCGAGGAAATCGAGGCGCTGACCTTCTTCCAGATCACCCACGCCGACGACCTTGAGATCGGTCGGGAGACGATGACGGGTATCAAGGACGGCAAGATCCACTCCTTCCATTTCGAGAAGCGCTATCTGAGGAAGGATGGAACGCCTGTCTGGGCGCAGCTTGCCGGCTCGGTCATACGTGAAGAGGAGAGCGGCAAACCGCTTTATCTCGTCTCGCAGATCGAGGACATCGACGCGCGCAAGCAATCCGAAGCGCGCATCGCCGAGGCCGAAACCCGCTGGAACTTTGCGCTCACCAGCGCCGGGCAAGGCGTCTGGGACCTCGACATGCGCAAGGGCGGCACGACCTATTCCGAAACCTGGGTGAACATGCTGGGCTATGACGAGGGCGAGCTGGACGGCGACCCCGACCTTTGGCTGACGATGATCCACCCCGACGATTACCAGCTCGTCGCCGAAGCGGACAGGGCGCATCTTGCCGGCGAAACACCGTTCTTCGAAGCCGAGTTCCGGATGCGCCACAAGGACGGCCACTGGATCTGGATTCTCGACCGTGGCAAGGCGATCGAATGCGATGCCGACGGCCGGCTGATCCGGGCCATCGGCAGCCTGACCGACATCACCCAGCGCAAGGAAGCGGAGGCGCGCCTCATGGTATCGGCGGCAATGCTCGCCGACGAGAAGGAGCGGCTCAGGGTGACGTTGCAGTCGATCGGCGACGCGGTCATCTGCACCGACGCCGCCAACCACGTCACCTTCATGAATCCGGTTGCCGAAAAGCTGACCGGCGTTGCCGCCGGCGAGGCGCTAGGCAAAATGCTCGGCCATATCTACTGGGCGGTCGACGAGGAGACCGGCCAAAGGATCGGCCTTTCGCGGCCTTCAGCCGGCGACCGCCCTCATTGCGAGCACAACAGCCGCGCCGTTCTCATACGGCGCGACGACACACGCTGCAGCATCCGCCAGATGGTGTCGCCGATCATGAACGACCGGCACGAGTTCTGCGGGCTGGTCATCGTCTTCCAGGATTTCACCGACGCTCGCGCCTTGCAGCGTCAGTTGGCTTACGCCGCGGCCCATGACGCGCTGACCGGGCTCGCCAACCGCTCGAGCTTCATGCGCACCATGGAGGAGCTGGTCGATCAGAGCCGCCTTGATGGCAGCGAGCACCAGTTCATGTTCGTCGACCTCGATCATTTCAAGACGGTCAACGACACCGGCGGCCATGCCGCCGGCGATGCGCTGCTGAAGCGGGTCGGCGATGCCATCCGCGACATCCTTGGCTCCGAGGACATCGTCGCGCGCCTTGGCGGCGACGAGTTCGCCGTCATCCTGAAGTCGGGCTTGCCGGCGAGGGGAGCGGTCGCGGCACGCTCAATCATCGATGCCATCCGCAATTTGAACTTCAGCTGGGATGGCCGCCTTTATACGATCGGCGCGAGCATCGGGCTGGCTCCGATCCGCGCCGGCTGCGGCGAGGTGGACGAAATCATCGCCCGCGCCGACGCCGCCTGCTATGCCGCCAAGGCGGCCGGCCGCGGCTGCGTTTCGGCAGCGCCGGATGAAGACGGTAAGAGCGAGATGACCGCCCCACCGCTTGCCGCCGCGTCCTGAGCGTCGGTCGCGACGAGTCAAAGTTAGCGCGTCGGCACCGGATGGTCGCCGCGATAGTCGTAGAAGCCGCGGCCCGTCTTGCGGCCGAGCCAGCCGGCCTCGACATATTTGACCAGCAGCGGGCAGGGACGGTACTTCGAATCCGATAGGCCCTCATGCAGCACCTGCATGATCGACAGGCAAGTGTCGAGGCCGATGAAATCGGCTAGCTGCAGCGGTCCCATCGGATGGTTGGCGCCGAGCCGCATGGCAGTATCGATGGCATCGACCGTGCCGACGCCTTCGTAGAGCGTGTAGATCGCCTCGTTGATCATCGGCAAAAGGATGCGGTTGACGATGAAGGCCGGGAAGTCCTCGGAGACGGTGATCGTCTTGTCGAGCTGCTTCACATATGTCTTGGCCGCCTCGAAGGTCTGGTCCTCGGTGGCGATGCCGCGCACCAGCTCGACCAGCTTCATCACCGGCACCGGGTTCATGAAATGTATGCCGATGAAGCGTTCCGGCCGGTCGGTCTGGGCTGCGAGCCTCGTGATCGAGATCGACGAGGTGTTGGTCGCCAGGATCGCTTCCGGATTGAGCTGCGGACAGAGCTGGGCGTAGATCTTGCGCTTGACCGTCTCGTCCTCGGTCGCCGCCTCGATCACCAGATCGGCGGCGGCGAGATCGGCCATCGCTGATGCCGCCGAGATGCGCGCCATCGCCTCGTTGCGCGCCTTCTCCTCGAGCTTGCCGGAGCCGACCTGGCGGGCCATGTTGCCGCTGACGGTGGCGATGCCCTTTTCGATGCGGTCGGACGAGACGTCGTGGATAAGAACCTTGTAGCCGGCCAACGCCGAGACATGGGCGATGCCGCCCCCCATCTGGCCAGCGCCGACAATGCCGATCGTCTCGATCTTGCTCATACCCCGATCCCGTCCGGAGCATCTCCGCTTCTCGCAAAGCGAAAACGCTCTCATCTTTTGTTTCCGCAATTCCGCGCGCAAATCACTGCGCACCTTTCCTGGAATTGCATCCTTTGTTAGTCGCAATTCCGAACGGAAAACCGCCACGCACTTTTCCTGGAATTGCTTTCAAGCCTTAGCGGCCTGCTTTTTGTGCAGTGCAAACTAAAAGGGCGGGGCGACTTCGTCTACCCCACCCTTCAGATTTTAGTATGCCTTGGCTGGGCGCGTCAAAGCGCCTTTTGCAGCTCCGGCAGGATGACGAAGAGATCGCCGACAAGACCGTAATCGGCAACCTGGAAGATCGGCGCCTCCTCATCCTTGTTGATGGCGACGATGACCTTGGAATCCTTCATGCCGGCGAGGTGCTGGATGGCGCCGGAAATGCCGACGGCGATGTAGAGGTCGGGCGCGACCACCTTGCCGGTCTGGCCGACCTGCCAGTCGTTCGGCGCATAGCCGGCGTCGACCGCGGCTCGGCTTGCGCCGACGGCGGCGCCGAGCTTGTCGGCCACCGGCAGGATCACCTCCTGGAACTTCTCCGACGAGCCCAGCGCGCGCCCGCCCGAGATGATGATCTTGGCTGAAGTCAGCTCCGGACGATCGGTCTCCGACAGCCTGTTCTCGACGAAGGACGACAGGCCTGGATCGGCCGCCGCCTGAACCGTCTCGACCGCGGCCGAGCCGCCCTCGGGTGCTGCCTGGAAGGAAGCGGTTCGCACCGTGATCACCTTCCTGGCGTCGCTCGACTGCACGGTCTGGATGGCGTTGCCGGCATAGATCGGACGCTTGAAGGTATCGGGCGAGACCACTTCGATGATCTCCGACACCTGGGCGACATCGAGCAGTGCCGCGACGCGCGGCGCGACGTTCTTGCCCGACGAGGTGGCCGGCGCGATGATCGTGTCATAGGCGCCGGCGAGCGAGACCACCAGCGCGGCGGTCGGCTCGGCCAGGCGCTCGGCGAGCTCGTCCGCCTCGGCCAGCAGCACCTTGCGCACGCCCTTCAGCCTGGCGGCGGCATCGGCCGCGCCCTTGGCGCCCTTACCGGCGACCAGCACGTCGACCTCCGAGCCGATCTGAAGCGCCGCCGACAGCGCCTTTGCGGTCTGGTCGGAAAGGGTTGCGTTGTCGTGTTCGGCGATGAGAAGAATTGCCATCTGTCTGATCCCTGACTTTCGTCTTCGAGGCTCCCTGAAATCCGGTCAGGCCGAGCCGAAAACGGTTGGTTTCGAGAACCGGAGCGGAGCGTACATCTGTACGTGAGCACCGGAAGCGCAGAAGCCAGCCGTTTGCAGGCCGGCCTCATCGGATTTCCTTAGAGTACGCCGGCTTCGTTCTTGAGCTTCTCGACCAGCTCGGCCACCGACTTCACCTTGACGCCCGCCTTGCGGCCGCCGGGCTCCTCGGTCTTGATCACCTTCAGCCGCGGCTTGACATCGGCGCCGTAGTCGGCCGGGCTCTTCTCGTCGAGCGGCTTCTTCTTGGCCTTCATGATGTTGGGCAGGGAAGCATAGCGCGGCTGGTTGAGGCGAAGGTCGGCGGTCACGATCACCGGCATCTTCAGATCCACCGTCTGCAGGCCGCCATCGACCTCGCGCGTCACCTTGGCATGATCGCCCTCGATGACGACCTTCGAGGCAAACGTCCCTTGCGCCCAACCGAGCAGCGCCGCCAGCATCTGGCCGGTCTGGTTGGAATCATCGTCGATCGCCTGCTTGCCGAGGATGACGAGACCAGGCTTCTCGGCGTCCACCACGCCTTTCAACACCTTGGCGACACCCAGCGGCTCGGTCTGCTCGTCGGTCTTGACCAGGATGGCGCGGTCGGCGCCCATGGCGAGCGCGGTGCGCAGCGTCTCCTGCGCCTGCTGCGGGCCGATCGAGACGACGATGATCTCTTCCGCCTTGCCGGCTTCCTTGATGCGGATCGCTTCCTCGACCGCGATCTCGTCGAAAGGGTTCATCGCCATCTTGACGTTGGCGAGCTCGACACCCAGTCCGTCGGCCTTGACGCGTACCTTGACGTTCGCATCCACAACCCGCTTCACGGGCACAAGGATTTTCATTTTCCTGTCACCTCTCCTGAGATAGTCGGGCGCGCTATAGCAGCGTGCGCCTTGTCAGAGTTGTCGAAAGCCGACATTCCGGGCGGAATATTCGTCCAACGGTAGCGTTTCCGTAGTGGCGGCAATCCGGCGCGTCAATATCCCAAGACGCATCCAAATCGGTTCAGTCCTTGGATGCTGCTGCTCCACGGCCCCATTGCGGCGCCGGCTGTGCGGAGGTCCCATCATTGGCAGGCGGCTCGACGGGAATGGGCGGCTGCCGGACGTTCGGCGTCGGGTCAGGCTCGCCGTCGGCGCCGGCCAGCAGCGGCACGCCGCGGCTGCGCAGCACCAGCACAAGCACCGATCCCGCTATGATGCCGCCGATATGGCAGGCCCAGGAAATCTGGTCCTCGCCGCCGGCGGCAAACATCACGATCTGGAACAGGATCCACAGGATCAGCGGGATGAAGGCGGGGATGCGCAGCGGAATGCGGGCGAATGCCAGCACCCACACTTTCACTCTCGGGTAGAGGATCAGATAGGCGGCGACGACGCCGGCGATGGCGCCGGAGGCGCCGATCAGCGGCACCTGCGAATCCCAGGCCACCAACCCCTGGAAGAAGGCGCCGGCGACGGCGCAGGCGAGGTAGAAAATCAGATAGCGGATGTGGCCGAGCGCATCCTCGACATTGTCGCCGAATACCCAGAGGAACAGCATGTTGCCGCCGAGATGGAAGATATCGGCGTGCAGGAATGAATAGGTGAGATAGCTGAAGCTTTCGGGGATGACGACGAATTCGGGCGACAGCTCGACCTTGTCGTGGACCACGGAAGGGATGAAGCCGAGGCCGAGCACGGCGGCGTTGGTGAAATTCTCGCCGCCGAGCGTGGTGGCGCAAAAGACCAGCGCGTTGACCGCGATCAGGCCGATCGTCACATATTGCAGGCGGATGTGGCGCAGCCTGTTGGTATCGTAGAGCGGGATGAACATCGTGGCCTCCCGCCGTGTCCGTCAGCGGTTCTTGCCGGGCACCCATAGCACGTCGGCCTTTCCGTTGTCATTGACCGCACGGGCGGCGACGAACAGAAAGTCCGAGACTCGGTTGATGTATTTGAGCGCCTCGCGGTTGACGTGCTCGGCCGGATCCTGCGCCAGCGCCACCATGATGCGCTCGGCGCGCCGCGTCACCGTGCGGGCGAGATGGAGGGCGGCGGCCGCCGGCGTGCCGCCGTTCAGCACGAAGGATTTCAACGGCTGCAGGTCCTTGTTGAGCAGGTCGATGTCCTTTTCGACGCGGTCGGTCTGCGCGGCAACGATGCGCAAGGGCTCGTAGTCCTTCGGCTTGCCGTCATCCGGCACCGCAAGATCGGCGCCGAGATCGAAAAGATCGTTCTGGATGCGCGAAAGCATGGCGTCGATCGCCGGGTGCTCAGCGCCTGTGTAGAGGCGCGCCATGCCGATGCAGGCATTGGCTTCGTCGACCGTGCCATAGGCCTCGATGCGCAGGTCCGACTTCAGCCGCCGCTCGCCGCTACCGAGGCCGGTGGTGCCGTCGTCGCCAGTGCGGGTGTAGATTTTGTTGAGCTTGACCACCTGTCGCCCTCGACCGGTTATTTGCGCGTGAAATACACGGCCAGCAGGATCAGGGCCACCGCCACTGCCTGTAAGACAACCCGGGCCTGCATCAGTTTGTTCGAGGTGACGCCGGAGCCGCCGCGCATCATGTTGACGAGGCCGCGGATCAGCACGACGACCACGCCGGCCATGATGACCAAAGCGAGGATTTTGAAGGTGGTTGCCATGAGCTGGCTCCAGTTCGGGTTCGGTCAGGCGCGCCCGGCCAGCAGGCGGTAGAGCATCGATGAAGGCAGGATGCGCTTGAGCATCACGCCGATCCTGGCCGGCACCGTTACCACATAATGCGGCCGAGGGCGCCGCGACAGAAGCGCATGGCGCAGCGCTTTGTATACCACCTCCGGCCCGGGCTTCAGCCGCGAGACGCTGCCGCCAGCCTCGAGCCGTGCGAGCTGCGCTTGGTAGGCATCGCGATGGGCAGAATTCTCATGGTCGATGTTCTTCAGAAACCAGGGCAGGCCGTTGCTGGCGATCTTCGAGGTCACCGGACCTGGCTCGATCAGCGAGACATGGACGCCGCTGCCGGCGAGTTCCTGGCGCATGCACAGCATCAGCCCCTCGATGGCATGCTTGGACGCGGAATAGGCGCCGCGAAAGCGAACCGGGGCCAGTCCGAGGATCGAGGAGCAGTGCACGAGGCGGCCATGGCCCTGACGGCGCATGACCGGCACGATGCGCCGCGTCAGGTCGTGCCAGCCGAAGAAATTGGCCTCGAACTGCTCGCGCAATGCCTCCACCGGCAGGTCCTCGACAGCACCGGCCTGTGCGTAGGCGCCTTGTTGAACAGTGCTGACAGTGTGCCGCCGGTGCGCTGCAGTACCGCGTCGACCAGAGCGGCTATGGACTCTGGCTCGCGATAGTCGAGGTAGAAGGCTTCGATGCCGTCTGCCTCGAGTGCTGCGATGTCGGCCGGTTTGCGCGCGGTCGCAAACACGCGCCAACCCTCGGCCTTCAATGCCCGAGCGCAATGGGCGCCTATTCCGGAGGAGGCGCCGGTGACGATGACGGTGCGCAACTCTTTGGCGGCGGGGGACGTTGTCTGACCTGGGGTTGCCATTTGCCGCAATCACTTCCCATATTCGCGGCGTCGACACAATCGAGCGGAGCGCGGCCCCCTTGTTGCGGAATATCGTCGCCCTCAAGCGCGTGCTCTACGATGCGATCGGCCATTTCACTACCGATGACGGCTGGGCGATGGCCAGCCATCTGGCGATCACCTCGCTGATGGCGCTGTTTCCGTTCCTGATCTTCGCCACGACGCTGGCAAGCTTTCTGGGCGCCCAAGCCTTCTCCGATACGGCCGTGCACCTGGTCTTCGACACATGGCCCGAGCAGATCGCCAAGCCGATCGCGCGCGAGGTGCAGAACGTGCTCACCGTGCGGCGCACCGACCTCTTGACCTATGGCGTGGTGCTTGCCGCCTATTTTGCCTCGAACGGCATCGAAGCGCTGCGCACTTCGCTCAACCGCGCCTATCGCGTCACCGAAACGCGCGGCATCATCTACCGCCGCGTGCAGAGCATCGTCTTCGTGCTGATCGCCACGGCGGGCTTCCTGGCGATCAGCGTGCTCCTGGTGTTCGCGCCGCTGCTGGCGCGACTCGCCGAAGCCCATATCGAAGGGATCAAGCCCTATATGGGCACGATCACGCTGTGGCGTTACGTCATCGCCTCCGTGGTCATCGTCGGCGGGCTGTTCGCCGTGCATTTCTGGCTGCCGGCGGGCAAGCGCCGCCTGGTCTCGATCGTGCCGGGCATCATCTTCACGCTGGCTGCCTGGCTTGTCGGCTCGACCGTCTTTGCCGCCTATCTCGACCATTTCTCGTCCTATGTGACGACCTATGCGGGGCTGGCCTCGATCATGATCGCTGTGGTTTTCCTCTACATGCTCTCGGCCATCTTCATCCTCGGCGGCGAGCTCAACGCCGCGATCAGCCGCTATCTCGAAGCGCGCGCCCGGGTCGGTTGACGCATCATCATGCCTTGGCCGGCCGGGCGCCGGCCGGCCGCGCCGTCGCCAAGCCGACGCCGAGCGTGGCGATCGCCATGCCGGCGACCTGGATAAGGTTGAGCTGCTCGCCGAACAAGGCCCAGGCGATGACGGCGGTGACGGCAGGAACCAGGTAAAACAGCGAAGCCACCTTCGACATCTCGCCGTCGCGGATCATCACCATCAACAGGAAGATGGCGCCGATCGACAGCACCAGAACCAGCCACGCCATGGCGAAGATCAGTTCGCCGTTGACCGTGATCGTGTGCGTCTCGAAGGCCAGGGAACCGATGATCATCAGGGCTGAGCCGCCGACATATTGCCACATCGTGACTGTTATCAGATCGCCGCCGGAGGCATGGCGTTTCTGCCAGATGGTGCCTGCGGCCATGGCAAGCACGGATGTAAGCGATGCGGTCAGGGTCGCAGCGGTGACACCGCCGCCGATCGCGCCGAGCTTCGGCCAAAGCACGATGACGACGCCCAAGAGCCCGACGGCGAGGCCTGCCCAATGGCGGGGCAGGATCGCCTCGCCGAGGAATTTTCCGGCAAGCACCGCCGTGATCAGCGGCTGCAGGCCGACGATCAGCGCCGAGAGCCCGGCCGGCATGCCCCTGTGGATCGCCCAGAAGACGCCGCCGAGATAGATGCCGTGCATGAGAACGCCGGCCATTGTCGCATGCAACGCTTCCGTCCGGCTGGCTCTATGCGAGCCGAGCAGCACCGTCAGGCCGGCAAACAGAATGGCCGCTATTACGAAGCGGACCGCCAGGAAGGTAAAAGGCTCCGCCCAGGGCATGGCATAGCGCGCGCCGATGAAGCCGGTCGCCCACAGGACGACAAAGGAGGCGGGAATGAACCGCTTGATGCTCTGCATTGTCGGGAGGCTCTGCCGGAGTGAAAGGTTGATGACGGCAATTGCTCTAATGCCGTTCAATTTGGCAAGCAAAACGAAACGGTTGATCCATAAGCTCATCCGAATTCAACAAACGGTGCCAAAGGGGGCATGGCGTCAAGGCACGCCATGAGCAGGCATGCTTTTGCATCTCGACACGAGTTGGCTGTTGATGACGGTCGCGACAGTGGCCGTTTTCGGTTTCTTTTTCGGCACGGCGCTGGATGCCATCATGAAGGAGGATGGTTTCGGCTCGACCGGCAACACGCTGCTGTTCACGCTGGGCTTCTTCGTCGCGGTGATGGCCGCCAATGAGCATGGCATCACATTCCGGGACCTCAAGCTTGCGGTCGCCTGGGGGCTGAGCGGCGCCTTCATCTTCATCAGCGTCATGGCGCTAATCAAAGCAGGGCTGGCGCGTCTCTAGTGCATTGATATTCAGGTGAGGCCGGTCTGCAAATGCCAGGCTTCTGCCCTTCCGGTACTCACGTACTAAAAGTACGCTCCGCTCCGGTTCTCGAAGCCTGCCATTTTCGCCGCGGCCTGACCTGAATCTCAACGCACAATCAGCTAAAGTCCAACCAGCCGCCTGACATCGTGCGGCGACAGGCCAGCCTGCCGGAGCGCGGCAAGGCCGGTGTCCTTGAGGCTTTTCGACAGCTTCCTGCCGTCGGGGCCGAGGATCAGGCGGTGGTGGAAATAGCGGGGCGGCGTAAATCTCAGCAACTCCTGCAGCAGCCGCTGCACGCCGGTCGCCGAATGGAGATCCTGGCCGCGCACGACATGGCTGACGCCTTGCAGCGCGTCGTCGACGACGACGGCGAGATGATAGCTGGTCGGAATGTCGCGGCGCGCCACGATGACATCGCCCCAATCCTGCGGCGTCGCTTCGACAATGCGCGTCGTTGTGATGGTCTCGTCGGTGAACTCGAGCCATGACAGGGCAGCCGGGGCGCTCGCGATGGCGGCTTTCATGTCCAGCCGCCAGGCAAAGGGCATGTTCTCGGCGATCCGCCGCTTGCGCTCCTTCATCGGCAGCGCCTTGTCGAGCGGCGGGTAGAGCGGCACGCCGTCCGGGTCGCGCGGCCAGCCGCGGCCGCGTCTTTCGGTCTCGGCGATGAAGGCGCGGATTTCGCCCCGGCTCATGAACGCCGGATAGACCAGTTCTTCAGCGATCAGCCGGTCGAGCACCGCCTTGTACTCGTCAAAGTGTTCGGACTGGCGGCGCACCGGTTCTTCCCAATCGAGCCCCAGCCATTTCAGGTCGCGAACTATGCCGGCCTCGAATTCCGGCGTGCAGCGCGTGATGTCGATGTCTTCGATGCGCAGCAGCAACCGGCCGCCCGCCCGCGCCGCCATCTGCTGGTTGAGCAAGGCGGAATAGGCATGGCCGAGATGCAGTTCGCCATTGGGGCTCGGCGCGAAACGGAATGTCAGGAGCGTCATTTCTCAGGCGGCATTCGGGTTGTCAGGCGCTTGCGCCGCTTGATAGTTAGCCATCAATCATCGTCCTGGGAACAAGCAAACGTGCAACGCATCGCCTCGCTCGACGACATCGCGGCAGGGCTCGACGCGCTCTGCCTGATCGATCCGCGGCTGGAGACGGTGCGCGGCAAGGCCGGCGAGGTGCCGCTCAGGCTTTCGGAACCGGGCTTCAGGAGCCTTGCTTCGATCATGGTCTCGCAGCAGGTGTCCCGCGTCAGCGCCGACGCTATTTTCGGCCGGCTGACCAGGCTGGTCGATCCGCTGACGCCGGAGGCCATTCTGGCGACCGGCGAGGAGGTTTTTCGCGAGGCCGGGCTGTCGCGGCCGAAGCAGCGCGGGCTGCTCGCGGTGGCAGAGGCGGTGGCCGGCGGGCTCGACCTTCATCACCTGTGCTCGCTCGAAGCCGGCGAAGCAATCGCGGCGATGACCAGGGTGCCGGGCATCGGCCCGTGGACGGCGGAATGCTATCTGCTGTTCGCGGCCGGCCATCCCGATGTCTTCCCCGCCGGCGACGTCGCCTTGCAGAGCGCTGTCGGCCATGCGCTGGGCATCGATCCGCGTCCGCCGGAAAAAACGCTGATTCGGCTCGCCGAATCATGGAGCCCGTGGCGAGGTGTCGCGTCGCGGCTTTTCTGGGCCTATTACCGCGAATTAAAGGGACGGGATGCCGCACCGCTCGCCGAAACGGCAAAAAAAGCATGAAAATCCTACTTTTTTGGCGCGCTCGACGAACGACAATCCGCTTCACATCCCTGTCATGTCGGGCTTACAGTATCCGCGCCGTTCGGTTCTAGAACGAAGGAGGCCAAGACGTGACGGTTGCCGTATCTCCGGATGGGCTTCCAGCGCTGGTGCTGAATGCGGACTACCGTCCGCTCAGCTATTACCCCTTGTCGCTCTGGTCCTGGCAGGACGCCATCAAGGCGGTGTTCCTCGACAGGGTCAACATCGTCGCCGAGTACGAGCACGCCGTCTCCTCGCCGACCTTCTCGATGAAGCTGCCGAGCGTGGTCAGCCTCAAGGCCTATGTTAAGCCGTCGCGGCATCCCGCCTTCACCCGCTTCAACGTCTTCCTGCGCGACCGCTTCCAGTGCCAGTATTGCGGCACGCCGGAGGACCTGACCTTCGACCATGTCATCCCGCGCCATCGCGGCGGGGCGACGACCTGGGAGAATGTCGTTGCCGCCTGTTCGCCCTGCAATCTCAGGAAAGGCGGCATGATGCCAGCGCAGGCCAAGATGTGGCCGCTGCAGAAACCGTTTCAGCCGACGGTGCACGACCTGCACAACAACGGCCGCCTGTTCCCGCCCAACCATCTGCATGAAAGCTGGATGGATTATCTCTACTGGGATGTCGAACTGGAACCGTAGAGTTCATCGCTGCCGCTGGGGCTGATGGGCCGACGCATGTACAAGATAACCATCGAGTGCCTTGACGTCGCGTCCGGCCCTGGTCCGCAAGCTGCAATCGACATCGAGCAAGAGTTTCGCGCCCACCGAACCTGGCATGAGCGGCCTAGTTGCTCTTACGCCGATGGGAAACTTTTGCTCGTCGCGTGCAATAACTTTGACGCCGACGGAAGAGCTCTGCTCGACGAATTTTGGGACTGCCTCGCCGCATATCTCGGACAACATGGCGCAATGCAGATCCTCAGTGTCGAGCAGGCCTGAAATTACCGGATGTCAATCCCGTGACAGCGCGCTGCGGAAGGCGACGGCGGCCAGGATGAGGCTGGCGATGGCGTTCCAGCCGGCCAGCGACAGGCCGAGGATGCGCAGCGCTGCCTTGTCGCAGGAGGGCGGCACGAATTTGTCGAGCGCGTCGAGCACGCCCTTGCCGCCGGTGTCGACAGGGCCGGCGCCAGCTGTGCAGTCGGTCGGGCCTGGCCACCAAGCCCATTCGACGCCCGAGTGATAGACGCCGAGATAGAGGCCGTAGAGCATCAGCAGGCCGCCGATCGCCAAGAGGCCGCGCGTCACCCAGGCCGGCGCGCGCAGCATCGAGGCCACCGCCGCCAGGAGCATCAGCGGCACGCCGATATAGTAGGGCGTGCGCTGCTCAAGGCAGAGATGGCAGGGGATGTAGCCACCGATGTACTGAAAGGCGAGCGCGGAACCGACGGTGGCCGCCATGGCGACGGCGAGAAACAGCGCCGCGCGCGTCCGTTGGCGTCCGCTGTCGGCATTCATGGTCGCTGTCATCGTGGGGGATCCGTTTGCTCGGCTGCTATGCGTGGGCATATCTGACGAGGATATAGAGCAAAATCAGGGCGGCGGCGCCGGCGCTGACGATCATTCCCAGGCGTTTTTCGATGAACTCCCTGATCGGTTCGCCATAGCGGCGCAGCAGCCAGGCGAGCAGCAGGAAACGCGCGCCGCGCGCCACGATAGCCGAAACGATGAAGACAATGAGATTGACGTGCAGCGCACCGGCCAGGATCGTGACCACCTTGATCGGCGGCAGGTGCGCCGCGCCGGATGTGACGAGCAACACCAGCATCAGCCCGGTGCCGGACGACTGCCACTTCTCGAACGTCGCAAGGCCGCCGAAGTGCTCCAGGATCGGCCGGGCTATCGTATCGTAGGCATAGTAGCCGATCAGCCAGCCGGCAACGCCGCCCAGTACGGACGCAACGGTGGCGGTCAGCGCGTAGCGATAGGCGCGTTTGGGCCGCGCCAGCGCCATGGGCAGGAACAGCACGTCGGCCGGTATGAAGAAGACGGAGCTTTCGACGAAGGCGATGAAGGCCAGCCACCATTCAGCGGATTTGCGCGCCGCCAGCGACAGCGTCCAATCGTAAAGTCCGCGAAGCATCGGCTCTCCTAATCGCATGTCGTGCAAAACGCAGCCGCGGTTTTCGGACACGGGCATGCAGGAAACAAGGACCCAAAGCGCCGCAGCCGCCGCCTATGGCGCCGGCCGCTTCGACGCGCTGCCTGTCTAGAAAGATTTTCCGCGCCGCACAATGGCGCCGCCCTTACGAAACCGTAAGGTGTGGCATGGTCGTCGAGCGGGCCGCCCAAATCGGCAACAGGCCAGTTGACGAACGGGTCTCCAACCGTATAGTCCGCGCCCATCCAGGCCGCCCGGCCTGAGCCCCTATGGCGGAATTGGTAGACGCGCTCGACTCAAAATCGAGTTCCGCAAGGAGTGCTGGTTCGATCCCGGCTAGGGGCACCACCCTTTGCTCTTCGAGCTTCGGGTGGCTTGTCCTCCGAAGCCTTGGCGAAGGAGGACAGGCCATCCTTTGTTAGACGAAGGAGGACGACCGCCTGATTTTACGGGAGACGCGCGCATGGACCGATTCACCGGTGGCTGCCTGTGCGGCAATGTCCGGATCGTGGCGTCGGGACGCCCGTACCGGGTCGGCGTTTGTCACTGCCTCGATTGCCGCAAGCACCATGGGGCGCTTTTTCACGCTTCGGCGATTTTTCCTCGGGATGCGGTGATCATCGAGGGCGAAACACGCGACTATGCCGGGCGGTTTTTCTGTCCCAACTGCGGCTCCCCGGTTTTCGGGCGCAGCGGCGACGAAATCGAGGTGAACCTGGGATCCCTGGATGCGCCTAACCAGCTGAAGCCGACCTACGAACTGTGGACCGTCCGCCGCGAGTCCTGGCTGCCGCCGTTTCCGCTCACGAGACGGTACGAGCGCGATCGTGACGCTACGGGTCGCTTCGACGAGTAGGTCGCACGGAGGGTGTGCGTCACTCCGGAAGGCCGGCCTTGTGGAAGCCGTCGACGAAATGCTCGAGCGTCGCTTCGTCGCGGAACGGCTCGGTCCAGACCCAATGCCGGGTCGTGAAATGCGGATTGGCGACGAGGAACATTTCGACCTCGGCGCGCGCCTCGTCGAGCCGGCCGAGCTGCGCAAGGCTTGCCGCCAGGAAACGGCGTGAGCTGGTTCGATAGGTCTCGTCCCGGCGCAGCGTTTCGACGGCGCCCTCGTAGTCGCGCGCCGCATATTGGGCCGCGCCGAGCGTCAGATAGTACCAACTCGGTGGAAACGGGTTTAGCCGAAACGCCTTGCGAATGTGCTCGAGGCCGGCCTCGACCTGTCCGGCCAGCACCGCGATGTCCGACAGTGTCGCCCAGGCGTCGGCTTCGTTCGGGTCGAGCTCGAACGCCTTGGCGAACTCAGCGTCCGACTCGGCGAAGCGGCGCTCATAGGCAAGCAAATTGGCCAGCACCCAGCGGCAGCCGGCATCGTTGGGATCGATCGCCACCGCCTTGCGCGCCAGTTCCAGGGCAAGGCTGCGGTTGGGTTCGATGGGTTCGCCCCAATGCACCCATCCCATCCAATGGTTCATGGCAAGCCAGCGATAGGCCTCGGCGTATTGCGGATCGAGCGATATGGCGCGCGCCAGCATCAGATGCGCTTCGCGCGCCGTCTGCGGCGAATCGTCGATCAGTTTTCGCGCCCGCACGCAAAGATCGTACGCTTCGAGATTCTTCGGCCGGTTGCGTGGCGGCGGCGCGCGCAACCGGCCAAGCAATGCCTCGACGATCTTGGCCGTGACCTCGTCCTGGACGGCAAAGATATCGTCCAGGCTGCGATCGAAGCGTTCCGCCCACAGATGTTCGCCGCTCAGCGCGTCGACCAGCTGAGCGTTGATGCGCACCCGGCCCGCGGCGCGCCTTGCGCTGCCCTCCAGCAGGTAGCGCACGCCAAGATCGCCGGCGATGCCGCGCACGTCCATCGCCTTGCCTTTATAGGCAAAGACCGAGTTGCGGGCGATGACGAACAGGCCGGCGATCCTGGACAGGTCGGTGATCAGGTCCTCGGTCAATCCGTCGGCGAAGGATTCCTGTTCGGGATCGTTGCTGAAATGGACGAAGGGCAGCACGGCGATCGATGGTTTGTCGGGCAGCGGCAAAGGTTTCCGCCTCGCGCCGCCGAGCCGTTCGACAGCCCCGGTGAAGCGATAGCCGACGCGCGGAACCGTGGCGATCCATTCATCGCCGTCAGCGGCCGGACCCAGCAGCTTGCGCAATTGCGCGATCTGGACGGTGAGGTTGCCTTCCTCGACGGCCGTGCCCGGCCATGCCGCGTCCATCAACTCGGCCTTGCCCAGGATTTCACCGGGCCGTGCGACGAGCGCCGCAAGCAGGTTCAGCCCGCGGTAGCCAACGGCAACGGGATCGCCGTTCCGAAGCAGCGTTCCCACACCGGAGTCAAGCACGAACGGGCCAAAGGCGAAGCGCTCTCCCTGCATGGGGCGCACTCTTAGAGCAAATCCAGGAATTGCGTCAAAGCCGGGTTTCAAACCTGCCGGACGATGGCGCCGACCACATTGACGAGAAGGCGCGCGGCGGTCAGGGCCGACAGGCCATCAATGTCGGCGGGAGGATAGAGCTCGACAAGGTCGAAGCCAACGATCCTGGCTCGCCTGCCGAGGCCTGCAATCAGGTCGATCGTTTGCGTGTAGGCGAGGCCGCCAGGCGTGCGCGCCGCGACGCCCGGCATGATGCCGGGATCGAGGCCGTCGCAATCGAGAGTGACGACGACCCGCGCTCCTTGCGGAATATGCCGCAGGGCGGCTTCGACGCCCTGGGCGTGAACCTCGCGGGCGGTCACGAAGCGGCTGCCGTAGTGCCGCGCCGCTTCGACTTCGGCAAGGCGGGCGCTGCCGACGCTGCGAAGGCCGACCTGCACCATGCCGGCGACGTGCGGCATCTCGCTTGCCCGGCGCATCGGGCTCGAATAGCCGTAACGCTCGCCATCTACCTCGTTGCGCCAGTCGATGTGAGCGTCGATCTGCAGGATCCAGACCGGCCCGTGATCCGCAAAGCCGGCAAGGAAAGGTATCACCACGGAATCGTCGCCGCCGAGCAGGATCGGCACGGCGGGCAACACCAGGATCTCGCGCGTCTTCGCCTCGATGCGGGCCCGGTTGCCGGCATTGTCATGCATGGTGGTCGCGATGTCGCCGGCGTCGATGCAGCTGACCGGATTGCCGTCGAAAAGCGGGCCGCCGAGATCGAAATCCCAGTGCTCGACAAGCGCGGCATCGTCCTGGCTCGCGGCGCGGATGGCATCGGCAGCCAGCGCATGGCCGCTGCTGTCCTTGCCGGGATAGGTGCTGCCGTGACCGGCTCCGAAGATTACCGCACGGGGTGTGCGGCCGGCGTCGAGGTGATCGGGGAAGCTGAGAAAGGGGGCGGTCATTGCTTGATGGTCCCGATGATGTTTCGGCGGAAATTTCGGTGGCGAGAGCTTAGGAGGTCTTTTGCGCCAGTGCGAAAGCCTACGCCAAGCCCATAAGGCCGCAAAATCAGCCTGCTTGGAAGTTTTTGGAACAATTTGGCAGCGCTTAATTACGACGCCCGTCCGCGTCCTGCACAATTCAACCTCTTTCAGGTCGAGGCCCCCGACTCCCAACGGTGTGAGGCCTCAACGAGCACGGAGGTTGCCATGAACAACACCCTTGCATCGGCCCGGCACCAGTGCCTGCGGCCAGCAATGACCGCGGCGCGGGCGCCGTATCGCTACAGTCTGACGGCCCTGCTAAGCAGGATCGCCGCCTGGCGCGAGCGGACGCATTTTCGCTGGGAACTGAAGCGAATGGCAAAGGACAATCCGCATCTGATCGACGATATCGGCCTGACGCGATGGCAGGTCGAGGAAGAGATCGCCAAGCTGCCGTTCTGGCAGCGATAGGGCGCATGCTGACGAGATGCCGGAGCGCAATGGCAGCAAACCCATCGTTTTGTCCTGGAAGCCTACCGCATGTTTCCGGTATGGCCCTGCGAGTATCGGCCCGGCTGCGGCCACACGGTCAGGCCGTGCGGCTCGACGCCGACGCGGATCCTCGTCACGGCGCCTGAGGTCGTGTCGATCATATAGACCTCGCTGTCGAAGCGGCCGGAGAGCCAAAGCTGCCTGCCGTCGGCGCTGACATTGCCCATGTCGGGGCTGCCGCCACCGGGGATCGGCCATTGCGCGACGATCGCGCGGGTGGCGAAGTCGATCACGCTCACGCTGCCCGGTCCCTTCGCCTTGCCCTGCTCCATCCTGTGCGAGCCGCGGTTCGAGACGTAGAGACGCTTGCCGTCGCGGCTGACGACGAAGCCGTGCGTGCCGATGCCGGTCGGGATGAAGCCGATCTCCTTGAAACTGTCGCCGTCGACCAGGAAGACGCCGTCATTCATCATGTCGGCGACGTAAAAGACCTTGCCGTCGGGCGAGAGCCTGATGTCCTGCGGCATGCCCATCTTCGACAGGTCGAGATGGCCGAGCACCTTCTGGTTCTTAAGGTCGATCTTGGTCAGGCCGCCGTCGCCATATTCGCAGGTGAAGATCGCGTAGGAGCCGTCGGCCGAGAAATCGGCATGGTTGATGCCGGGGCAGGTCGGCGTCGGCAGGACCGATTTCAGCGCCATGGTCCGCGGATCGCGAAAGTCGAGCTGCTTCATGGCCTCGTCGACGATAATGGCCGCGCTGCCGTCCGGCATGAAATACATGTTGTAGGGATCGTCGACCGCGATCTGCATGCCGGGCTTGGCGGTGGTCGGATCGATCGGCGTCAGGCTGCCGTTCCTGCCGTTGCCGTTGTTGGCCACCCACAGCGTCTTCAGGTCCCAGGAGGGGACGACGTGCTGCGGCCTGCTGCCGACCGGAAACCTGTCGACTTCCTTCAGGGTCACCGTGTCGATCACCGAGACGCTGTTCGACGACCGGTTGGGCACATACACGCGCGACAGCGCGCCCGCCGTCGCGGGGCTGAGATGGCCGGCGGTGGTGTGGCTGTAGATGTTGAGCGGCGCGGGCTCGCTGCAATCCTCGGGGCAGGTATCGGCCAGGGCCACGGCCGGCAGCATGGCAAGCATAAGGAACGGCGCGCACAGGCCGGCATGACGCAGCAAGGTTCTGATCATCAAAATAGCTTTGGTGGTGAATTCCCCCGGCCGGATCCGGCCGCCGCAAGCCATACAGCGTGTCCCGCTATTCATCTAGCGTCTTTTCAGCAGGTTCTTCATCCGGTTACGGAGCAGACGCGCCATGTTGCGGGTCTCGCGGTAGAGGTGCAGCTGCGAGGCGGCCTGGCGGGCGAGGCGGTCGGCATCCGGCGTCAGTCCGATCACCAGCGTGCCCATCGGCTTGCGCTCGGTCCACAGCCGGCTCATCACCGGATGGTCGGGCACCGCGCAGGAATCGGTCATGACGATGTTGGGGTCGTCGAGATGCTGCCTGGTCACCTCGATCATCAACAGCGTGCCCGGCGAATAGCCGGCCAGGTTCTCGTCATAGGCCGTCTTCCAGGTATAGGCGATGCCGGCTTCGACGAAGACGACCAGGCAGGCGATGGTGCGGCCGTCGAGCGTCAGCGAATGGATGCGGCACATATCCTGCTCGGCCAGCCGGTGCACGGCCTCGCGGGCGAAGGCGGCGCGGTAACGGTCGATCGCCATCGCGGTGCGCTCGCGGCCCTTCCAGCCGGCGGCCTCGAGCGTCAGAAATCTTTCGATGGCGTGGCGGATCTCGTCCGGTCCGCGCGCCACCAGATGCTCGAGCCTGCCGAGGTCGGCAAGGCGCCGCTTCAGCCGGCGGAACTCGCGATAATGGTGCGAGCGCAGCGAGGTTTTCAGATAGTCCTCGCCGTCGGCGTCGCTTTCGAGCACCGGACGCTCGGCCTTGCCGGTGGTCACCATGGTCAGGCCGCGGCTGTCGGCGAAAGAGGTGAGCAGGCTCGCCACCGGTCCGTCGAGCCGCATGTCGGGCAGCACGAAGACCTTCGGCAGTTTGAGATGCGGGCGCGACAGCATCGAGAAGAAATCCTCGATGACGCCGACCGGATCGTCGCGGTCGACCAGCGGCGTGCCGAGCGGGCCGAACGGGCTCGACCATGTGCGCATGGCCGGAACGCCGAGCGGGATACCCGGCCGCTCGACCGAGAACGGCACCAGCAGCCGCAGCCGGTTGCGGAATTCGTCGCCGTCGCGGATCACCGCCAGCCGCACCTCGCGGTCTTCGAGCCGGGGCATAGCGGGGGCCAGGAAGCGCGGGTTGAAGAAGACATTGGGCTCGATCGTGCGGGCGCACAGGTAATCGAGTTCCTCGACAAGGTCGAAGCCGGCCGAGGCCGGATAGATCGCGAGCTTGCGCTCCGGCCGGTTGTTGGCGAGGATCTCGATGTGCGCCGGATCGGCCTCGCGAACGAGCCCGGCAAGGCCGGACACCATGGCGCCGGCCGGGCCGCCGCTGGTTTCCTCGAGCAACGGGACGGCGGCCATCAGGCGGCTTCCTTCCTGGCGGGAACAAAGATCGCCATGACGATGCCGAGCTTGCGCCAGACGGTGAAGGAGAGCGCGCTGGCCTCGAAGACCATGGCAAGGCTGGTGGCGATCGCCGCGCCCCAGAGGCCGAAATGCGGGATCAGGAGCACGTTGAGGCCGATGTTCAAGGCAAGAGTCATGGCATAGACGGCGGCGCAGATGTTCTGGTTGCCGCTCATGGTCAGCAGGCTTTCGCACGGGCCGACGGCGGCGCGCGCAACGACGCCGAGGACAAGCAGGAACAGCAGCGGATAGCCGGCGGTGAATTCGGGGCCGAACAGCACCAGCATCGGCTCGCCGAGCGCCAGCACCAGAACGGCCATCAGGAGCGAGGGCCAGAAGGTCCAGGAGACGGTCTCGCGGGCGAAGATGGCAAGCCGCCGCGGCTCGCCATGGGTGAACTGCGCATAGCGCTGGGCGACGCCCGCCTTGACCGCGAAATAGACGAAATGCACCAGTGCCAGCGTCTTCACCGTGGCGAAATAGACGGCGACGTCATTGGGGTCGAGATAGGCGCCGACCATCAGCACGTCGGCATTGGTGAGCAGGAAGAAGAAGCTCTCGACCAGGAAGATCGGCAGCGAGACCAGGAACCACTGGCCGAAATGCACGGTCGTCGGTCCGGCCGGGATGTTCCTGTCCATGCGCGAGGTGACGCCCATCAGCTGGCCAAGCGTGGTCGCATAGGTGGCGGCGATGGAGGCGAAGATCGCGGTTTTGGCATCGGGGACATAGTGGAGCGCCAGCATCAGCGCCATGAACACGAGGATCAGCACCGGGCGAACCAGATAGGTCGGCGACAGCGCGAACAGCGCCCATGAGTTCGCCCGCGCCAGCCCCTGCATCAGATCGCCGAGCGCGATCATCGGCAGGCAGATGACGCCGAGGATGAAGGGGATGACGTAGTAATTCTCGATCCAGGGCGAGGCGAGCCACACGCCGAGCGCGCCGAGACCGGCGATCAGCGTCGAGGCCACGAGCACGAACAGACGGCTGGCTAGCACGATGCCGCGCAATTCGGCCAGCATGCCGCGCTCGCGATATTCGGGAATGAAGCGGATGACCGAGGTGTGGAAGCCGAGGCAGGCGAGATTGCCGACGATGACCATCGTCACCCAGACCAGCACGAAGATGCCGTATTCGAACGAACCCATCCAGCGCGCCATCAAAACCTGGCTGATGAAGGCAATGACGGCGCTGATAATGCGGATGGAAAAGGCGATCAGCGACATGCGGCCGGCTTCGCCGCGCTCGTCGGCGGTGAAGAGCACGGAATCGACGCGGCCGAGCAGCGGCGTCATGCGCAGCGCCCAGCGCTGCGGCAGGAACCGCCCGGCAGTCGTCGCCGCGGAAAAGCGCACCCCGAATTCTCTCCGTTTCCCGCCTCTGTCCAGCGGTCGGGTGTAGCGAAAACACCTTAAGAAAGCGTGGGTAGGGGTGCTGGGGGCATGCGCAGTCGTCATGCAGCTGGCGAATGGCGAGCGAGGAAGGAAGACAACGAAGTTCTGGTTGGCTTATGTGGCGAAGAAATCTACTGGCGCCAGCCAACTTACTGTTTATGCTCGATTCGGACTCTCAATGAGAAGAACAGTATTCGCCGAGTTGCGATCGGGGTGCCGGGGAGAAAATGGCGGAAAATACACTTGCCGAGGCGGTGTCGGCCTATGGCGCATCGCTGAAGCCGAAGCTTTCAAATCCTGCAATCGGTGGAGCGCCCGAGGACCAGCTTCGCGGACCACTCGAATCGCTGATGCGCGAGCTTGCGAGGCTCGCCGGCTTCCCGGACGGCTCAGTGCAACTTATCGGCGAGACAAGTCTTGCCGACATCAAGACGCGGCCCGACTTCGCCGCCACGGTTCACAACGCATTGGTTGGCTTCATTGAGGTCAAGCAGCCCGGGAAGGGCGCGGACCCGAGGCACTTTACCGACGTTCACGACAAGGACCAATGGAATAAGCTGAAATCGCTGCCGAATCTGCTCTACACAGACGGCAATGCGTTCAGCCTGTGGCAGGACGGTGTGCTTCAAGGCAGAGTCATCCCGCTTGATGGTGACGTCGCAACGTCCGGCGCGAAGCTTGCAGCGCCGGATGGCCTGCTGCGATTGATCAGTGATTTCCTCAACTGGTCGCCGATCGCGCCGCCAAACGCAAAGCGGCTAGCGGAGGTCAGTGCCCGTCTCTGCCGTTTCCTGCGCGATGAGGTGATCGAGCAGATGGCGCTCGGCAGCGAAGGGCTAACCGCGTTAGCGAAGGATTGGCGCAAGCTTCTGTTTCCCGAAGCTGACAACGCTCAATTCGCCGACGGCTATGCGCAGGCGGTGACGTTCGGGCTTCTCGTGGCGCGGGCACTTGATATCCCGTTAGCAGGAGGCATCCATCAAGCGGCGTACGAACTACGAAAGACCAACTCGCTCATCGGCACCGCACTCGGGCTGCTGACCGATGATGAGGCCAACCAGCAAGCGCTGAAAACGTCGCTTGAGACGCTGACCCGCGTCCTCAACGAGGTTAACTGGCACACGATCAGCAAGGACAAACCGGAAGCCTGGCTGTATTTCTACGAAGATTTTCTCGAAGTTTACGACAACACGCTGCGTAAGAAGACCGGTTCCTACTATACGCCGCCGGAAGTCGTTGGCGCGATGGTTCGGCTTGTGGACGAGGCGTTGCGGAGCCCGCTGTTTGATCGGCACGCTGGACTTGCGTCAGCCGACGTGACCTTGGCCGATCCGGCGGTCGGAACCGGAACTTTTCTGCTCGGCGTACTGCGTCGCATTGCTACTACAGTAGCAAGCGACCAGGGCGAAGGCGCGGTTCGCGGCGCCATCGAGGCGGCGGCACTGCGGCTGATCGGCTTCGAACTGCAATTCGGTCCATTCGCTGTGGCGCAGCTTCGGCTAATCGCCGAGATGCAAGCACTGGCAAAGACAAAGCCTGGCGAAGCACCGCATGTGCCCGACTTGAAGCTGTTCATCACCGACACGCTCGGCAATCCATTCATTGAGGAAGAGCCATTGATGCAGGTCGGCGCCATCGCAAAATCCAGGCGCGACGCCAATACAATCAAGAAGACGCGAGACATCACCGTTGTAATCGGTAATCCCCCTTACAAGGAAAAGGCCAAGGGACGTGGCGGCTGGATAGAAGCGGGTTCTGGGGGCAAGCTGTTCTCACCCATGGACTGGTGGACGCCGCCGCCATCGTGGGGCGTAGGCGCACACAGCAAGCATCTGAAAAATCTGTATATTTATTTCTGGCGCTGGGCGACGTGGAAGGTCTTTGGAACCGGCCGCCTTGCTGCGACAGGTTTTCCTGACAAGGACGAGGAAGGCATCGTCTGCTTCATTAGCGTGGCTGGTTTTCTCAACGGCCCCGGCTTTGAAAAAATGCGAGACGATCTGCGGCGCACTTGTTCGGACATCTGGGTCGTCGACTGCTCGCCTGAAGGACATCAGCCAAATGTGCCAACACGCATTTTTCAGGGTGTGCAGCAGCCGGTTTGCATCGTGCTGGCCGCCAAGAAGCTTGGCAAAGACAGGGAGAAGCCGGCCCGGGTGCGCTTCCAGGCACTGCCGAAAGGACGGCGCGAGGAGAAGTTCGCTGCGCTGGAAAAGTTGTCGCTCGATGAGACGAACTGGCAAGACTGCCCTTTCGACTGGCGAGCTCCCTTCTTCCCGGCCGCGAGCGGCGCGTGGGCGACGTTCCCGCCTCTGCAATTATTCTTTGATTATGACGGTTCCGGAGTGATGCCTGGACGAACGTGGATCATCGCGCCCGATGCGCAATCGCTAAAGAACCGATGGACAGTCCTGGCTAACGAAAAGGATGCCGAGAGGAAGGAGAAATTGTTTCATCCGCATCTTCGCCAAGGAAGGCCCGGCGACAAGCATATTCGCAAGGCTGTCGCCAAAGGTCTTGTCGGACATGAGGAGCGAGTTGGACCAGTTATCGAGGATCATCATTCGGTAGTTCAGCCAACGCGTTACGGTTTCAGATCGCTTGATCGACAGTGGATCATTCCAGACGCCAGGCTGATCAACCAACCGAATCCGACGCTGTGGGACTGGCACTCGCCGAGGCAAGTTTATCTTGTAGCGCTTGAAAGGGCAGCTCCAAAATCTGGTCCTGCTGTTACTTTTACAGGGTTAATTCCTGATCTGGATCACTATAAGGGTTCGTTTGGCGGTCGCACACATCCGCTTTGGCAAGGCGCGGCTGCCAAGCAGCCGAACATTTCAACAAAGTTGCTTGGATTGTTCGCAGATACCTATGGCAAGTCCGTTTCAGCCGAAGATGTGATTGCCTACCTTGCAGCCGTGATGGCACATCCCGGATTTACGAAACGCTTCCAGGCTGACCTTGTGCAGCCTGGCCTTCGGGTACCGCTTACGGGTGACCCAACGTTGTTCTCAGAAGCTGTAGTCTTGGGACGCGAAGTAATCTGGCTGCATACCTATGGCGAACGGTTCTCCGATCCCGCCGAAGGTCGGCCGAAGGCGTCGCCCAGAATGGCCAAGGACTTCGCGCCGACGATTCCCTTTGAAGGTGCGATCCCGGGCGCGCCTGAGCCGCTGCCCGATGTGATGGAATACGATCCGGTTAAGCGTCGGCTCTATATTGGTAAAGGTTTCATCGAGAATGTGTCGCCTGAGATGTGGGAATACGAAGTCTCAGGCAAACAGGTGGTGTGGCATTGGTTCAGCTACCGCAAGCGCGACCGGTCGCGCCCGCAAATCGGCGACAAACGTCCACCTTCGCAACTGGACTTCGTGCAGCCCGATCACTGGCTCGCTGAATACACTTCCGATCTGATCGACCTGCTCAACGTGCTCGGCCGGCTTGTGGCGCTGGAGCCGGCGCAGGCCGATCTGCTGGAGCGCATCCTGAGTTCGGAATTGATCAAGATCACCCACCTGCAGTCGGTGCTCGCGGCCGGCGGGGGCCAAAAAGTCGGCTGACAGGCTGCGTCAGGAATACGGGGATAAGCCGGTCGCGGGTGGTCGCTTCACGAAACGGGATGAGGCATAATCGTGCCAGAACCGAACGCTGATATCCTTGGGCATGGCAAGAAATCAACTCGATCTTTTTGGCGCTGAAGAACAGCCCGAGCTGTTCGACGGGGATGCGCCGACCGTTTATTACCACGGCGATCCGGACCGGGTTCGCGCGCGATTGCACAGGCTTATCGCAGAGGCGCGCAACGCAGAAACACTGCCATGGGATCAGGACAGCACCCGGCTTTACCGCAAGATCGTGCCACAGATGGTGCTTTGGTTGCCGGAAGAAGAGGCCGCTCAGCTAAAGTTCGAATTCGAAGCTGAAATGGAGCGTCTGAAGGCGGCGTAGGCAGCGGGCGCGTTCCTCTGGCTTGTGGAAGATTTGGCTGACTTCGAACGCCAGTGCTGCCCCTCATCCGGCCCTTCGGGCCACCTTCTCTCCGTGAACGGGGAGAAGGAATAAAGGCGAGCGCGCCGGGGAATGCCCGCGGGCATGGGGAGCCGGCCGGCGGCGCTCGCCCCTTCCCCGCCAAGGGGGAAGGCTGGACACCGGGCGCCCGATGTCCGATGTTCCACATTACATCCCCTTCATCGCGTCGCAGGAGACGGTCGGGTTCATGTCGGCGAAGGCGCCGGTGGGGTTCTGCTTCCAGGCCCAGACATGCAGCTCATAAAACGGGCCGAGGCCGTAGCGGTTGGGGGCGCTGTTGAAGTTGAACAGCTGGCCTTCGAGCGAGGCCGGCCCTTTCGCGGTGATGTATTCGACGGCGACCAGCTTCAGCTTGCCGTCGGCCATCGGCTCGTACATCACCGCCTCCGGTTTGGCGACGTCGACGGCGTCGTCCTTGGGGTAGTTGGCATTGACGTAGTGGATGCCCATGGCGCCGCCGGTGATGCCGCTGGCGCAAGGGATCGGCGCATAGCCTTCGGCGGTCGCCATGGCGACGTTCTCGAAGCGGCTGTTGGCCATGCGTACCTTTTCGGCAAGCGGGTTGACCGTCTCGGTCCGGGCGACGCCGCCCGCCATGAGGGCGAAGACAGCTGCGCCGATGACGCATCCGGCAAGTCTATGACTGTTCATTGTTCTCTCCAATTTCGTTGAGGGCGCGCAAGCACAGGCCGGACTTTCAAGGTCAGGCCTGCGATCCTTGGCGTAGCTTTCATTCGAAGGGCGAAACCGTCCGGTCCCGCCAGTGTCGGTGGATCAGTAATGCCACCAGTATTCCCAATATTCGCGCGGCAATTCCCGCTCCTGGAGGCCGATGTCGCGCCTCAGATAGTGGTCCTGCGGCGGCAGCCGGCGGCGCCTGTTCCGCAGAGGCGACAGCAGTTCCGACACAACCCGCCGCATGAAGCCGTGCCGCGGGGCATCCGCCGCGGCGGATACTCTCTCTGTGTCCGGCACGACATCAGGTCCGCCATCGACAAGGACGATCTTGTGTTCATCGTTTTGCCGTTCGTCTGCCGGATCAGCGATAAAAGTAGGGGTCCAGGACCCGCACCTCCGTGATCTTGTCCACGGGAAGGGAATTTTTCTGGGCGGTGCTGCGGATCGCCTCGGGCGAGGGCGCGTCGTAGATGCAGAAGCTCTTGCTCTTGTCGGGCGACACATAGGACTGCACCCAGGTCACGCCCTTTTCGGCATTGCGGGCGATAACCCCGCCCATGGCTGTTGCGCCGGCGTCGTTCATCGGCACGTTGAGGCCGTCGGGAAAGGTGCGTTCAATCAGATAGCGAGGCACGATTTTTTTCCTTTCGTGATTGATTGACGCTCGGTCTGAGCGCGGCGGGACTAAAACCACGTTCGAAAAAACTGCGCATCGGAACCATTCCCCATATTTGGCGGGACGATTCCCTATGTTGGCGACGTTGACCTGTGGAGGGAGGCACGCTGCAATGTGGGAAATGTCACATTGCAGCGTTCTCGTCCCGGACTATCGTGGCGGCATCCCGCCATGGTAAAATTCCAACTTCGCGAGAGTGACGATGCTTCTGGAACGGCAGGCGCAGCTGCAGCAACTGGACGCCTTGCTGGCGGATGCAACACAAGGCCGCGGTCGTGTTGCGGCGCTGGCGGGCGAGGCCGGCGCCGGCAAGACGGCGCTGGTCGAGGCTTTCACAGATGGCGTGGGACAAGGGGTAACCTTGCTGCGCAGCGCCTGCGAGGATCTGTCGATCCCCGATCCGCTGGGAGCCCTCTACGACCTCGCCCGCGAGGCGCAATGGGAGCTGCCGCGCGCCATCGATGCCCGGCAAGGGCAGAGGCTGCCGCTGTTTTCCGACGCGCTCGACGTCTTCGAGGCCAAGGGTCCGTGCCTTTTGATCATCGAGGATCTGCACTGGGCGGACGATGCGACGCTCGATTTCGTTCGCTTCCTCGGCCGGCGCATCGCAAACACTCACATCCTGCTTGTGATCACGGCGCGCACCGACCGCAGCGAGGGACAGATGCGGGTGCGCCGGGCGTTCGGCGAGATCCCAGCCGGCAATGTTGTGCGTATCGAGGTGCCGCTGCTCAGCGAGAAGGCTGTGCTGTCGCTTGCCGAGGCGGCGAACCGCGACGGCGGCGCCATCTACCGGGCAACCGCCGGCAACGCATTCTTCGTCACCGAATTGCTGGCCGCCGGGAATGACACCGCGCTGCCGGCCAGCGTGCGCGATGCGGTGCTGGCGCGGGCCGAGCGGCTGTCGCCGGGCGCCCGCTCGATGCTCGACGCGGTCTCGGTGTTTCCGCGCCGCGCCGATGCCTGGGCGCTCAGCGGCCTGTGCGGAATTGCCAGCGCCGGCCAGCTCGCCGAATGCGTCTCGCACGGGCTGCTCGAGGACCTCGGCGACGGTTATTCCTTCCGGCACGAGATCGCGCGCAGTGCCGTCGAAATGGCGCTGACGCCCAGCCGCCGGCGCGAGTTCAACCAGCGCGCGCTTTGCGCTTTGCAGGAAAACCGGGGCGTCGCCACCGCAAGGCTGGTGCACCACGCGGTGGAAGCGCAGAACCTGGAAGCGGTGCGCGAGCTTGCGCCGCTCGCCGCGCGCGAGGCCTCGCATGTCGGCGCGCACCGCGATGCGGCCGGCTATTATGAGGTCGCGCTGCGCCACGCCGACGACCTGCCGATCGAAGACCGGGCGGCCTTGCATGAGGGCCATGCCTTCGAATGCCATCTGATCGGCCGCATCGATGCCGCGATCGAGGCGCAGGGCGAGGCGCGCCGGCTGCGGCAGGCGCTGGGCGACAGGCTGAAGGAGGGCGACGGCCTCAGATGCCTGTCGCGCTATGCCTATCTGCTCGGCGACCGCGAGGCGGCGGACCGCTTCGGCGCTCAGGCCGTGGAGCTCCTGGAAACGGCGCCCGAGAGTCCGGAGCTCGCCATGGCCTATTCGAACCTTTCGCAACTGGCGATGCTGGCCGAGCGGCTCGACGAAACGCTTTCGCTCGGCGGCAAGGCGGTCGAACTGGCGGAACGGCTGAACCGGTCGGACATCCTGTGCCATGCGTTGAACAATGTCGGCGCCGCGGAGCAATGGCTGGACCTGGCCAAGGGCCGGCGCGAGCTTGCCCGCAGCCTTGGAATAGCGCTTTCGGAGAATTTCCAGGAGCATGCGGCGCGCGCCTTCACCAATTGCGCCTGTGTCGAGATGAACAGGCTGAGCTTTGCCGAGGCGCAGGCTTTTCTCGATCGCGGCATCAGCTATTGCGTCGAGAACGATCTTGCGACCTGGCGCGACTACATGCGCGGCGTCGAGGCGCAGCTGCTGCTGCGGCGCGGCTTGTGGAACGACGCGGCAGCCGTCGCGCATGACGTCGTCGACAACGAGGCGACGACGGCGCTTGTACGCTACCCCTCGCTGGTGGCGCTGGCGAAGCTGCGCATCCGGCGTGGCGATCCGTCGGCCGAGCCGGTGCTGGATGAGATGAAGCGCTTCCTCGACAAGGGCATGGAGCTGCAGCGGCTGATACCCTATGCGGCGGTGACGGCGGAGCTGGCATGGCTCGGCCGAGGCGACGCAAAAGAGGCCTTGCGCCTGATCGATCTTGCCGAGGGACTGTCGCCGACGCGGACGGTGTTCGGCGAATTGGCGACCTGGCGGCAGCTGCTGTCACCCGACAGCGACCCCGGCGACACCACCGGCATGGCGGAGCCGCACCGGCTGTCGCTGACCGGCGACTGGCGGGGTGCCGCCGCGCTATGGGACGAGATGGGCGCTCCCTTCGAGCGCGCGCTCGCCCTGCTGCAGGGCGACGAGCCGGCGCTGCGCGAGGCGCTCGATATCTTCGAAGGGCTTGGCGCGCGTCCTGTGGCGCAGCACGTTCGCAACCTGATGCGGCAGAGCGGCGTCGTTTGCATAGCGAGGGGCCCGCGACAGGCGACGCGCGCCAACGTCGCCGGCCTGACGCAGCGCCAGATGGAGGTGCTGCAGCTGATCGAGCGCGGCTTTTCCAACAAGAAGATCGCCGCGCATCTGACCATCTCGCCGAAGACGGTCGATCACCATGTGTCGGCGGTGCTGGACAAACTGGAGGCCGTCTCGCGCGGCGAGGCGACAGCCGCCGCGCGTGCGTCGGGGCTGCTGTGAGGCTGGCTTCTTCGGTCTGAAGACAATCGCGACGGCCGGCGCTGCCCCTCATCCGGCCCTGCGGGCCACCCGGCCCTTCGCTATCGCTCCGGGCGTTCGTCGTTCGAAAAGCCAAGCAATTGGCTTTCGTCCGCTGCGCGGACCACGTCTCACCCCCGTGAACGGGGAGAAGGAAGAGCTGTCAGGCGAAGGCGCCGTGGCAGTGCTTGTATTTCTTGCCCGAGCCGCAGGGGCAGGCCTCGTTGCGGCCGACCTTGCCCCAGGTCGCCGGGTTGTTCGGATCGCGTTTTTCGGGCGCGACGATGGCGCTGGATTCCTGGCGCACCAGAAGCGCGGTCTCGCCGCCCTGGAAGTCGTCCTCGCCGGTGGTGCCATCCATGTGGCTGCCGAACATGTCGGGCGCCTCGGGCGGCGGCGCTTCCGCTGCCTGGCGAACCAGCTCGACGCGCATCAGCTGCGCGGTGACGGCCTGGCGCAGATTGCCGAGCATGGCCTGGAACAGCTCGAAGGCCTCGCTCTTGTACTCCTGCAGCGGATCGCGCTGGGCGTAGCCGCGGAAGCCGACGACCGAGCGCAGATGGTCGAGGTTGACGATGTGCTCGCGCCACAGATGGTCGAGCGTCTGCAGCACCACCGAACGCTCGACATAGGTCATCACGTCGGGGCCAAAGCGGTCGGCGCGCTCCTTGGCGGCGGCCTCCGCGGCGGCCGAGATGCGCTCGCGGATATCGTCCTCGGCGATGCCCTCTTCCTTGACCCAGTCCTCGACCGGCAGATCGAGGTTCAGATACTGCGCCACTTCCTCCTTGAGGCCGGTGACGTTCCACTGTTCGGCATAGGCGTTTTCGGGGATGTTCTTGGCGACGATCTCCTCGACGACGCCTTCGCGCATCTCGGCGATCGTCTCGGAAAGCCCTTCGCCGTCCATCAGCTCGAGGCGCTGCTCGAACACCACCTTGCGCTGGTCGTTGGACACGTCGTCATATTTCAACAGGTTCTTGCGGATGTCGAAGTTGCGCGCCTCGACCTTCTTCTGCGCCTTTTCCAGCGCCTTGTTGATCCAGGGATGGATGATCGCCTCGTCTTCCTTGAGGCCGAGCTTCTGCAGCATGCCGTCCATGCGCTCGGAACCGAAGATGCGCATCAGGTCGTCCTGCAGCGACAGGAAGAATTTCGAGCGGCCGGGATCGCCTTGTCTTCCTGAACGACCTCTAAGCTGGTTGTCGATGCGGCGCGATTCGTGGCGCTCGGTGGCGAGCACGTAGAGACCGCCGGCGGCGAGCGCCTTTTCCTTCAGACGGGCGACATCGTCGCGGATTTCCTTTTCCTTCGCCTCGCGCTCGGGGCCGGCGGGCATGTCGGCCAGCTCCTCGGCGATGCGCATGTCGGCATTGCCGCCGAGCTGGATGTCGGTGCCGCGGCCGGCCATGTTGGTGGCGATGGTGATGGCGCCCGGCTTGCCGGCCTGCGCGACGATGGACGCCTCGCGCTCGTGGTGACGGGCGTTCAGCACTTCGAAATTCTTGAGCCCGTCCTTGCGCAGCCGCTCTGCCAATTGCTCGGATTTTTCAATAGAGGTCGTGCCGACCAGGATCGGCTGGCCCTTGTCGCGGGCTTCCTTGATCTCCTTGACGATCGCCTTGTATTTCTCGTCGACCGTCCGGTAGACCTCGTCGTCCTCGTCCTTGCGCACGACCGGCAAATTGGTCGGGATCTCGGTGACGTCGAGATTGTAGATGTTGGCGAATTCCTCGGCCTCGGTCAGCGCCGTGCCGGTCATGCCGGCGAGCTTCTTGTAGAGGCGGAAATAGTTCTGGAAGGTGACGGAGGCCAGCGTCTGGTTCTCCGGCTGGATCTGCACATGCTCCTTGGCCTCGAGCGCCTGGTGCAGGCCTTCCGAATAGCGGCGGCCGGGCATCATGCGGCCGGTGAACTCGTCGATGATGACGATCTCGCCGTTGCGCACGATGTAATCCCTGTCCTTCTGGAACAGCAGGTGCGCCTTAAGCGCATTGTTGACGTGGTGGACGATGGCGACGTTCTCGACGTCGTACAGCGACTCGCCCTTCAGCAGGCCGGCCGCGGTCAGCATGTTTTCGAGCTTCTCGGTGCCTTCCTCGGTGAAGATCGTGGTCTTCTGCTTCTCGTCCACCTCATAGTCGGCCGGGCCGAGCTTCAGCATGAAGGCGTCGATGGTGTTGTACATCTCCGAGCGGTCCTCGAGCGGACCGGAGATGATCAGCGGCGTGCGCGCTTCGTCGACCAGGATGGAGTCGACCTCGTCGACGATGGCGTAGCTGTGGCCGCGCTGCACCATCTGGGCGCGCTCGTATTTCATGTTGTCGCGCAGATAGTCGAAGCCGAGCTCGTTGTTGGTGGCGTAGGTGACGTCGGCGGCGTAGGCGACGCGGCGCTCCTCGTCGGAGAGGCCGTGGACGATGACGCCGACGGTCAGGCCGAGGAATTTGTAGACGCGGCCCATCCATTCGGAGTCGCGCGTGGCCAGATAATCGTTGACGGTGACGACGTGGACGCCCTTGCCGGCGAGCGCATTGAGATAGACCGGCAAGGTGGCGACCAGCGTCTTGCCTTCGCCGGTGCGCATCTCGGCGATACCGCCATTGTGCAGCACCATGCCGCCGATCAGCTGGACGTCAAAAGGACGCATGCCGAGAACGCGGCGCGCCGCCTCGCGCACGGTGGCAAAGGCCGGCACCAAAAGATCGTCCAGGGAGGCGCCGTTGGCGAAGTCCTGGCGGAACTTTTCCGTGCGGCCGGCAAGCTCGGCGTCGGAGAGTGCCCGCATCTCGTTTTCCATGGCATTGATGGCTTCGACGCGGGGCCGGGTCGATTTGACCCGGCGGTCGTTGGAGGAGCCGAAAACCTTACGGGCGAGACCGCCGAGACTGACCATCCAATGGTCCTTTCGATAGCATTTTTCGTCGTTGCGACAGGCGCCGGGCGGCCCCATCAAATCCGCGTGAAGGCGGACAAACGCAAAAAGCGCCCGGAAAACGGTTCTGGACGCAAAGTCGTTGGACAGATAAGAGGGGGCTCAATCGATGTCAACGCCGCGTTAGCCCTATAGGGCAGCGCCAAATTCCGCCACAATCCGACTGATCTGGAACCTTCCCGCGCAAGCGAACCTTATTGGCAATCCCCATTGGAGTTAATCTTGATGTCCCTGTTGTTCCGCCGTGCGTCGCTCGCCAGCCTTGGCCTGGCCTTCGGGCTCTCGGCTTTTTGCCTGTCGCCGCTGATGGCGCAGGAGACCGCCCCGGCCCAGCCGGACGCCGCCGCGCCTGCCGCAACGCCGGTCGATCCGAATGCCGTGGTTGCAACCGTCAACGGCAAGACGCTCACCGAAGCCGACCTTACGCTTGCCGAGGGTGAGCTGTCGCAGCAGTTCGCGCAGCTGCCGCCCGAACAGCGCCGCGCCGCGGCACTTTCGGCCGCCATCGAGATCCGCGTTATGGCCGGCCAGGCGGTCGCCACCGGCCTCGACAAGGATCCGGATTTCCAGCGCCGCATGGCGTTCCTGCAGCAGCGCGCCCTGCACGGCGAAATGGTCGAGAAGGGCGTCGTCGACAAGGTTACCGACGCCGAGGTCCGCGCCCGTTACGACCAGGAAATCGCAAACACGCCGCCGGTCAACGAGATTCACGCCCGTCACATCCTCGTGAAGACGAAGGAAGAGGCAGACGCGATTATCAAGCAGCTTGACGGCGGCGCCGATTTCCAGAAGCTCGCCAACGAGCACACCAGCGATCCGAGCGGCAAGAGCAATGGCGGCGACCTCGGCTGGTTCGGACCCGGCCAGATGGTGCCGGAGTTCGATAAGGCGGCGTTCGCGCTCGAGGTCGGCAAATACTCCAAGGAGCCGGTACAGTCGCAGTTCGGCTGGCATGTCATCAAGGTTGAGGACAAGCGCGCCAAGCAGCCGCCGGCCTTCGACGACGTCAAGGACCAGGCCAGGCAGGCAGTGATCCGCGACAAGTATTTCGCTATGGTCAAGCAGCTGCGCGGAGCCGCCAAGGTCGACATCCCGGACGCGAAGCTGAAGAGCGCCGTCGACACGCTGGAGAGCGCCAAGTAAATTTCGCGACGTCGCAGGAAGATTGCAAAGGGCGCCTTCGGGCGCCCTTTTTGCATTATGAGGCCTGGGCTATTCCTCGCACCACGTAGCGGACGACGGTCCGGATCGTCGCCTCGTCATCGTCCAGGTGGTTGGTCAAAAGATGCCTCCAGGCGTAGGAGGCAACCAAATCGGCGACAATTTCGGCATCGACATCGGCCGCCACCTCGCCGCGCGCCTTGGCGCGTTCGATCATCCGGCCGGTGTGGGCGCGCCGCCCCTTCGCGTAGTCGCCAAGCGCCATTGCTGCCGCCGCGTCGGATTGCGCTTCGGCAATCAGCGAGCGGAAGACATTGCCCGAAGGGGTATCGCGCCAATGCGCGAACAGGTTTCTGAGGAAGCCGACAAGATCCTCCTCGAGGTTTCCGGTATCGGGCGTCTCGACGCGCTTTTGCCGTTGATAGACCTCGACCAGCAGCGCAGCCTTGCTCGGCCACCAGCGATAGATGGTCGGCTTGCCTGCCCTTGCACGCCGGGCAACGGCCTCGATCGAGAAACCGGCATAGCCTGCCTCGCGCAGCACCGCCTCGGCGGCATCGAGAATGGCGTCGGCGCTCTCGGGATTGCGCCTGGCGCCGATCGATTTGCGTCCGCGGCCGGCGGCTTCGCTCATCACGTCGTCCTTAGCCGGTGAATCTATCGCCGATCATATTGGTTTCCGGGACGAAACGAAACGGTCCGTTCCGGGTTGCAAATCGCTCGGCCGAGCCGACGAAGCGCTGCCGGAACGCCCCTTGCGCCGGGACGCGCTATCGGGCAAACCGGCCTTCCTTTCGCGTTCTTGCCGCTCCGGGGTCCCGATGTCCGATACGATTTCGCCGCTCGCACCGAAGAAATATCCCAAGATGCCTGTCATCGACGGCGTGCGCATCGCCACCGCCGAGGCCGGCATAAAATACCGGAATCGCACCGACCTGCTGGCCATGGTCTTCGATCCGGGCACCACCGTCGCCGGCGTCTTCACCCGCTCGAAATGTCCGTCGGCGCCGGTCGATTTCTGCCGGCAGAATCTTCCTGCCGGCAAGGCGCGCGTGCTGGTGGTCAATTCCGGCAACGCCAACGCCTTCACCGGCAAGAAAGGCCGGGCCTCCACGGCGCTGACCGGCGAGGCGGCGGCAAAGGCTGCCGGATGCAGTGATAGCGAGGTGTTCCTCGCCTCGACCGGCGTCATCGGCGAACCGCTCGACACCAACAAATTCAGCCATCTGCTTAGCGGCCTGGTCAAGGACGGCAAGCCGGACCTGTGGATCGAGGCGGCCAAGGCCATCATGACCACGGACACCTATCCGAAGGTGGCGACCGCGACGGTAAAGCTCGGCGATGCCGACGTCACCATTAACGGCATCGCCAAGGGCGCCGGCATGATCGCACCCGACATGGCGACGATGCTTTCCTTCATCGCCACCGACGCGCCGATCGCGGCGCCGGTGCTGCAGGATCTTTTGTCGCGCGGCACGGCCAAGACCTTCAACGCGGTCACGGTCGACAGCGACACCTCGACCAGCGACACGCTGCTTTTCTTCGCCACCGGCAAGGCCGCGGCGCGCGGCGCGCCGGCGATCGACGATGCCAAGGATGCGCGGCTCGGCACGTTCCGCCGGGCGCTCGGCAAGGTGCTGAAGTCGCTGGCGCTGCAGGTGGTGCGCGACGGCGAGGGCGCCCGCAAGCAGGTCGAGGTCACCGTCACCGGCGCCAAATCGGCCCGCTCGGCCAAGCGCATCGCGCTGTCGATAGCCAATTCGCCGCTGGTCAAGACGGCGGTCGCCGGCGAGGACGCCAATTGGGGCCGCGTCGTCATGGCCGTCGGCAAGGCCGGCGAGCCCGCCGACCGCGACCTTCTGTCGATCTGGTTCGGCGACAACCGCCTGGCGCATGAGGGCGAGCGCGATCCGGCCTATTCCGAGGAAGCGACCTCGGCCTATATGAAGCGCGACGACATCCGCATCCGCGCCGATCTCGGCATCGGCCGCGGCAAGGCGACGGTGTGGACCTGCGACCTCACCAAGGAATATGTCGCCATCAACGGCGACTACCGGAGCTGATGGCACCGGTGTCCAGGCATCCGGCAAGCGTGCTGGCGATCGTGCGGCGCTTTGAGGCGGCGGGCTTTCGCGCCTGGCCGGCCGCCGCCGTCCATTACGACGGGACCTGGGTGGTGCGGCTCACCGCCGGCCATCCGGCCAAGCGGCTGAATTCGGTCAATCCGCTCGATCCAGGCGACATCCAGCACATTGCCGAGCGGATCGTGCGCGCCAGCCGCCGTTTCGACGCCTATGGCCGGCCGCTCACCTTTCGCATGTCGCCGCTGTCAGGGCAGGTGCTGTCGAGACATCTCGACGCGGCCGGCTGGAGCCGGTTCGACGAATCACTGGTGATGCGGCTGCCGCTGAAGGAGGCTGAGCTCGGCGCCGCCATGGACCAGATCCCACTGAAGGACATCAGCCGTTTCATCGGCGCATCGCTCAGAACAAGCGGCTCGGATGTCGCGCTGCGGCCCGGCCTGTCGGAGATCATCGGCGCCATCCAGCCCGAAGCCGGGCTGTTCGCGCTCGAGGACGGCAACGAGCCGCTGGCGACGCTGATCTGCGTCCATGACGGCGATCTTGCCGGACTGTTCGAAATCGCCACCGAGAAATCGGCGCGCAACAAGGGCCATGGCCGCAACCTCATCCTGTCGGCGCTGAAATGGGCGCGGCTGCGCGGCGCCCGTGAAGCCTGGCTGCAGGTCGAGGCCGGCAATTTGCCGGCGCTTTCGCTCTACCGGTCGCTCGGCTTCGAGGAGGTCTACCGCTACCACTACCGCCGGCCGGCGGACGCATGAGCGAGGTCAAGCCAGCCGGCAAGCGCCTGCTTCTGGTCGCGGCCTGCGCGCTGGTCGATACCGACAGGCGCGTGCTGTTGGCGCAACGTCCCGAGGGCAAGCAACTCGCCGGCCTGTGGGAGTTTCCAGGTGGCAAGGTCGAACCCGGCGAGACGCCGGAGGAGTGCCTGGTCCGCGAACTGCACGAGGAGCTCGGCATCGAGACCGAGATCCCGTGCCTGGCGCCGCTCACCTTCGCCAGCCACTCCTATGACGATTTCCACCTTTTGATGCCGCTTTATGTCTGCCGCCGGTTCCGCGGCATCGCGCAGCCCAGGGAAGGCCAGGGATTGAAATGGGTCAGGCCGCGCCAGATGCGCGACTATCCGATGCCGCCTGCCGACGCGCCGCTGATCCAGTTTCTCATCGATCTGCTGTAGGTGGGCCTGCTGTAGCTGGCCGTTTCAGCCAGCGTTAATGGAAGATTTATCTCGGCATGAAAAATTGAACAAAGCCGTCAACACGGTACGCCGATTCGTTTGGAGCCATTTATGAGCCTCGAGAGAGACTGGGATTCGGTCCGGCCCACTTTCAGCGCCACTGATGCCGGCATGAGTATCCTGCGGATCACGCTGCTCTTCGGTTCCGCCGCGGTGGCGCTGGCGCTCATCGCAACGCCCTTCCTCGACAGTCAGGCGCGGTCGCAGGGCGCCCGCGACGGTCTTGCCGGCGGGCTCGACATGTCAAATACCGGTTCGATCGGCCACCGCAACACATACACGCTCCGCCGCAGCGTGCTGCAGCCCCTGCCCAGTTCCATCTGTGTGATCCGCACCGACGGCAGCCGGCACGGCGACTGCTGATTTTAAGCGGCTGCTGATTTGGCGACTGCTGATAGGTTAATGATTTTCCTCAGACAGGCCGATTTCACCCCCTGTTAAGCTTTTGCTGTTAACCTTTCTTAACGGGTAGACGGTATGGTTCTCGGCAAGAGGGATCGATGACCATGATTAAGCTGCTGCAAAGGTTCATTCAGGACGAAACGGGCGCGACGGCCATCGAATACGGCCTGATCGTCGCCGTGCTGTCGCTTACCATCGTCGGCGGTGTCGGCAGGGCTGCCGGCGCCCTCCAGTGGCTGTTCAGCGACAACAACAGCAGGCTCGCCAACGCCTTCGCCCATTGATCAGCCGGGCCGCTACGGCGGTCAGCGCCCCTGCGGGTTCTCCAGAATCGTCTTCAGCGAGACCTTGGCCGAGCCGGGCTTCAGCGGTTTCTGCTGCGAGGCATCGGGCGCCCAGCCGGACATCCAGACAATCGAAAAACTCGCCCTGACGCGGCCATCCGGGTCCGAGAACCGTTCCGCGTAAATCTCGGCGGCGCGGGCGAACAACCGCCTGGGGCCCGGCCGCCGGCTGCGGTCGACCAGCGGGCTGGTTTCGCCCATGGCGCGCAGATCGGCGGCGAGGCCGAACAGCGAGTCGTAGCGCACGGTCACTGTCTCGACATCGGCGACCGGCAGCGCCAGGCCGGCACGTTGCAGCAGCGCGCCGGCGTCGCGCACGTCGGTGAATGGAAGCACGCGCGGGCTGGCGCCGCCATAAAGCTCGGTCTCGGCGGCAAGAAGGCTTTCGCGCAGTTCGGCGAGGGTGCCTGCGCCGGCAAATGCGCCGAGAAACAGGCCGTCCGGCTTCAGCGCGCGGCGGATTTGCGCCAGCACGCCTGGAATGTCGTTCATCGCCTGCAGCGACAGCAGCGAAACGGCGAGATCGAGGCTCTCGGCTTGGAACGGCACGGTCTCCGGCGGCGCCACGATGCCGGCTTCCCCGATCAGGAACACCTCGTCCGCCTCGACGCGAACGATGTCGGCCACCTTGCCGCTTTCGGCGAGCACCTGCGCCGCTGCCGGTGTCTGGCAAAACAGCGCCGCCGCCTTGCCGAACCGGCGCTCGACGGCGGCCAGCCGGTCCGCCAGATCCTCCGCCGCCCGCCGCATCAGGAAATCGGCGCCCTCGACGGGACGGCTCAACGCCCGGCGCTTGTGCGCTAGCCAGAGCTCCGTGTCGATCAAGGGTTGCAAGGGACAGGTTCCTGTTGTCGGCAGATGCCGAAGTGGTGCTATTGTGGCGCGGGGACCAATCACGTGGCCGATCCGCAGCAGAAGATCAAGACCGCCGCGGTCATGGACATGACCCGGCGGGCGCTGGGCTGGCCGGCGCGCCTGCTGTTTCCGCCGGTCTGTGCCGGTTGCCGCCGTCACGTCTCGCAGCCCGGCGTGCTGTGCGGCGCCTGCTGGCCGAAGCTCAGGCTGCTGGAGAAGCCATGGTGCCCGGTCATGGGCACGCCTTTCACCCACGACATGGGCGAGGGCTTCCTTTGCGCCGAGGCGATCGCCGATCCGCCGCCCTTTGAGCGGGCGCGGGCCGCGGTCGTCTATTCGGGCGTGGCGCGCCAGATGGTGCAGGGGTTGAAATTTCAGGACCGCACCGATTTGGCGCCGTGGATGGCGCGCTGGATGATGCGCGCCGGCGCCGAACTGATCGCCGAAGCCGATGTGGTGGTGCCGGTGCCATTGCACTGGCGGCGCTTCTTCCGGCGTCAGTTCAACCAGTCGGCGGAGCTGGCGCGGGCGGTTTCGAAGCTCAGCGGCCTGCCTTTCTCGCCGGCGGCGGTCAGGCGCATGAAGCTCACCCGCCAGCAGGTTGGATTGGAGCGGCACGAGCGCGAGGAGAATGTGCGCGCCGCCTTTCGCGTGCCGCCCGAAGCCGAGATCGCGATCGCCGGGCGCAGGGTGCTCGTCATCGACGATGTCTACACCACCGGCGCGACGGTGCGCTCGGTGGCCAAGGCGCTGAAAAGGGGCGGCGCCGGAGCAGTCGACGTGCTCACCTTCGCGCGTGTCCTGCCGGGGGACTTTCGGGCCGATGAGTCGGCGACTATATAGAGTTTGAAGTGTTGTTTTGATGCATGTCGTTTTCGCGCAACCATTGGGCGACATGCATGGGCAAGGATTGCTGGCCGATGGTCGATGTGACGATCTATACCCGTATGATGTGCGGCTATTGCACGGCCGCCAAACGGCTGCTCGACCGCAAGGGCGTGGCCTATACCGAGCACGACGCTTCGTTCTCGCCGGAATTGCGCCGGGAAATGATTTCGCGGGCGCATGGGCGGACCACCTTTCCACAGATTTTCATCGGCGACACGCATGTCGGCGGTTGCGACGACCTCCATGAATTGGAGTCGCGGGGCCGGCTGGACGCGCTGCTCGCCAACGGCACGAGGGTTTGATCATGGACGCTTTCAAGGCGGCGGCGGTGCAGATGCGGTCGGGCACGAGCCCTGAGCGCAACGCGGCCGACATGGACCGACTGGTGCGCGAGACCGCAAGCCGCGGCGCGACCTATGTCCAGACGCCCGAAATGACCGGCGCGCTCATCCGCGACAAGCAGGCCGGAGCCGCAGCCTTCATCACCGAGGACAAGGACATCGTCGTTGCAACTGCGCGGAAGCTTGCCAGAGAACTCGGCATTTACCTCCATGTCGGCTCGACCGCCATCCTGCGCGCCGACGGCAAGCTCGCCAACCGCGCATTTCTGTTCGGGCCGGATGGCCAAGCGATCGCCGGATATGACAAGATCCATATGTTCGACGTCGACCTGGACAACGGCGAGAGCTGGCGCGAATCCGCTTCCTATGAGCCGGGGACGGAGGCTGTCGTCACCGAGATCGACGGCGTCAGGCTGGGGTTCGCCGTCTGCTACGATTTGCGGTTCCCGCAGCTTTTCCGTGCCGAGGCGCTGGCCGGAGCCGATCTGCTCACGGTGCCCGCCGCTTTCACCCGGCAGACCGGCGAGGCGCATTGGCATGTGCTTTTGAGGGCACGCGCCATCGAGAACGGCGCCTATGTCGTGGCCGCCGCGCAGGGCGGCCTGCATGAGGACGGCCGCGAGACCTATGGCCACTCGCTGATCGTCGATCCGTGGGGGCGTATCATCGCCGAGGCCGCGCATGACGAGCCGGCGGTCATCGTCGCCGAGATCGATCCGGCGCAGTCGCTCGCCGCACGCCGCAAGATCCCCAATCTGAAAAACGCGCGCGATTTCACCATCCGTTCCGGCGAGGCGCCGCGTCTCAAAGGTGCAGCCTCTTGATCCGCTTTTCCCTGATTTGCGAACACGAGCACGAATTCGAGGCCTGGTTCCGCAGCAACGAAGACTTCGACACCCAGAAGAAGCGCGGCTTCGTCGATTGCCCGACCTGTGGCTCGCACAAGATAGAAAAAGCCCTGATGGCGCCGGCGGTGTCGACCTCTCGCGGGCGAGAGAAAGTCGCGCTCGCCATGGGCGAGGCGCAGAAGCAGGCGTTAGCGCAATTGAAGGCAATGGCCGACAAGGTGCGCGAAAATGCCGACTACGTCGGCGACAAATTCGCCGAGGAGGCGCGCAAGATTCATTTCGGCGAGGCCGATGCGCGCGGCATCTATGGCGAGGCAACACTGGAAGAGGCGAAAAGCCTTGCCGAGGACGGCGTCGAGTTCATGCCGATCCCGAGCTTTCCCGACGAGCGGAATTGACGGCTAGCCCAGGCTTGCGATCAGTTTCGCCAGCAGATTTGCCAGCATTTCCCGTTCGCTGCGTGTCAGGCCGGCGACGATCTGGTGTTCGTTGCTGACGTGGGCGGCAAGCGCCTCATTGATAAGCGCGAGACCTTTTTCCGTCAGCTGCACGACAATGCCGCGCCGGTCGGTAGGATGCGGCGCTCGCTCGATCAGGCCGGCTTTCTCGAGCCGGTCGAGCCGGGCAGTCATGGCGCCGGAGGTAACCATCGTCGCCTCATAGAGCTCGGTCGGCGTCAGCGCATAAGGTTCGCCGGAGCGTCGCAGCGTCGCCAGCACGTCGAACTCCCCCGATTGCAGCCCGAAGCGGGCGAAGACCGGGGCGAGGCGATCGCGCGCGATCAGCGAGGACGCTTCATTCAGTCGCCCGATCACCCCCATTGGCGATACGTCAAGATCGGGCCGTTCCCTATGCCACTGCTCGATCGCCTTCGCCGCTCGATCCATCTGCTTCACCGCAAAGTATCTTGACATTAAGAATCTTTACGTTATCTTACCTCAAGATACAACGGCGGCCAAGCGCCGGCGACGATTGAACGGACAATCCGATGAAACCTCTCTGGCCGATGAAACTTCTCTGGGATTCGGCGATCGGGCTGCTGGTTATAACCGGCGGCCTGCTCGGCCTGACGCTGCCCTTCGGCAAGATCGCCACGGCGGACGGCGTTCCCGCCATGGTCTGGGCCTTCGTGATCTCGTTCGGCGCCGGCGGCGTGCTTTTCCTCGCGCTTCTGCTCAGCGGACAGCGCATCCGGCTGACGGCGCACGAGCTGCGCTATTTCTTCGTCACCGCAGCGGTGTCTTATGCCTTCCCCAACCTCCTGATGTTCTCGGCCATTCCGCATCTCGGCGCCGGGTACACGGGCATCATGTTCACGCTGTCGCCGGTGGTCACGCTGGTGTTCTCGATCCTGCTCGGCGTGCGGCGCCCCAATCTGCTTGGCGTTGCCGGCATTGCCGTCGGCTTCGTCGGTGCAGTCATGGTGGCGCTGACACGCGGCGAGGCCGGCCAGCCGGCCGACTATTTCTGGGTTGCGGTCGGGCTGCTCATTCCTGTCAGCCTCGCCGCCGGCAACATCTACCGCACCGTCGACTGGCCGCAAGGCACCGGCCCGATCGAACTCGCCGTCGGCAGCCATCTGGCTTCGGCGATGCTGCTTCTCGTCGGCATTGTGACGCTTTTCGGCTGGCAGGCGTTCGTTCCGCTCGGTGGCGTGCCGCTGGTGGTTGCCGGTCAGGTCGCCTCGGCCTCGGCGATGTTTGCCTTCTTCTTTCGCCTGCAAGCGGTCGGCGGGCCGGTCTATCTCAGCCAGATCGGCTATGTGGCGGCCGCGGTCGGGCTGTTTGCCGGCACGATTTTCCTCGGTGAGCACTATCAGCTGCTGACCTGGCTGGGTGCCGTCATCATCACCGCCGGCGTCTTCATCACCACCACGGCGCAAAGCCAGGTCAGCGCGAAGGCGCAAAGCCAGGCAGTCTGAGCGAATTCAGACCGAACCTTTTTCGGCCAGCATCATGTAGTTGACGTCCATGTCCCTGGATTTCTGCCAGCGGTCGGCGAGCGGATGGTAGATGACGCCGGTGCGGTCGACGACGGTGAGTCCGGCAGCGCCGAGCGCCTTTGCCAGCTCTTCCGGACGCACCAGCCTGCCGAACTGGTGGGTGCCGCGCGGCAGCCAGCGCAGCACATATTCGGCGCCGATGATTGCCAAGCCGAGCGCCTTCAGCGTGCGGTTGATGGTCGCCACGAACATGATGCCGCCTGGCCGCACCATCTCACCGCATTTGGCGACGAACAGATCGACATCGGCGACATGCTCGACCACCTCCATGTTGAGGATGACGTCGAATGTCTCGCCGGCTTCCGCCAGCGCCTCGGCGGTCGTGGCGCGATAATCGATGCTGACGCCGGCCTCGGCCGCGTGCAGCTTGGCTACCTCGATGTTGGTGGCGGAGGCGTCGGCGCCAACCACTTCGGCGCCAAGCCGCGCCATCGGCTCGCACAGCAATCCGCCGCCGCAGCCGATGTCGAGGAAACGCAGGCCCTCGAAGGGCCTGGCCGCCTGCGGATCGCGGCCGAAGCGCGCCGCCACCTGGTCGCGGATATAGGCTAGCCGCACCGGGTTGAACTTGTGCAACGGCCGGAACTTGCCGTTCGGGTTCCACCATTCGGCGGCAAGGGCTGAGAAGCGCTCGACTTCTCCGGCATCGATGGTCGATCGTCGGGACTCTGGCATATAGCGGGTCTCCTCGAACGCTAGCAAGTCGGGGAACGCTAGGAAGTCGGGTCCCCGGCGACGAAAGTCAAGGCGGGTTTTTTCGACTGCTGCCACCAGCCTGCCGGCGAGCCGGTCGGGCGGCCTGTTCAGAAGACAGGGTTAACGCGATAGCGCTACCGTCGCGTGTCCCATGTCGACGCTGGCCGGCTGGATCGCCCGCATAGCCTCGCAATCGCCGATCTCGGTCATGATGCGCTGCGCTGCCGCCTGCGCCTGCTCCAGGCTTTGCCAGCGCACGACATCGACCCAGCTACCATCGTCCCGCTCGCCGAGATGGCGGCTTAGAAAGCCGGGCTGGCGCGCGAGCCAGTCGGCGACGACGCCATTGCTGGCGACAAAGCCGGCTTCGGTTCCCGGCTTGAGACGGAAGCTGACGATTTCTAACGTTTCAGCCATTAAGATCACTCCACGAAATGAATTTCCGCGGCTTTATCGCATAACAGGGCGCAAGACGCTGTCAGCAGACTTGAAGCGTGACGCCCTTGCCGCCCTCGCTTGCGAAGCCTTTGTGTTTTGGCTAAGGAGGCCGCGCATTCAGCGGTTCGGCTTTGCCGGGCGCATCTTTCCGCTTATGGCCGCAAGCCGGCTTCAGTCAAAGGCATTTCGCTTCCATGGCGCGTATCGTGATGAAATTCGGCGGGACCTCGGTCGCCGACATCGCCCGCATCCGCAATGTGGCGCGTCATGTCAAACGCGAAGTCGATGCCGGCCATGAGGTGGCGGTGGTGGTGTCGGCGATGGCCGGCAAAACCAACGAGCTGGTCGCCTGGACACGCGAAGCCTCGCCGATGCACGATGCGCGCGAATATGACGCCGTCGTCGCTTCGGGCGAGCAGGTCACGGCCGGTCTCCTGGCGATCACGCTGCAGAACATGGGCATCCATGCACGGTCCTGGCAGGGCTGGCAGATCCCGATCAAGACCGACAACGCGCATGGCGCGGCGCGCATCCTCGATATCGACGGCGCTTTCCTGGTCAAGCGCTTCGGCGAGGGCCAGGTGGCGGTCATTGCCGGCTTCCAGGGCATCGGCCCTGACAATCGCATCGCCACGCTTGGCCGCGGCGGTTCCGACACCAGCGCGGTGGCGATCGCGGCGGCCGTAAAGGCCGACCGCTGCGACATCTACACCGATGTCGACGGCGTCTACACCACCGACCCGCGCATCGAACCGAAGGCGCGCCGGCTGGCCAAGATTTCCTTCGAGGAAATGCTGGAAATGGCTTCGCTCGGCGCCAAGGTCTTGCAGGTGCGCTCGGTCGAGCTTGCCATGGTGCACAGGGTGCGTACGTTTGTCAGGTCGTCCTTCGACGATCCCGACGCGCCCGGAATGGGGGATTTGCTCAATCCGCCCGGAACGCTTATTTGCGACGAGGAAGAGATCGTGGAACAGCAGGTCGTCACCGGAATTGCCTACGCCAAGGACGAAGCGCAGATCTCGCTGCGCCGCGTCGGCGACCGCCCGGGCGTTGCCGCCGGCATCTTCGGCCCGCTGGCCGAGGCCAACATCAATGTCGACATGATCGTCCAGAACATCTCCGAGGACGGCAAGTTCACCGACATGACCTTCACGGTGCCTTCCGGAGATGTCGACAAGGCGCTGGCCGTGCTCCAGCGTCTCAAGGCCGACGTCGGCTACGACGTGGTGCAGTCGGAAGCCGGCATGTCGAAGGTCTCGGTCATCGGCATCGGCATGCGCAGCCATGCGGGCGTGGCGGCCACCGCCTTCAAGGCGCTGGCCGACAAGGCGATCAATATCCGCGCCATCACCACCTCCGAGATCAAAATTTCGATACTGATCGACGGTCCCTATACGGAACTTGCAGTTCGCACTTTGCATTCCGTCTACGGGCTCGATAAGCAATAGCAAGAACTTGAGTCAGTTGTTGCGTGAGCGCCGGCCGCGGGAGAAACTGCGGCGGGCAACGTGCCATTGGAGAAGAAGCCGCGATGCGTGATACGGCCGGCGGCCCGCGCGTTCTGCTGAAACGGCTCCGCGAGCTCATGCAGGAGCCGCTGGAGCCGCAGGAGCGGCTCGACCGCATCGTGCGCGACATCGCCTCCAACATGGTCGCCGAAGTGTGCTCGCTCTATGTGCTGCGCGCCGATTCGGTGCTCGAGCTCTACGCCACCGAAGGCCTCAACCCCACCTCCGTCCACCTAGCGCAGCTCAGGCTCGGGCAAGGCCTGGTCGGCACCATCGCCGCCAGCGCGCGGCCGCTCAACCTGTCCAACGCGCAGGAGCATCCGGCCTTCGCCTACCTGCCGGAGACGGGCGAGGAGATCTACAATTCCTTCCTCGGCGTGCCGGTGCTGCGGGCGGGGCGCACGCTGGGCGTGCTGGTGGTGCAGAACAAAACCATGCGCCACTATCGCGACGACGAGGTCGAGGCGCTGGAAACCACCGCCATGGTGATCGCCGAGATGATCGCCACCGGCGACCTCGCCCGCCTTACCAGGCCGGGGCTCGAGCTCGACCTGCGCCGTCCGGTGAGCTTCACCGGTCTGTCCTTCAACGAAGGCGTCGGGCTCGGCCATGTCGTGCTGCACGAGCCGCGCATCGTCGTCACCAATCTGTTCAACGAGGACAGCGAGGAAGAGGTGCGCCGGCTCGACCGCTCGCTCGGCTCGCTCAGGCTGTCGATCGACGACATGCTGGAACGCCGCGAGGTCGCCTTCGAGGGCGAGCATCGCGAGGTGCTCGAGGCCTACCGCATGTTCGCCAACGATAGCGGCTGGGTGCGCCGGCTGGAAGAGGCTATCCGCAACGGCCTGACGGCGGAAGCCGCGGTCGAAAAGGTGCAAAGCGACATGCGCGCCCGCATGCTGCACATGACCGACCCTTATCTGCGCGAGCGGATGAGCGATTTCGACGATCTCGCCAACCGGCTGCTGCGCCAGCTGATGGGGCGCGGCCCGGAGGATGTCGCCGCCTCGCTGCCCAAGGACGCCATCATCGTCGCCCGCTCGATGGGCGCGGCCGAACTGCTCGACTATCCCAGGGACAAGCTGCGCGGCGTGGTGCTTGAAGACGGCGCCGCCACCAGCCACGTCGTCATCGTGGCGCGCGCCATGGGCATTCCCGTCGCCGGGCAGATGAAGGGCGCCGTCTCGATGGCGGAAAATGGCGATGCCATCATCGTCGACGGCGACGAGGGCTCGATCCACCTGCGGCCCCAGTCGGACCTTGAGGCCGCGTATGCCGAAAAGGTCCGCTTCCGGGCGCGGCGCCAGGAAATCTACCGGGAACTGCGCAAGAAGCCGTCGCTGACCAAGGACGGTGTGGCGGTCGACCTGTTGATGAATGCGGGGCTGGCGGTCGACCTGCCGCAGCTTGTCGAATCGGGCGCTGCCGGCATCGGCCTGTTCCGCACCGAATTGCAGTTCATGGTCGCCTCGACCTTCCCGCGCGCCGAAGCGCAGGAGCGGCTCTATCGCGACGTGCTCGATGCCGCGCGCGGCAAACCGGTCACCTTCCGCACGATCGACATCGGCGGCGACAAGGTGCTGCCCTATTTCAAGGGCGCCATCCAGGAAGAAAATCCGGCGCTCGGCTGGCGCGCGATCCGCCTGACGCTCGACCGGCCCGGCCTGCTCAGGACCCAGATCCGGGCGCTGCTCAAGGCCTGCGGCGGGCGCGAGCTCAAGGTGATGCTGCCGATGGTGACCGAACTCGGCGAGATCGCGCAGGCGCGCGAGATCATCGACCGCGAGGTGCGGCATCTGTCGCGCTTTGCCCATCATTTGCCGACCAGCCTCAAGCTCGGAGCCATGCTGGAAGTGCCGTCGATGCTGTTCCAGCTCGACGAACTGATGAAGGCGGTCGATTTCGTCTCGGTCGGCTCCAATGATCTCTTCCAGTTCATCATGGCGGTCGATCGCGGCAACACCCAGCTTGCCGATCGTTTCGACACGCTGTCGGCGCCGTTCCTGCGCGTGCTGAAGACGATCGCCGATGCCGGCGAGCGCAACCATACGCCGGTGACGCTGTGCGGCGAACTCGCCGGCAAGCCGATCTCCGCCATGGCGCTGATCGGCCTCGGCTATCGCTCGATCTCGATGTCGCCGGCCTCGATCGGCCCGGTTAAGGCGATGCTGACGGAACTGCCGCTGCAGGAGTTGGAAGACTTCTTCAAGGACAACCTGATGGCGCCTGCCCAAGGGCTGCCGATGCGGGCGCTGCTGCAGGCCTTTGCCGACGACCGCTCTATTCCGCTATAGCATTGCCTCATGATTTCCCTTCCCCGCGACCGCATGGATCAAGTCGTCAAGCGTTTCGAGATGCTCGAAGCGCAGATGTCGGCCGGGCCGGCGCCGGATGCCTATGTGCGGATGGCTTCGGAATACGCGGAGCTCCAGGAAATGGTTGCCAAGGTCCGAGAACTGCGCTCGGCCGAACAGGAGCAGGCCGATCTCGAGGCAATGCTCGCCGACAAGGGCACCGATGCCGAGATGCGGGCGCTGGCCGAGGCGGATCTGCCCGGGGTGGAGGAGCGCATCGAGGCGCTGCAGAAGGACATCCAGGTCCTGCTTCTGCCCAAGGATGCCGCCGACGACAAAAACGCCATCCTCGAAATCCGCGCCGGCACCGGCGGCGATGAGGCTGCATTGTTCGCAGGCGATCTGTTCCGCATGTATGAGCGCTATGCTGCTTCGCGTGGCTGGCGCTTCGAGACGGTGTCGGCCAGCGAGGGCGACGCCGGCGGCTTCAAGGAAATCATCGCCACCATCTCGGGCAAAGGCGTCTTTGCGCATCTGAAGTTCGAGTCCGGCGTGCATCGGGTGCAGCGCGTGCCGGCGACCGAGGCCAGCGGGCGTATCCACACCTCGGCGGCGACGGTTGCCGTGCTGCCGGAAGCGGAAGAGGTCGACATCGAAATCAGGGCCGAGGACATCCGCATCGATACGATGCGCGCTTCGGGCTCCGGCGGCCAGCACGTCAACACCACCGATTCGGCCGTGCGCATTACCCATTTGCCGACCGGCATCATGGTGGTGCAGGCGGAGAAGTCGCAGCATCAGAACCGGGCGAAAGCCATGCAGATCCTGCGAGCCAGGCTTTACGACCTGGAGCGCAGCCGGGCGGATGAGGAGCGCTCGGAGTCGCGAAAGTCGCAGGTCGGCTCGGGCGACCGGTCGGAGCGCATCCGCACCTACAATTTCCCGCAAGGCCGCGTCACCGACCACCGCATCAACCTCACGCTCTACAAGCTCGACCGGGTGATGATGGGCGAGCTCGACGAGGTGATCGATGCGCTGATCGCCGACCACCAGTCGAAGCTGCTCGCCCATATAAGCCTCGATGGCTGATGCGCTGCCCGCCGCGCTCGGGCCGCTGCTCAGGGCGGCACGGGAACGCCTGGCCGCCGCCGGCATCGCCGATCCGCAGCTCGATTCCCGGCTGATCGTCGAGCATTTGTCCGGCACCACGCGCACCCAGGCGATCGCCGAGCCCGACCGAATCGTCGATGTTGCCGCGCTGGCCGCCATCGAAGCAGCCCTGAGGCGTCGCGTCGCAGGCGAGCCGGTGCATCGCATTCTCGGCCACCGAGAATTCTATGGTTTACGGTTGTCGCTTTCGCCGGAAACGCTGGAGCCGCGGCCGGACACCGAAACGCTGGTCGACGCCGTCCTGCCCTTCGCCAGGGCAATGGCCGAAATCGTTGGCGAATGCCGCATTCTCGATCTCGGCACCGGGACCGGCGCCATCGCGCTGGCGCTGCTAAGCGCCGTCCCGGCCGCCACGGCAACCGGTACCGATATTTCCTCCGGCGCGCTGGCGACCGCCACGCGCAACGCCACGGAATTGGGGCTGGCGGAGCGCTTCAAGGCCTTGCAGTCCAACTGGTTTGAAAAAGTTTCGGGCCGATACCATGTAATTGCCGCGAACCCTCCCTATATACCGTCACGAGACATCCGAAACCTGCAGGACGAAGTCCGCGATTTCGACCCGCGCCAAGCTCTCGACGGCGGCGCGGATGGTCTGGTCCCCTACAGGATCATCGCCGGCGAGGCGGAAGGGTTTCTTGAAGCACAAGGCAAGATAGCGGTCGAGATCGGCCACACGCAGCGCAACGAAGTCGCCGAGATATTTACGGCAGCCAGATACCGGCTCGCCGGAGCGTATCGCGATCTCGGCGGAAACGACAGAGTTCTGATGTTTGAGCGTTAGGTCTCTGATGCAGCGCGAAAAAAGGCTTGGCAATGCCAGGGAATGCAGTTAGGGTCCCGCTTAACCGGATGAGACGAAGCAGGCAGTGCTCTTAGCGATTCGGTTTTCCTTGGAAATAGCTGCCTTCTTGCGCAAAACGACGCCCAAGCTTCGTGCGGGAATCGTCCGGCAAGTGAAGTAACCGGAACAGGATGGCACGTGGCGCCAACGCAATCGATGCGGGCGAACGCCGGTGAAGAAACGAAGCGGCTGGCTGCATGAGCGCCTCCGTTCGTGAAGAGTTTTTCGAAAATTTCAATATGAAGAGAGTCGAATGAGGCCACAACAGCAGAACAGGCGCATGCGCGGTCGCAACAACAACGGCGGCGGTGGCAACCAAAACCGCAAGGGACCTAATCCCCTGACGCGCAATTACGAGAGCAACGGTCCGGACGTGAAGATCCGCGGATCGGCTCAGCAGATCGCCGAAAAATACGCCACACTTGCCCGTGACGCGCAAAGCTCCGGCGACCGGGTGATGGCGGAGAACTATCTCCAGCACGCCGAACATTATAATCGCATCATTGCCGCCGCCCAGGCGCAGATGCCGATCCAGAACGCCCAGCAGAACCGGGACGATTTCGACGACGACATGGACGATGATCGCGACGAGTTCGACAGCGGCGGCAACGCCAATGCCGGCGAGACGCCGGCCGTGAACGGGGCCGGGCCGCAGCCGGTGATCGATGGCACGCCGGCGGAACTCGCCTACAACCAGGAAAACGGCCGCGACAACAACCGGCGCGATAATAACCAGCGCGACAACAATGGCCGCGACAGGCACCGCGACCGCCGCAATGGCGGCTACGGCCAGTACGGCCAGAACAACCAGCGCGACAACGGCCAGCGCGGCGAGAACCAGCAGTTCGACCAGAACCGCCGCAACGAGACACCGGCGCAGCCGGTGGCTTCCACTGAGGCAGGCGTCCCGGCCGAGGCGGCGCCGCCGTTCGACAGTTTTTCGCCGGCCGGCCTTGCCGCCCAGGCGGAGCGCAACGAAGCCGCGATGGACAATGGCGGCGCGCGCCGGCCCCGGCGCACGCGCCGGCCGCGCCCGGAGCAGGGCGATCAGACGGACAGCCCGGCCGAAGACGGCAACGCGACGAACGCCGGCAGTGAAGCCGCCGGCAACGCGCCCGAAGCCGCGAACCCCGCGCCAAGCGAGACCGTCGCCAGCGAGCCGGTCAGCGCCGGTGAGCCGGCGCGCGGCAATGAGCCGGCGAACGCCGGGGAGCCGGTGAACGCCGACGCAAACAACTGATCCACGCGCCATTTCAGGCTTTCGGACGGCGGAGAGAAATCTTCGCCGTTTTCGTTTGCACGCGGCTAGAATATTCTGCGTTGATCGATGTCAAAGCGTCTTGAGGGACCAGGGCCCATACACCATATCTCGCCTGAACAGGGCCCGGCTCGAACGAGCGGGTCCGTCACCGCGATCTGATCCGGTGCCGCAAAGCGGGCCGGTGATGGAAGGAGACACTTATGAATCTTGAAAAATATTCCGAGCGCGTGCGCGGTTTCATCCAGTCCGCGCAGACCATGGCGCTCTCGCGCAGCCACCAGCAATTCACCCCCGAACATATGCTCAAGGTGCTCGTCGACGACGACGAGGGCCTCGCCGCCTCGCTCATAGAGCGCGCCGGCGGCAATGTCCGCGACGTCAAGCTCGGCGTCGAGGCGGCGCTGGAGGCCATGCCCAAGGTGGAAGGCGGCAACGGCCAGCTCTACCTCGCCCAGCCGCTGGCCAAGGTTTTCTCGACGGCTGAGGAACTGGCCAAGAAGGCCGGCGACAGCTTCGTCACCGTCGAACGCCTGCTGCAGGCGCTCGCCATGGAGAAGTCGGCCAAGACCGCCGACATCCTGGCCAAGGCCGGCGTCACCGCGCAGGCGCTGAACCAGGTCATCAACGATGTCCGCAAGGGCCGCACCGCCGATTCGGCCAATGCCGAACAGGGCTATGATGCGCTGAAGAAGTACGCTCGGGACCTGACGGCGGACGCCCGCTCCGGCAAGCTCGACCCGGTCATCGGCCGCGACGACGAGATCCGCCGCACCATCCAGGTGCTGTCGCGGCGCACCAAGAACAATCCCGTGCTGATCGGCGAACCGGGCGTCGGCAAGACGGCGATCGCCGAAGGCCTGGCGCTGCGCATCGTCAATGGCGACGTGCCGGAATCGCTGAAGGACAAGCAGCTGATGGCGCTCGACATGGGCGCGCTGATTGCCGGCGCCAAATATCGCGGCGAGTTCGAGGAGCGGCTGAAGGCCGTGCTCAACGAAGTCACATCTGCGAGCGGCAACATCATCCTGTTCATCGACGAGATGCACACGCTGGTCGGCGCCGGCAAGGCCGATGGCGCCATGGACGCGTCGAACCTTTTGAAGCCGGCGCTGGCGCGCGGCGAACTGCACTGCGTCGGCGCCACCACGCTCGACGAATACCGCAAGCATGTCGAGAAGGACGCGGCCCTTGCCCGCCGCTTCCAGCCCGTCTTCGTCGACGAGCCGACGGTCGAGGATACCGTCTCGATCCTGCGCGGCCTGAAGGAGAAGTACGAACAGCACCACAAGGTGCGCATCTCCGATTCGGCGCTGGTGGCGGCGGCAACGCTGTCCAACCGCTACATCGCCGACCGCTTCCTGCCGGACAAGGCGATCGACCTGGTGGATGAGGCCGCGTCGCGGCTGCGGATGCAGGTCGATTCCAAGCCCGAGGCGCTGGACGAGATCGACCGCCGCATCATGCAGCTCAAGATCGAGCGCGAGGCGCTGAAGGTCGAGAAGGACGATGCCTCGAAGGACCGGCTTGCCCGGCTGGAGAAGGAACTCACCGACCTCGAGGAGGAATCGACGACGCTGACCTCGAAGTGGCAGGCCGAGAAGCAGAAGCTCGGGCTCGCGGCCGATCTGAAGAAGCAGCTCGACGAGGCGCGCAACGAACTGGCCATCGCCCAGCGCAAGGGCGAGTTCCAGCGCGCCGGCGAGCTTGCCTATGGCAGGATCCCGGAGCTGGACAAGAAGCTGAAGGAAGCCGAAGCCCAGGACGGCAAGGCCGGCATGGTGGAAGAGGTGGTCACCCCCGATCACGTCGCCCACATCGTGTCGCGCTGGACCGGCATTCCGGTCGACAAGATGCTGGAAGGCGAGCGCGACAAGCTGCTGCGCATGGAAGACGAGATCGGCAAGCGCGTCGTCGGCCAGGGCGAGGCGGTGCAGGCGGTCTCAAAGGCCGTGCGACGCGCCCGCGCCGGGCTGCAGGACCCGAACCGGCCGATCGGCTCGTTCATGTTCCTGGGGCCCACCGGCGTCGGCAAGACCGAACTCACCAAGGCGCTGGCCAACTTCCTGTTCGATGACGAGACGGCGCTGGTGCGCATCGACATGTCGGAATTCATGGAGAAGCACTCGGTCGCGCGGCTGATCGGCGCGCCTCCAGGCTATGTCGGCTATGAGGAAGGCGGCGCGCTGACCGAAGCGGTGCGGCGCCGGCCCTACCAGGTCGTGCTGTTCGACGAGATCGAGAAGGCGCATCCGGATGTCTTCAACGTGCTCTTGCAAGTGCTCGACGACGGCCGCCTGACCGATGGCCAGGGCCGCACCGTCGACTTCCGCAACACGCTGATCATCATGACCTCCAATCTCGGCGCCGAATATCTGGTCAACCTCAGTGAGGACCAGGATGTCGATGCTGTGCGCGACGAGGTGATGAGCGTGGTCAGAGCCTCGTTCCGGCCGGAGTTCCTCAACCGCGTCGACGAGGTGATCCTGTTCCACCGGCTGCGCCGGCAGGATATGGACCGCATCGTCGAGATCCAGCTCAAGCGCCTGGAGAACCTGCTCGTCGACCGCAAGATCACGCTGTCGCTGGATCACGACGCGATCGAATGGCTGGCCTCCAAGGGCTACGACCCGGCCTATGGCGCGCGGCCGCTGAAGCGGGTGATGCAGAAGGAACTGCAGGATCCTCTGGCGGAGAAGATCCTGCTTGGCGAAGTCCTCGACGGCTCGACCGTCAAGGTCACCGCCGGCTCCGACCGGCTGAACTTCCGCTCGAAGCCGACCGTGGTGGCGGCCGAAGCCGCGGCCTGATCGAGCCAAAGTGCATGCACAGGAGCGCGTCGCACCGGATCGGTGCAGCGCGCTCTTGCTTTTTGACGGGGCCCTACCGCAAAACCGATACCGATCTCGGTTATCGGAAGGGACGCGAATCCAATGAAGCTCGAGGACTATAACGGCTTCTGTGCCTCGCTGCCCGCCGCGACGCATGTCGTGCAATGGGGCGGCGCTCATGTCTGGAAGGTCGGCGGCAAGGTGTTCGCCATCGGTGGACACGACCGGGAGGGCGAAGTCTTCGTCTCGTTCAAATGTTCCGAGATGGCCTATGATGTGCTGAAGGACCAGCCTGGTTGCCGGCCCGCGCCTTATCTCGCCTCGCGCGGCATGAAATGGATCCAGCGCCAGACAAGCCAGAGCATGGATGATGCGGCGCTGAAGGACTACCTGCGCGAAAGCCATCGCCTGGTCGTCGCGAAGCTGACGAAACAGGCGCGCAGCGAACTGGGACTGCGCTGACATTCGGATCGGGATCATGGTGAAACGTCGGAAATCCGCCATCTTCATGCCCGGTTCATGTTGGACCCTTAATTTTGGTAACTGGTTTGCTGGCGAAAGCTTCGCCCGCCAAGACCGAGCCGACCGGAGAGCCTGACTCACATGCTGCGCACGATCTTTTCCCTTTCGGCACTCGCGGCCGGGCTGGTCTCTTCCGGTGTGTTCGCGGCGCCGAGCGGGGATGACGCGCAGAAGGCGGTTCGGCCCGCTCAGCGTGGCGCGCTCCTGCTTGCCCAAGACGGCAATATCGACATTTATTACGATGCCAGGGGCAACCGGGTGCTTGTCGATGCCGACACCGGCAAGGTCATCGCCATCCAGCCGCCGCAGACCCGGCTCGATCGCCGGGCGCTGCGCCGCCAGTTGCGGATGCAGGAGCTCGGGCGCGCGCCGGTCGAGGACGACGACCGCTACTATCTCGACAATCCCGACGACATGGCCCGCTTCCGCCGCAGGCAGCTGGAAGAGAACGGCAGGGTCATTTCGCCGCCGGTCGACGAGAACGATCCTTATAACGACAATTCGGTCGATGCTTATCCGCCGGCGCCGAACGATGAAGGGTATGCCACCACCTATCCGGAGGCGCCAAAGTCGAACACCATCAAGCGCCAGCCGCTGGATGAGGCATCGATCGGTCCGGAGCAGCCTGGCCAGGGCGAAGTTCTGCAGGTCAACCCGGAGACGCAGGCCGCGCTGCCGCCGGATACCGGCGGCAAGGCCACCGTCGATCCGTCGCTGTCGCTCGGGGCGCGTCAGGACATAGCTGCGCTGCAGGTGCTGCTCGACCGCGGCGGCGCTTCGCCGGGCGTGATCGACGGGCGCTTCGGCTCGAATGTCGATAAGGCTTTGGCCGCCTACAACCAGATCAACGGCAGCAATCTGAAATCGACCGACGCCGTCGGCATCCAGGCGGCACTGTCGCAGTCCGGCGGCGATGCCTTCGCCTCCTACACGATCACCCCGGAAGACGCGGCCGGCCCCTATGTCGCCTCGATACCGGAGGACTACAGCCAGAAAGCCCGGCTCGACCGCATGGGCTACACCTCGGTCACCGAGGCGCTCGCCGAGCGCTTCCACATGGATGAGAACTATCTGAAGTCGATCAACAAAGGCCTCGATTTCAGTCGGCCCGGCACGATCATCAAGGTCGCCAATTTCGGCCAACTGGTGTCGACGCCGGTCGCGCGCGTCGTCGCCGACAAGACCAAGAAGGAAGTCTATGCCTATGATGCGGGCGGCAAGCTGGTCGCAGCCTATCCCGCAACCATCGGCTCGGCCGACACACCGTCGCCTACCGGCACGCATACTGTGTCGCGCGTCGCGCTCGACCCCAATTACACCTACAACCCCAGCATCAATTTCAAGCAGGGCGATAACGACAAGGTCCTGACCATTCCGCCGGGGCCGAACGGGCCGGTCGGCTCGGTGTGGATCGCGCTCGACAAGCCGACCTACGGCATCCACGGCACGCCCGATCCTTCCAAGATCGGCAAGACCGAAAGCCACGGCTGCGTGCGCCTGACCAACTGGGACGCGCGCGAGCTCGCCAAGCTGGTGTCGCCGGGCGTTACCGTCGAATTCGTCGGCGGATCTTCAGCCGATGATATTGCGCAGCAGTGAGCTGCGTGGCGCGACGGCATAAGCGAGCTGCGCTACCAGGATGAAGCCGACGCTGAGCAGCGGGCTGAAGAGGCAGAGCGCTGCGCCGATCGCCCACAGGATCTGCGCCTTGACGATGCGCAGGTAGACGGTGCGTGTCGTTTCGGCATCGACGCCTTCGGCCAAAAAGCCGTTCTTTTCGGCGTACCACCAACTGGCAAGCAAGGTGGCGCCGAGCATCAGCAGGTTCAGCCAGTAGACCAGCACCGCCAGTCTGAATTCGAGAAAGTCGGCCAGAAGGTCGGTGGAGAACGGCAACAGCGCAATGAAGGCGAGAAAGCACAGGTTCAGCGTCGCCAGCCGCCGGTCCGATTTTGCGATCAGCCCATGCTGCGCCTGCTGGCCGAACCAGAAGATGGTCAGCGTCAAAAAGCTCAGCGCATAGGTCAGAAAACGCGGCGCCAGCGCCACGATCGCCGAGAGCAGCTCGCCTTCCGAATGGACCGCCTCATGCGACGGCACCCTGATCTCCAGCACGATCAGCGTGAGCGCAATGGCGAAGACGCCATCGGTGATGCCGACAATGCGCCCGCGCGATTCGGCCGTCGGTTCAAGCGGTCGTTTCATGCGGCTTCCCCTCTTTGCGTGGTGCTCCGCGTGGAACGTTAACATGCCATGTGCCGTTTGCATCCGGGGCAGAGGTGGCTCCTATCCATGCGGCCAGCTCGAATCTGGTTTCAAGGACTGCAAGGCTGTGGCCGGTTGTTGCAGGGGCAGCGGAGGTCTAAGCAGGCTCCATGACATCTCCAGGCGAAGCTGCGGCCCTGAACGGGCCCGTTCGGAACGGAACCTTCTGTCCGCAGTCGCAGCGCAGGTTCGTGCTGATCGCGGCGATCCTGGCTTCGGCGCTCGGCTTCATCGACGGCTCGGTCCTGGCGATCGCCATACCGGCCTTGCGCGTCGATCTCGGCGCCAGTCTGGCGCAAGCGCAGTGGATCTCCAACGCCTATGCGCTGACGCTGTCGGCGCTGATTCTGGTGGGAGGTGCGGCCGGTGACCGATTTGGCCTCAGGCACGCCTTCGTGGTTGGTATCGCGCTGTTCATCGCCGCGTCGCTTGCCTGCGCCCTGGCGCCCAATCCGACGATACTGATCGGCTTCCGCGCCATCCAGGGCATCGGTGCCGCCATCATGGTGCCGGGCAGCCTCGCCATAATCGCCAAGGCCTATCCGAAAAAAGAGCGCGGCCGGGCGATCGGCATCTGGGCAGCCGCCTCGGCGCTGACGACGGCACTTGGCCCGGTGCTCGGCGGTTTCGTGCTGTCGACCTTCGGCAACGGCGTCTGGCGCGCGATCTTCGCCGTCAACCTGCCGCTCGGGCTGGTTTCGATCTACCTGCTGCTGGCCAAGATCCCGGCCGACCAGCCGACCGAAAAGCGCGGCCTCGATCTCGGCGGCGCGGGGCTGGCGACGCTCGCCTTCGGAGCGCTGGCCTACGGGCTGACGGCGATGAATGCCGAAGGCGGCGGGCTGATGTCGGGCCCGGCTATCATCGCCGGCGCGGTTGTGCTTGTCGTCTTCATCCTCTATGAGCGCAGGCATCGCGAACCGATGATCGATCTCAGCCTGTTTCGCATCAAGGCTTTCGCCGGGGCCAATCTGGCGACCTTCTTCCTCTATTTCGCGCTGTCGGCCAATCTGTTCTACCTGCCGATGCTTTTGATCGCGGGCTGGGGGCTGAGTTCGGCCGAGGTCGGCTTCATCTTCCTGCCGCTGTCGGTGTTGATCGCGCTGCTGTCAGGCCCGGCCGGCCAGTGGTCCGACCGGATCGGTCCGCGCTTGCCGATCGCCGGCGGCAGCCTCGTCGTCGCCATCGCCTTTGCCGGCCTTGCGCTGCTCACTTATGCCGGCATCCATAATTTCTGGACCGGCACCTTTCCGCTGATGGCGCTGATGGGGCTAGGCATGGCACTGGTCGTGTCGCCGCTGTCGACTGCCGTCATGACATCGGTCGAAGACAAAGATACGGGGGCGGCCTCCGGCATCAACAACGCCGTCTCGCGTGTTGGCGGCCTCATCGCGGTGGCGGCGATGGGCTCGCTCGCTGCATTCGTCTATGCGCGGATCACCGGCAATGCCTCCGGCATGCCCGGTTTCGGCGAGCCGGCCATGGCGGGGCTTGCGACCGACATCAACGCGACAAGGATTGCCGCCAGCGATTCGGCTTTTGCCGCGGTTGCCGTGGTGACGACGCTGCTTTGTCTGTTGTCGGCGATCATCGCCTGGATGACCGTGCCGGGGCAGGCGTCACCATGGCCGGCGCGAAAGGACGATTCGCGCGGCTGACTGATTCGCCAAGCGGCGAT